>WQSP01000001.1 GCA_009787795.1 Treponema sp.
ACCGCGCTTGTCGAAGCCGTTTTATACATGGAAGGAGACCCGGTCGATGAAGGAACAATTGCGCGAAAAAGCGGCATCCCGAAAGAAACGGTAACTGCCGCCCTTGACAATTTAAGCGAAAAATATGCATCGATTGACTGCGGTTTTGAAATTTCCCGCATCGGCGGCGGAGTTACGATTTCTGTCAAGCGCGAATTGTGGGATAATTTAAAAGAACATTACGGCAAAAAAAACGAGGCAAAGATTTCTCGCGCCGCAATGGAGACGCTTGCAATCGTTGCGTATTCGCAGCCTATTACGCGCGCGGAAATCGAAAAAATACGCGGAGTGTCGGCTGACAACATGATACGCCTCCTTATAGAAAAAGGTTTTGTAAAAGAAGCGGGTAAAAAAGACATTCCCGGGCGTCCTGTTTTATACGGCACAACAAAAGAATTTTTAAAGCAGTTCCATTTAAGTTCGATTTCGGAGCTTCCAAAACTTGGGGAAATAGACGCGGAAAAATTCGAGCTTGAGGGAGACAAATATTAGGTTACAGGTTTATCTTTCCCATGCGGGGATTGCGTCCAGACGTGCGGCGGAAGACATAATCGCCTGCGGCAGAGTTTCCGTAAACGGCGTAACAGTAACGGCTCAAGGCAGCAAAGTTGAAGATAACGACATTGTTCTTCTTGACGGCAAACCTGTAAACCCGGAAAACAAAAAGCTGTACATTGCATTGAACAAGCCGCCTGGCTTTATTTGCAGTTCAAGTGATCCGCAAGGCAGACCTTTGGCATTAAGTCTTCTTCCGCCTGTAACGGAACGTCTTTATAATGTCGGGCGACTTGATTTTCAATCATGCGGTCTTATTTTTTTTACAAACGACGGAAAATTTGCAAACCAGTTAAGCCACCCGAGAAACGAGCTTGAAAAGGAATATATAGTGGAGGCGACAGGCGTTATTCAGGATGAAGTGGCGGACGCATTTTTATCGGGTATAGAAATCGAAGGCGTTTTTTACAAGGCAAAGCTTGCCGAAAAAACAGGCAGAAAGAGTCTTCGCATCATTTTAATCGAAGGCAAAAACAGGGAAATCCGCAGGGTCTTTTCGCATTTCCATTTGCATCCCAACCTGCTTCGAAGAGTCCGCATAGGCTCCGTTCATTTGGGAGACCTCCCCCAGGGAAATTCAAGACCATTAACAAACAAGGAGATAGAAACATTATCCACGGATTAACACGGATTAGCACGAATTTTTTAGTGAAAATCTGTGTTAATTCGTGGACAAATATAAAATGCTTTAAGGAGATATTTTATGGTAATTGCGATTGACGGGCCTGCGGGGTCGGGGAAAAGCACCATCGCCAAAATGCTTGCGGAGAAACAGGGATTTACCTACATTAATTCGGGCAGGCTTTACAGGGCAATAACGCTTGGCTGCCTCAAGGCAAAAATAGATGTAAAAAACAGCGAAAAAGTTGTAGAATTTGCCAAAAACGTCGATATCCGATATGAAAATAACGCACTTTTTCTTAACGGAGAAGAAGTTTCCGCCCTCCTTCATACAGACGAAATCGATCGTTACTCTTCGCCGCTTTCCGCAATTGTTCCTGTAAGGCATATTGTAAACGCTCTTGTTCATTCGCTTGCAAAAGGACGCAATATCGTCGTGGAGGGCAGGGACATGACGACTGTTGTGTTTCCCGATGCCGAGCACAGGTTCTATCTTGACGCTTCTGCCGATTCAAGGGCAAAAAGGCGTTTCGATCAGGGAACGTCGAATTTGTCTTTGGAAGAGATAAAAACCGCCATTTTACAGAGGGATGAAATCGACAGGAACAAGGTCGAAGGCAGTTTAAAAATCGCTCCCGGAGTGCAATATTTGGACACAAGTGACTTGACCATTGTTCAAGTTTATGACAAATTAAAAGAGTATACAGACTAACTTATAAGGAATGAAGATGGCAGAGAGGGAAGTGCGCAGGGACGAAAGTCCTACGGACACGGGTCCGGCAAAAGACGGAGATAACATTCAAACTCAGTTACAGGAAGAATACCTGAAGTCGCTTGAGCAGCTTGAAGAAGGTCAGCTCATCGAAGGCAAGGTAATCCAGGTTACCCAGGATCAGGTATTTATCGATGTGGGATACAAATCGGAAGGTAAGATTCCGATTCAGGAATTTTCGGAAATTCCAAAAATCGGAGACTCTGTTTCAGTTATCCTGATTGCCAAGGAAAACAAATACGGAGAAGTGATTGTTTCCAAACAAAAAGCCGACGCAAAACTTTTTTGGAAAAATCTGCGTCAGGCATTTGCAGATAAAAAAGCCGTTGACGGAAAAGTCGAAAAACAGGTTAAGGGCGGTTTCGATGTAAACCTGGGCGCAGGCGTTCATGCATTCCTTCCCGTAAGTCAGGCTGATGTCACCAAACTTGAAAGACCCGAAAAAATAATCGGTCTTAAAATTCAGGTTTATGTCGAGCGTCTTTATTCCGACGGAAAAATAAATATCGTTGTCAACAGAAGAAAATTCATGGAAGAAAATCTTGACACCAAACGAAAGGATTTCTTCGAGAACACTCCGATTGGAACAGACGTTACGGGAACTGTAAAAAGTTTTACGTCTTTCGGCGCATTTATAGACCTTGGCGGTTTTGACGGACTTTTGCACATTAACGACATGAGCTGGGGACACGTTACGCGACCAAAGGACTTTGTAAAAAAAGGTCAGGAAATAAAATTAAAGGTTATCAGAATCGATCGTCAGGAAAAAAGAATCAATCTTTCCCTAAAGCACTATTCCGATGATCCTTGGGTTCACTTCGAAGAAAAATATCATGTAAACGATATCGTAAAGGGAAAGGTAACAAAGCTTACGGATTTTGGCGCGTTTATCGAACTTGAAGAAGGCATCGAAGGACTTGCGCACATTTCGGAATTTTCATGGTTAAAGAAAGTTCAAAAACCGCAGGACATGCTAAAACCGGGCGACTTGGTCGAATGCATGATCCTGGGTTACGATCTTCAGGCGGGACGCGTTTCGCTTGGCCTTAAGCAGGTGCAGGAAAATCCGTGGGAAGCTATCGAGAAAAAATACGCGGTCGGTTCAAGAATTACGCGCAAAGTTGTCAAGGTTACAAATGCCGGCGCGTTTATCGAACTCGAAGAAGGCATCGACGGATTCCTTCATGCGGACGACATGTCATGGACAAGAAAGGGCAAGAACTTCGGTCTTGCCGCAGGTCAGGAAATCGAAGTTATGGTTATTTCCATCGATGCGGAAAGCAGAAACATCAAACTTGGAATCAAGCAGCTTTCCGAAGACCCGTGGAAGGACTTTAACGACAATTACAAGCCGGGATCCCCTGTGGAAGGCGAAATCGCCTCAATCACCGATTTTGGATTGTTCCTGCGCATCCCGGGCGGCATCGAAGGGCTTATTCACAAAACAAATCTTGTCGAAAACCGCGACGAAGACCCGGATGAAGCCCTTAAAAAATACAAGGTTGGCGACAAGCTTAAGGCTGTTGTCTTTGAAGTGCACAGCGACAAGCAGAAGGTTGCGTTCTCGCTTCGCGATTATCAGAAGAAAGTGCAAAGAGAAGAAATTTCCCGTTATATGACAGGCGAAGAATCTTCCGATTCCACATATACTCTTGGAGCTATCCTCAAATCAAAGAACTCATCATCCGAAGATTGATAGGGGACGGCCATGCTGTCGAAGATCGATGTAATTAAATTTCATACTCTAATCGAGATAAACGCTCTTATAAATTCAAATTATAAGGACATTAACAGTCTTTTGACGCGAATAATGGAATCCGCAACGCGCCTTTCCGGAGCCGAAGCTTCTTCGCTTTTGTTGATGGACAAAGACAAAAACACTCTCAGTTTTGAAGTCGCGCTTGGTTCCAAAGGCGCCGAGGTTCAAAAATACACTGTAAAACTGGGGGAGGGTATTGCAGGCTGGGTTGCGCAAAAAAACAAATCGCTTATTGTAAACGACGTTCAAAACGACAAGCGCCATTTAAGCGTAATCGGCGAAGAAATAAATTACAAATCCAAAACAATCATGGCAGTTCCCATGAGAATAAAAGACGACTGCATAGGCGTTTTGGAAGTGATAAACAAAAAAGATGACGAAGGCTTTACTCAGGAAGATATAGAGTGGCTGGAAATTTTTGCAAATCAGGCCGCAATTTCGATTGTAAACGCAAAAAACATCGAAGAGGCGCAGAGCAAGATTCAGGTTTTGCAAAACAGAATCCAAAACGAATATCATACGATTATCACCAAAAGCCCCGTTATCCTTGAGAGAATGGAAATAATCGACAGGGTGGCAAAAACCGATTCTTCCGTTCTTCTGCTTGGAGAAAGCGGCGTGGGAAAGGAACTGTTTGCCGAGCAGATACACATAAAAAGCGCAAGAAGCACCTTTCCATTTATCAGGGTAAACTGCGCGGCAATCCCCGAAGGACTTTTGGAAAGCGAACTGTTCGGTCATGTTAAGGGCGCGTTTACAAGCGCAATTGCAAACAGAAAAGGACGTTTTGAACTTGCAGATACAGGAACTATCTTTCTTGACGAAATAGGCGATCTTCCGCTTTCGCTTCAGGCGAAAATTTTGCGCGTAATTCAGGAAAGAAAATTCGAAAAGGTGGGATCGGATACCACCGTTAGCGTAAATGTGCGCATAATTGCGGCAACAAACAGGGATTTGGAAGCTCAGGTGGCAAAAGGCGAATTCAGGCAGGACTTGTACTATCGCCTGAATGTGTTTCCAATCGACATTCCGCCCTTAAGGCAGCGCCCGGAAGATGTGGCGGAGCTTGCGCATTTTTTCCTTAAAAATTTCATGCGCGAAACAAAAAAGCATTTTGACGGGTTTTCGCAGGATGCGCTCGAAACAATGCTTTCGCACTCATGGCCCGGCAATGTCCGCGAGCTTCAGAACTGCATAGAAAGGGCATGCGTAATCGGAAGAAACAAATGGATAGGGAAGGAAGACTTGTTTCTTAAATCGGGCGAAAGCGCGGAGGTTACGGAACGCAATTTGAAGACTGCCATCAATGTTTTTAAGACCAACTTCATTTCAAAAGTGCTGGAGGAAAACAACTGGAACCAAACAGAGACCGCCAGGGCACTTGTCATACAGCGCACTTATTTGTCAAGATTGATAAAAGAGCTGAATATAACACCCAAGGAGTAAAAATGCAAAACGAAAAAGAAAGAACGGGTATTGGGGATAAAATCAACGATTTTGTCCAAAAGAACAGAACGGGAATATTTGTTGCAATCGGTATTCTGGCAGTCGCCTTTCTGGGCTTTGTTGCATATTATGCAATAAGCGAATCCGTAAACAGAAGGGATATTGCAGCAGTCGAGGATTTGAACAAAAAGTTCATCGACCTTAACGAACTGATTGAAGCGGGCGAAACATCCGACGAGATTGAAGAATTGCTCGCAGAACTCAAGGATTTCGGCAGCAAAACCAAAGGGTTTTCGGGCGGAAAAGCATTGTCTTTGGCGGCACAAATTTACACATACAGAAAGGAATGGCAGCCTGCAAAAGAGCTGTGGCAGGAAGCGGCAAGGGTAGGGTCCAAAACCTATATTGGTCCAATTGCATTGTTTCAGGCTGCCGCAGTCAGCGAAGAAATGGAAGAATACGAAGAGGCAATCGAACTTTACAAACAGTGCATTGCCCATAAATTCGAGTTTCCTGCGGCTCCGCGCGCCCAATTGTCAATCGGAAGGTTGTATGAAAAATTGGAAGACTATCCTTCGGCGACAGAAAGCTACAGGGCTGTTTTGTCAAACTGGCCTCAGATGGATAACTGGCAGAATATTGCCCGGAGCCGAATCATTGCAATTGAGGTAAGATGAAGGTTTTCCTAAAATGCATTTTTGCAATTATCCTGTGTTTTGGTCTTGCCGCCTGCGGACTTTTGGAATTTTATTACCTTCCGCAGGTTCAGGATATCGATATCCTGTCTTCATCACTTTCGGGAGTTGAGCTAAGGCTTCCGTCAATGTCCTCAATCTCGTTTGCAGACGGGTATATCATCGTTTATAAAATTTATATAAGCGATTTTACAGGCAATTCCATTACGCCTTCCCAATATCATCTTGTCAACAGCACCTTGCAAAGCGACTATCAGAATTTTTTAAGTCTTTGCAATCCTACGACAACTTTGACGCTTTCGGATTTGAACACATTTTCAAGCCGCGGTTTCTATCTTTTGGAATACGACAAACCAACGGGAGTGACGCATTACCTTAATGACAATGCCAATACATTTATAAGTTTTCACCCGACAGATTATTTCAATCCTGTAATAATCGTCAACAACGATCCGCCCGTAAGCCTTTTAAGGTATAGCGGTATGGAATCGTATCTTCCTGCAAACAGTCTTTTTTTTCTTAATACGTCCGAGCTTAACGCTTCTTATTCAAATGAACCCGTAAGGATCAATGAAGACGTATTCATACCGTCGTCCGGTGAAAATTTGCAGCCCCGCAACGCTTTTGTTTTGATGTATGTAATTGCGATAGGCTATAATTACGAAACATTTGCGTCAATCTACAGCAAGCCGACCCATGTCGGGCTTTTCATGCTTCCTGCAAGAAATTAGCGCAAAACATCCGTTTCCCCGTATCCGGAGTTCTGTACCAACTACTATTCATAATGCGTATTCTGTCTACCAAAGTTCATCTGCCGTACAAATGATTGTATACGTCAAAATATGAAGCCCATTCGCCGTTTTCGTTCATTATGTTACGCGCAAGAGTTTCTTTTCGCCTTAAATGAAACAACGAGTTCAAATCGTTTTCAAGGCGGTTTTGCCTGTACGCTTTTTCCTGTTTGGCGTTTACAAAATCGATTCCTTCCTTGCCTTCATAGGAAAAACCCCATAACAGGGACGACAATGAATGTTTTTTCTCTCCGCTTTTTATGTGAAAACATTCGGCTTGTTTTACCGTAATCCCAATGGGCATAACCTTGTTTAACTTTTCGGCAAAAACCAAAGGGTTTACCTCCATGGAAAAATCGACTGCCGCATACTCGCAAAAGGCCGTGATTCCTGTCGTCAAGGGAGACGCAAATTCCATCTTTGCAAGCGGATTAAACCCTTGTGTATAATTTATTGCAATATCGGCCCTCCTGAACGCCATCGAAAAAACCTCAATTACGCTTAAATGTCCGTGAAAAACCGCGCTTCCTTCCTTGGCGAATTCGAATATGACCCGGTATATGTCCGGATCGCATTTATTGGAAATTCTAGCGTTAACCGTATCTTTTTCGCGGTTAACAAATATTTCTTTGACAGGGATCATTGATGCATCGCAGACACCGCAATTGCCGCACTTTTTCTTGCACGACGGCGTTCTGTCTTTCTTTGCCGATTCCTCTTTTATAAACTCATTTCTTATGCAGGAATCAATCCCTGTCCACGGCATGGCTTTCCCCGAATGGACTAAATCGGCATATTCCCTGTTTTCCTGCAAAATGTCCAGCCATTTGTTTCTGTCAATATATTCGCTCCACGGGTCAAGCCTTGAGCCGCCCTTCCATGCCTCTTCGCAAAGGATTCCCGATCGTTCGTCTCCCCTGCTTAACAAGCCCTCGATTCTGGAAATCAAGGAATCTGAAACGCCAACCTTGTGACCAAGCGGCTTTAATTTGGATTTTATGAAAGCAAGTTTTCTTTCTGCATCTTCGCTGTTCATTTGCGCCGCCGCCTGAAATGGCGTAAACGGTTTTGGAATGAAAATCCCGACATTTATGTTAAAATGCATTCGCGTCCGTCTGCCGATATCGGAAATGAACTTGACTATTTCTTCCTCTTCGTTTTTCTGTTCGCCGCTTTCTGTCCCTTTGGGAAGCCCAATCATGAAATAAAACTTGGCTCCTTTCCAGCCGCTTTTTCGCGCTTCTTCGATTATTGCAATGACAGAATCGGCGCTTGCTTCCTTGTTGATAAAAAGCTGCCATGCCTCAAGCGGCGTTTCAACCGCAAATGTAAGGCCGCTTTTTCTTGTGACGGAAATTTTTTCCAAAATGGAAATGGCAAAACTTGAAACTTTAAGCGAAGGCATCTGAAAGGAAACGTGCCTGTCCTTGAATTGGACGTTCAAATTGTCAATCAGTTTGTCTATATTGTCATAGTCGCCCGACGATAACGAAGAAAGGCTGATTTCCTGCCAGCCGGCTTTTGCAACCAAATCGTTTGCCTCGTCATGAATTTTTTGCGCATTTTTTTGCCTTGCAGGCCTGTACCAAAAACCGGCATGGCAAAATCTGCATCCGTTGGGGCAGCCGCGCATTATTTCAAGAGAGCCGTGATGCTGAACTGTCTTCATGCTCGGAACAGGATAAATGCATGCGGGAAAATTGTCATCGCGGAAATTTTTCATGATTGCGCGTTTGGCGTTTTTCTTGCCCTTTACCCAAATATTGGGATGCTCGCCGATTGTTTTTAAAAGATCTTCCCTTCCCTTTCCTTCTTTTTTTGATTTTGCCAAATCGGATACAAGCTCAAAAAATCCCGCTTCCGCTTCCCCCATCCAGAATGCGTCGATAAACGCAGAATACGGATGCGGATTTGAAACGGCAGGTCCTCCCGCAATGATTATTGGATATTTGCAATTGTTCCTGTCCGAAACATGCAACGGAATGCCGCAGACATCAAGCATGGTTAAAATGCCGTTAAGGCCAAGTTCGTATCCAAGCGTAAACATCAACAAGTCCAAACAGGCAAGGCTTATGCCCGTATCAAGTCCGTAAAGCGGCATATTGTTTTCACGCAACAATTTTTCAAAATCGGGAGCGGGCGCAAATGCGCGATCGCATGAAACGCCCGGGATGCTGTTCATTCTGTTATAAATTATTTTTAATGCCTGATTTCCCATTCCTATTTCATAAAGATCGGGGAATGCAATCAATGCGTTGAAATCCCCGTTTCTTTTTGCAAGAATCCCGTATTCTCCGCCTGCGTAACGTCCGGGTTTTTCAACATTCAACAAAAGAGGGCCCAAATCCAAAACAGGATCAACGTATGTCAACGATTATACCTTCTTATAAAAATGCTTAAAACAATGCCTATGCCAATCATGCATGTCATGACGGACGAACCGCCGTACGACAAGAAAACAAGCGGAAGGCCGGTAATCGGCATTATGCCCATTGTCATGCCAACGTTAATGATAAAATGGAAACTGAACATTCCCGCAAGCCCCGCGCAGAAATATTTTGCAAACGGATCTATTGTTATTTTCATTGTTACAAAAAGCCTGTTGCATATCAGCAAAAAGAGTCCGAATACAAAGAGACCTCCCAAAAATCCCGCTTCTTCCGAAAAAATCGAAAAAATAAAGTCCGTGCTTTGCTCGGGCAGGAAACGGTAATGACTCTGCGTTCCCTGAAGAAATCCCATGCCGGTAAAACCTCCCGCTCCTATCGCCGTTACGGATTGAATGATATTCCATCCCGCTCCGCGCGGATCAACGGAAGGATCAAGAAATACAATCAGGCGCATTATCTGATAGGGACGCAAAATCTCACGCGCCAAATAGGATGCGCCAATGGAGAATATCACTATTGTGGAAATGAAAACAATCCAGTAAAAATATCTTTTTTTGAACTTGATGTATCCAAAAACCGCGATTGCCGAAATAACAATGAAAAAAAGAACCGTAATTGCAACGATGCGCAAATTTGTAAGAACAACAAGAAAAGGAAGGGGTTTTCTGAAAATGTATTCCTGCCAAAGCGGAAGAACCAAAAAAATGCCGGTAAGCGCCATACATGATACCATAAATAGCACATAACGCATTTTAATGCCCGCCAATAAAAGCATTGTTATAAGAATTGCAATATATACAAGCGCAGTTCCAAGATCCGGCTGAAGCAAAACAATCAGCATGGGCAGGAATCCTATTGCGCAGCTTATAATAAACCGCGAAAACGCTTCCTTGTTGCGATCGGTATCCGCAAGATATCTTGCAAGCATGATAATGACGGAAATCTTTACAAACTCCGACATCTGAAGACCAAACGAACCTATCCTAATCCATCTGGCTGCGTTATAGATAACATGCCCGAAAAACAATGTGTATAAAAGCAAAACCAGGGAAATGACATATATGTAAATTGCAAAATTGTAGAATCTTCTGTAATTTATCAGGGAAAGTACAATTGTAATCAGCAAACCTGCCGATGCCCAGACAATTTGCCTTATGTATTCCCTGGAAACAAGAATTCCGTCCGAGTTTACGCCCGAGGAATATATAAAGAGAACTCCCATAACAAGAAGAATCAGGACAGGAAGCAGAAGAAGATAATCAATTCCCAAAATGCTTTTAATGTTCATTTATCTGTCTCCTGCCTGCAATAAATGCCAAAGCCCCAATGTTCTTGCGGCCGTTTCAAAATCCTGATTCATGAAATACCCCTGAAAAATAACGGAAGCAATAACCGAAGGAGAGCCGGATTGATACGTTGTCGCTTCCAAAACAACCGTAACCGCAATTTTATCATCGTTGTTTGTGCTGTTGAAAGGGGCGTATGCCGTATACCAAAGATGCCAGCGATCGGCAAGACCAAACTGCGCAGTTCCGGTTTTTCCGGCAGTTTCTATCTGCCGCAAATTGAAAGCCGTTCCGTGCGTAACGACAGATCTCATGTCCTGCCTGATGGATTCAAAAACAGACGGAGGAAGTGCGCTTTCGTGAAGCACTTGCGGATTGACAACGCTTTCAATCGCGTTTGTTACAGGATCGCGCACTTCTTTCAATACATGAGGTTTGTAAATCTTTCCGTTATTCACAATCATGCTGACCAAATTGCACATTTGGAGCGGAGTGACCAAAGTGTCGCCCTGCCCTATTGAGATGTTCATTGTATCGCCCAATTGCCATCTTTCGTGAAAACGCTGTTCTTTCCATTGCGGCGTTGGAATCAGTCCCGATATTTCGCCGGGAAGATCTATTCCCGTAACGGATCCGTATCCGTAATCTCTTGCATAACTTATGATTCTTTCTTCCCTTACAAAATCCCTTCCGACAGTCATGTAATAAATATTGCAAGATTCGCTTAACGCCCTTCTTAAATTCACCCTGCCGTGTCCTGTCCGCCTTTCATGACAATGCCATGGTCTTCCGCCGTAATTAATGGAGCCGTCGCATCTAATAATCTGATCGGGAGAAAACAATTTTTCCGCATAAATTGCGGTTGACAAAATGATCTTAAAAGTTGAAGCCGGAGGATAATTCGATTGAATTGTTCGGTTGATAAGCGGTTTTTCAGGATCGTCCAGAAGAGCCCTGAAATCAGAACTTATTCCGTCAGTAAATATGTTTGGATCATACCAGGGATACGAAACCATCGCCAAAACTTCGCCTGTAGAAGGCCTTATTACAACTGCAGCGCCCGTATTGGAACCCATTGCCTTTTCCACAAGCGTCTGCAGGTCGTTGTCGATTGTAAGAACAAGATTTCTTCCCATCTCGGGAGGTTCCCTAATTATGTTTTCCTGCCCCGTTATGCGCCTTCCCCTGACATCGACAGTTCTTGTCTCCCTGCCTCTTTTTCCCCTCAATATTTCGTCATATTGCCGCTCTATGCCGGATTTGCCAATCATGTCTCCCTGCTGATAACCCAAATTGTAATGCGTTGTAAGCTCTGCGCGGGTAATGTCACCCACATAACCCAAAATATGGGAAAGACTTCCGACATTTATGTAGTTTCTTACCTGTTTAATATGCCACGAAATGCCGGGCAGCATGTTTTTTCTTTCCGCCAAAGCCGAAATAAGCGAAAACGGAACGTTAGCTGCAATTTCAACCGGCTGATACTGCTGCAGGTACTGGCTTGGAAGTTTTCCCCTTATTTCTTCCGACGATACGCCCAAAATGCCGGACACTGCGCCAATGATTTCTTCCATTCTGCCGCGCGGAATTTCTGCCGGGGTTAATGTCACTGCAAAAGTGTCCCTGTTTATGACAAACGGACGCGTAAAATTCCTGTCAAAAATTTCGCCTCTTTGCGCGGGAATGACATAAGTTCTTCTTGAAATTTCCTGCGCGGCCCTTTGATGAATGTCGCCTGAAATTATCTGCAAACTGAAAAGTCTTACCGTATACAATGCAAAAACAATTATCAAAATGATTCTGAAAATGAATATTCTGGATTCCTGATCTTCATGCATTATTTGCCGCGCCCAACCATAATCGGTTTGAAATTTCTTAACAATAAAAATATCAAAGGCGCGCAAACCGCATTAAGTCCAAGCTCTATTAAAAAAACAGACGGAGTGTGCAGGTACACAAGCGGTATTGCGGGTCCTATAAGCAGATGAAGCAAAAGCACTATCAGGGCTTTTATAATTGTTGCAAGAGCGCACAGAATTGCAGGCATGAAAATAATGTCCAAAAAAAGCGCGCCCTTAAAAAGCCCCGCCAAAGCGCCGATTATGGTGCGGGTCAGGCAATTAAGGCCCAAAGGCGCAAAAGACAGAAAATCAAGCAGCAAACCGGAAAAGAATCCTCCGATTTGCCCGGGCATGGTTCCGTTTACATAAGCCGAAAAAACAATTACGCATAACGCAAGATCGGGAACTATTTTTAAAAACGGAATTCTTTCGCGGACTACGGACTGCAAAATGCCCGCAATTACGCCGAATAAAACTGTCCATACAACGCTTCTAGTCATTTTCCTGTCCTGTTACAAAATCAAGATTTTCGGATTCAATCACAAAAATATATTCAAGTCTGGAAAAATCAATCATCGGAGTAACTTCTATTTCCAATGTGGTTTCGTACTCAAGAGTGTTCACCCCGTTTACCCTTCCAATGTTTATGCCTGCGGGAAATATTCCGCCCATACCGCTTGTTATGATTACATCGCCGATATTTATTTCCTCTCTTGCCCTTCGCGGAACAAAACGCATTAACAAGGGTGTTTCCGAATTGCCCTGCCCTTCGATGATTCCCTCAAAACGCGAAACGGAAAGACGGCTTGACACAAGAGAGTTCATGTCAAAAATCGGCAGAACAAGACTTTCAAAAACGCCTGTATGCACAACTTTTCCGACAAGCGCCTGCGTTCCGTTCTGCCATGCCACAACCGCCATGTTATCCGAAACGCCCGAGAAACTTCCCTTGTTTATTACAATTGCGGAAAAAAGATTGTCGGGGTCGCGCCCCGAAATTTGAGCGGGGATTCGCCTGTAACGAAGCGTTCTGGAAAATTCAAGCTGTTCCTTAAGTCTTACGTTTTCCTGATAAATTTCCGCGTTGCTGCGTTCAAGTTCCTCAAAGCGATCCAACTGCCTTAAAAGGTCTGCATGTTCTTTTCGCAAATCGGAAAGTTCGCCGATTGAAAGTACTGTTCTGGAAACAAAGGAAGTGACTTCATAAATGCCTCCCCTGATTCCCGAAAAGACTGAAAGTCCCGCATTTTTTACGCCGTGCATGAAGTTGCTGCTGGAGAGAAGCAGCATGACTGTAGAGACGATTATCAAAACAACAAATACAAAAACAGACGAATTAATCTGTGCGCCCGGAACTCTCCCTCTTCCACCACGAGCCATATCGTCAACCGTTCAATCTGTCATAGATATTCTTTGTAAGATCTGCGCCTTTTATGTAATCGAAATATTTGCCGGCCCCAAGCGCAACGCAAATCTCGGGTTGCTCCGCAATGATTGCGGGAACCCCGGTTTCTTTTTGTATCAGTTTGTCCAGTCCCCTTAAAAGAGAACCGCCGCCTGTCATTACAATTCCGCGATCCACGATGTCCGCGGCAAGCTCGGGCGGAGTTTTTCCGAATACGGTTTTTATTTCGTCGATAATTTGCGTAACAGGATCGCGCAGGGCTTCCCTTACTTCCACAGAATCGATTTCCAAACGGCGCGGAAGACCTGTTATCGCATCATTGCCCTTTACTTCCATTTTGTCGATCATTTTGTCAGGTGACGCGTTTCCGATTTCGATTTTGAGTCTTTCCGCCATCTGTTCGCCAATAATGAGGTTGTGAACGCTTCTTATGTGTTTGATAATCGAATCGTCAAATTCGTCTCCGCCGATTCTGATTGCGCTTGTTACAACCATGCCGCCCAGAGAAATGACGGAAATCTCGGTTGTGCCGCCGCCTATGTCCAAAATCATGTGTCCTGCAGGTTCCCTAATCGGGATGTCCGCCCCGATTGCGGCAGCGAGCGATTCTTCTATTACGCGAACTTCCCTTGCGCCAGATTTATATGCGCTTTCTTCGACTGCGCGCCTTTCAACTTCCGTTATGCAGGAAGGAACGCCAATTACCATTCTCGGTTTTACAAAACGATAACGCGGAAAAACGCGATCGATAAAACAGCGAATCATTTTTTCGGTCGATTCGATATCCGCAATCACGCCGTCGCGCATTGGTCTAATTGCAATAATGTTTTCAGGAGTTTTCCAAAGCATTCGTTTGGCATCTGCGCCGACCGCAACAATTCTTTTTGTGCCGCGTTCAACCGCAACAACAGACGGTTCATTCAATACAATGCCTTTGCCCTTTATGTAAATAAGGGTATTGCAGGTTCCAAGATCAATTCCAAAATCAGACGAAATGTTGCCAAACATTTTTTACTCCTTTATATGTTGAGCCGCGCTCTTGCTCCCGCATGAGACGGATCCTGTCTATATGCCATTCTCCATTCGGAACGCGCTCTTGTTGTGTCTCCCCTCATGTTGTAAAGCTCGCCCAGTTGAAAACGAACTTCCGCATTCTCTCCCGAAGTTTCCAAAATTTTTGCGTATTGGCTTTCCGCGTTGTCATATTCGCCGTTGTTGACGTATATTTCAGCTAACAGAAGTCTTGACATTACAACCGATCTTGAATCGGGAGACGTCTCCACGCAATTTTGAAGATAACCGAACGCCATGCCGAATTCGCCCATGGCAATATATGAACGCGCAATCGACAAAAGCAAATTGTCCGATGCGGGTTTTCCCGGAGTGAAAGCCTGCGTAAAAGCCGCAACGCTGCTTCTGTAATCGCCGTATGAAGCGTATGCAAGACCCAAAAATTCCGGAATGTCCTGCGCTTCAAAACCCAATTTTTTTGCCATTTCCAAATATTTCACCGCAAGGTCCGCATACTCCGCGCCTTTGTAACCGTACGCTTTTCCCAAAACATAAAAAACCCTTCCGTCTTTTAACGATTCTTTTTGCAGAATCGCTTTCCTCAGGGAAAAAATACTTTCGTTTATGAAATTCAAAATGTTGTGATTGTTTATTTGGGAAATTCCCATTTGAAATGCCGAAAATCCGTTTATCGTAAGCAAAAAATAATCCACGGGATTTTCCGCAAGAGCGTTTTTGCTGAACTCGTACGCTTCCTGATAATTGCCGTCATTCCAAACGCGCAAAAGTTCGCGTCTCTCGTTTTTTGCGCCGCTGTTTACCTGCGAAACAACAATAATTGTTATGATCACAACGGTGACGGCGCCCAAAACCAGACCAAAGGAGCGAATTTTTTTGAGAAGATATACATGTCGTCCGTAACTGGACCAAGTTTTATTGCCATTCATTGTTTCTATAATGGAGATGTTATATAAATTTCGGCAAAGTGTCAATTATAATCCGTTTATTTTGCCAAATTTTGTCGAATTCACCTTGCAAAATACACGATAAAGGCGTATATTTGACATGTGATGAACCAGACTGCCGCCTTGAATGGCACACAATGTGCCCTTTACGGAGGAAAGTCCGGGCTCCGCAGGGCATGATGCCGGGTAACACCCGGGATTCGGCGCTTGGAGAACCCAAGCGCAGGAGACAGACAGCGCCACAGAAAACAAACTACCTGTAATATACGGGAAAAGGTGAAAAGGCGGGGTAAGAGCCCACCTCGGCGGCGGCAACGACGCCGGAAAGATTCCTGCAAAGCAGGAAAAAGGCAAGCCTCATCAGGAGCAAAGTCAAACAGCGCGACGGCTGCCCGCCGATCAAGCGCGGGTAGACTGCCAAAAATTGCCGGAAACGGTCATTTAAGACAGATGGCAGTGTTTAAAACAGAACCCGGCTTACGGTTCATCGCTTTTTTTTATTCTTCCGAATCGATGTTTACGATTTCTTCCTCTTCATCGTCATCTTCGTATTCTTCGTCTTCCATTTCGTCAAGATCGGAAAGCGCGCCTGTATCTTCCGTGTTGAAGTAGTCTTCTTCGCCTTCGGCAGATTCTTCGTAAAAAAGAATTCGCGAACAATACGGGCAGAAAACAAATTCTTCCCTGATGCGCACTTCGTTTGCAAACTGCACCGGAAGAATCATGTGACATCCCATGCAGACATTTCCCTTGATTGCGACAATGCCGATACCCATTTTGTTTTTTATGATTCTTTCGAATTTAAAGACAACTTCGGTATCAAGATTTTCTGTCAGTTTGCTCTCTTTCTTTTTAAGGTTGTCAATTTGTTTTTGCTTGTCGCTGATTTCCGCCTCGATTTTTTTGCGGCGGTCTTCCATGTCCTTTTCCTGACTTTCAATCAGCGAAGCCTGCTGTTTTATTTGTTCGTCAAGCTCGGAAAGAAGACGTTCCTTGTGCTGCAAATCTTTTCTGTATTGCTGTTCCTTTTCAAAAGCGTCTTTTATTTCCTTGTCAAGGGCTTCGTATTCCCTTTGAGTCGCAATGCTGTCCATGTTTTTTTCCGATTTTTCCCTTGAAGATTCGGCTTCGAAAAGCCTGTTTTTCAAATCGTTTTCTTCCGCTTTTATATTTTCATAATCCTTGTACTTTTTCTTGAAGGTTTCCTTAAGTCTGCTTAGCATTTCTTCCTGTGTTCCCAACAATTTTGGAATTTCCCTGATGCCTTTTTCCAAACCGATTTTTTCGTAGATGATTTCCTGCAATGAGCGCAGTTTGTCCAAATCGCTTTCTGTAACCATGTTTTCCCCCTGAGTCTTTGACTCTAATGATCCAAATAATCCTTTAACGGACGGCTTCTCTTCGGATGACGAAGCCTTCTAAGAGCTTTTGCCTCTATTTGCCTTATTCTTTCGCGCGTTACGTTAAAACACAAACCGACTTCTTCCAGGGTAAGCGAATAACCGTCGTCAAGACCAAAACGCATTTTTAGCACTTCCTGTTCGCGTACGGGAAGCGTGGAAAGAACGCCGCTTAACTGTTCCTGCAAAACCTTGAATGCAGTCTGGTTTGCGGGATTTTCAACATCCTTGTCTTCGATAAAATCTCCCAAAAGCGAATCTTCCTCTTCGCCGATTGGAGTTTCAAGGCTTATAGGTTCGCGCGCGACATTTTTAACCGATTTTACGCGTATTGCCGTCCAGTTTCCGCCGAGCTTTTCGGCAATTTCCTCGTCTGTGGGTTCTCTTCCCAATGTTTGCAAAAGCTGCCTGGATTCGCGCACAACCTTGTTTATCTGCTCTATCATGTGAACGGGAACGCGAATGGTTCGCGCCTGATCGGAAATCGAGCGCGTGATCGCCTGGCGAATCCACCATGTCGCATACGTTGAAAATTTAAATCCTTTTTGGTATTCGAATTTTTCAACAGCCTTGATAAGACCGATATTTCCTTCCTGAACAAGGTCAAAAAAGTGAAGACCCCTGTTTGTATATTTTTTGGCAATACTCACAACCAGGCGAAGATTTGCCCTTATCAATTTGTCTTTTGCGTTTTTCATCATGACGCGTCCGTGATAAATCTCGGATGCCATTTGATTAATGCTTTCGATGGGTTCTTCAAATTCAATTTCCATCGCCTTCAGTTTTTTCTCCGTTACCTGAACAAGACGTATTTTTTCCTTTATTTCGTCGGAAGAAAGTCCAAGTTCCGTTTCCAGTTTTTCCCTTTCGGGTTTGATTGTAAGGCATCTTCCAAGGGTGCGAAGATCTTTTAACGATTCCACCTTAAGGTGTTTCTGAAGTCTTTCCTGCTCCCTTATGTAACGCTTGATTTTTTTTGCGGCAATTATGAATTTGTCCGAGAATAATTGAATCTCCTCAGGATGAAGCTGCGTGTTTTTAACGGCTTTCATAATGCGTCTTCTTATATTTGAACAGTCTTTGTCTTCCTTGTAATCCAAATCCCTGGACAATAGCTGTTTTTTAAGTTCCATATAATTTTTAAGATCAACCTGAATCGTGCGAAGCGTATCCTTGTAAAACTGGTTTAATCTTCTGTATTCTGTCATGTGTTCGGTTATTTCTTTTTTTGTCAGGTTCAGTTCGCGCATGTCCCTTTTTGAAAAAGCCTTTTGCGCAATCAGATGAAACTCGGGGATAATCATGCCGGATTTTTTTATTACGTTTTTTACAATGTTTTCGCCTTCTTCCATCTGGCGCGAAAGCGTTATCTCCTGCTCCGCAGTAAGCAAATGCTCTCTTCCGATTTCGCGAAGATACAATTTTATCGGATCGTCAACAAGCGAAGAATCCTTTTCGCTTGTGCCTTGCGTTCTTTTTTTGGAAGATTCCTGTTCTTTTCTTGTGTCGGCTTCGTCTTCTTCCGACGCGCTTTCTTCCTCAACAAGCTGAACGTTGTTTGCTTCAAGAAGAGCCAGAACCTGCTCGATTTTATCGGAGTTTGTGATATGCTCGGGAAGAAAATCGGACAGTTCTTCGTAGGAAAGCGTTTTTTTCTGCTTGCCGTATTCCAGCAGTTTTATTATGGCCGGGTCTGCGATTGACTGATCCATGCCTGCAAGAATATCCGCTTCTTTTGAAGAAGGCGTATCTTCCGCCTGCATTTTCATGTATTTTCTGTTTACCCGGTTACTGTGGAAATGATTTATAAGCGGCTGCCCTTTTTTTGCCTTTAATTTCAAGAAATTAAACATCAATTATCTTCCTTTCAGTTTTCTTATTTGCATGTCTATTGACATTTTCTCCGCCAAAAGATCGTCAATATTGACATTACCGTCTTTTTTTCTTTCGCCTTCGCGCATTTGCGCATTTAACCCTGTAAGCTTTTTTTCCAAACTTTTCTTTTTTATTCCCTTTAAGCCGTCTTGCATGAGCTTTTCCGCATCGCGGGAAAATTCTCCCGACGTTCCGCTTTCCGCAATGAATTTGCGCAAAGCCTCATTGTCGATTCTTGCAAGAAGCGCGTCCGTACCCCTCTCTTCGTGCATAAAACATTCTTCCAGCGCAACGAAGAGTTCCTTCGCCGCGTAATCGCCAATCTCCCCGATTTCCAAAGCGGCGCGGAATTCTTCGTACAATTCCATATTAAGCGCTACAATTGTCAAAAGACACAGCTCTGCATTTCGCGTAACTTTCGCGCCTTTTTGCAAAACGACAGGCGCATCGGGCCTTTCGTTGTACGTTTTGCCGGGCTTCCGATGCAGGTAATCCTTTTGCACTGCGCTGCGCTCAATCTTGAAAATGTCCGCGATACGGGTTATGCAATCCGCCTTCTCAACTTCGGAATCCAGCGCATCCAGAAACGGAAACATGGCAGCGGCGCTGCCCCCGTAAGAAATAAGGTACTCAAAGTCAGTTATAACGAATTTTAATTTTTTATTCAATATCTCGGGGCCGAATTTTTGCAAAATATCGGCAGGATCCTTGAAATTACCGTCATTTTGCCCCTCTTTGGGGTCTACAAGGTCGCAAGACAGGCCGTTTTTACGGCATGTGACAATAGCCTTGTAAGCGGCTTTGCGCCCCGCCTCATCGTTGTCAAAATAAAGGATTGCCCTGTCCACCCAGCGGCGAAGCCACATTGCCTGTTCGTCCGTAAATGCGGTTCCAAGGGGAGCCACGGCGTTTGTCACGCCCGCCTGATGCATTGCCATGACGTCCATATATCCTTCGGCAAGATAGACAGTTTTGCTTCGCCTCATTTCTTCCTTTGCCAAGTCGATGGCAAAAAGCGTCTGGCCTTTTTTATAAATTTCCGTCTCGGGCGAATTTATGTATTTGGGCGGCTCTTTTCCGTCCGACTGCAAAATGCCGGGAAGCGCCCTTCCGCCGAAGGCGACAATACGTCCCTGCCTGTCCATAATGGGAAACATCAATCTGCCCGAAAAAAGCGGTACGGTTTTATAGTTTGACGAAAACAATCCCGACTTTTCCAGGAAATCGTCGGAATAGCCTTTTTGCTTTAAAAATTTATGAAGAAAGGCGCGATCGGAAGGAGCGTATCCAAGTTGAAATTTTTGGATTGTTTCTTTGGAAAAGGCGCGGTCTTCGATGTAATCAAGAGCGTTTTTTCCTTCCGGTTTTTCATTCAAAAAATGCGAAAAGGTAACGTTGGTTCTTCTGTACAATTCAAATAATTCTTCTTTAATCGAATTGTCTTTTTCATATTCTTCGCCGCCGTCTTCGTAAATAATTTCTATGCCGATTTTTTTAGCAAGGCTTTTAATCGCTTCCGGATATGAAATTTTCTCCATCTCCATTACAAAACTTATTGCGCTTCCGCCTTTGGCGCATCCAAAGCAATGATACATTTTCAAATCGGGGTCTACTTTAAAAGAAGGGGTTTTTTCCTGCCCTCCGCCATGAAAAGGACATCTTCCCCACCATCTTCCGCTTTTTTTTTCAAGGCGCACATAGTCGCCTATTACGGAAATTGCATCCATGCGAAGGTTAACTTCCGAAATCGTCGTTTTCGATATAAGCGCCATTATGGTTTTATATAGAGATCTCCGGCTCTCATATGCTCGTTATATGTCCTGGAAAAGGTATGTCTTCCGCTTGATGCGTCCAAAAGACGAAAATACAAAAAATCGGTGGATGCGGGATTCATGACGGCGCGAAGAGCGACAAATCCCGGCGCGGAGATTGGACCCGGCGGAAGCCCACGGTACAAATATGTATTATAAGGATTTCTTATTTCCAAATCCCTGAATAATAAAACATGCGGATGAGGTTGTCCCAATATTTCCGTAATGACATATTGAACAGTGGCGCACGATTGAAGAGCCATATTGATTTCCAAACGATTGTTAAAAACGCCCGCAATAAGCGGCGCTTCGTCCGCAATTCTGTATTCGCGCTCCACAATGGAGGCAAGTATCACCTTTTCGTTTAACTCCTGCGGGCTTAAACCCGTAAAGGAAGGATTTATGTTTGCAAGATTCCTGAAAAAGGTATCCGCCATTTTTCTTACCGCAAGTTCTGCAGGATACGCGCTCGGAAAAAAATAAGTGTCGGGAAAAAGGTATCCTTCCATCGAATTTCCCGGTATTCCAAAATCGCCCGCAATTTGCGGATTTCTAGCGGCATTTAAAAATTCGTCCGCGGAACAAATGCCCGCCTGTTCGATTATAATCGAGGCTTTTCTGATTGTAACGCCTTCGGGAATTGTAACCCTGTGAAGCACTTCCCTTCCGGAAACCAAAAGCGAATATATGGAAATCATGCTTGCAGGAAGCTCTATTTTATATGTTCCCGTTTTCAGATGCTGATTGTTAAAACGGCAAAAAAGATTCCAGACGTATCTGTTGCTTATAAACCCTGTTCTTTCAAGACGGCTTCCGACGGATTGGGAAGTTTCTCCCCTTCTTATGTCAATCAAGAACGAGCCGTCATCCGCTTTTCTGATTCCGTCGTTTTCCGAAATGACTATGTCGCTTGTCTTTGAATGAACGGAGTTGTTAAAATACATTACAACGCCAATTGAAACGGGAATCAGAATGATAACGCATGCGAAAAGAAATGTCAGGAATTTTATAAAAAACGAAAACAGTCCGCCTTTTTTCCCTCGCTTTTTCCTTTTTTCTTCTTTAGCCAACAGTCAATACCCATCCCGTTTATTAAATTGAAATTTCAAGACCTTCATAGGCCAGGGTTATTTCAATTCCCTTTAGGTTCATTCTTTCCAAATACCATTTTGCCGATTGAAGTATGCCGTAGAGTTTTTGATCGTCATAAGTGGGATCGTGATGAAACATCACCATGTGCTTGATGTTCCAGTTCGCGGCAAAGTCGACGGCAAGACTGAATGCGCTGTGTCCCCAATTGTATTTTTCTATCGCTTCACCAAGCGTATACTGACAATCTATTACAATCATGTCCGCATCCTTGAAGAATGCGGTGTTCTCTTCGTTTTTCAAAAAATCGCCCGAAGTAAGTTCCGTATCCGTTGAATAAATGACGCGCTTTCCGTTTTCGCATACGCAGTAGGCGTAAGAGTCGCCGGGATGATTCATTTTTTTTGCGTTGATTGTGCGCCCTTGAATTTCAATTTCCTTTTCCATGTAATGAAAAGTTTTGGAAGAACCCATTACATCCAAAGTGACGGGGAAATACGGGCTTGTCATCTGCCCTCTTAATACGCCTTCGAGTCCGCCGACAGGAGAATAAAAATCGAATTTTATCGCGGGGTTGTAGCATGGACCGAAGAACGGAAGCCCCTGAAGGTGATCCCAATGAAAATGCGAAAAGAAAATATGAAAATGAGTCGCTTTTCGTTTTTCGCTCATCTGTGCAACGCCAAGATCCCTTATGCCGGAACCGCAGTCAAAAACAAGCCACTCGTCGTTATTGTCGAACGATATGCTTACGCAGGGACTGTTTCCGCCGACCGTTCCGAAAAGCCACGGCGGAAGCCCCGCCAAAAACCGTTCTCTGGATTCTGCGCTGACAAGATCCTCGGGCGTTATCTGCTCTACAATTGCGGAAATTTTGCTTTTAATGCGGGCAGGAGATGTGGGTGTTGGAATTGAACCTCGGACTCCCCAAAACTTGATTTTCATTATAGCTCGCTTTCTCCCTTGATTATCGGCTCGTTAATTCGCTTTTCGATGCATTCATCGATCGACGATTTTGTGTGCAACTCTCCCGTATTGATTCCCGGACAACCGCTTGCCGCCATTTCCCAGCTATGGGCGGACGAAACAATCGATTCCCAGAACGGAAAAGAGACGCATTGAAAAGGTCTTGCGTTGTAAATTGTACAGCCGCCATCCCATAAAATGCAGTCTTTGTTGGATTTTTCCCTTAAAGAAAGGACTTCCTCTCCCTTCCAATCCGTAACCCATCTGCAATACGCCTTTATAAAGCTTTCCCTGTTCGTTTTTAAGAGAGAAACGATCTTTTCAAGGTCGATTTCCGACAAAAAAACGAAACCCGCATCATACCTGCAACAGGAAGAACAGCGTTTGCATGTAAAGTTCAAACCTGATGCATAAAAACGCTTCTTTTCCATGGGTAATATGGATTATATCATGATTTTTGAGATTTATCAATATGCCAAAATCGGGTTTTTAATGGGCTTGCTGCTGCCTTGCAAGGGCGATATTTTGTTCGGCTTCGGGGATGTTTGGATTGATTCTAAGCGCAGCCTGCCAGTCCGAAATTGCCCTTGTTATGTCGCCTCTTCTTATATGCACATTGCCGCGAATTACAAATGCCGCAGCGTTGTTTCTGTCATGCCTGATCGCCTGGGTGCAATCCGCAACTACCCTGTCAAAATCGTTCAACTCAAAATAGGCTCTTGCCCTTACAACATAGGAAACCGAAGAAAAAGGATCGATTCTGAGCACATTGTTGCTGCTGATTATTGCATTATGGTAATCGCCCACCATCAGGTATTCAAGACTTTGCTTGAAATGCTCAAGAGCGGTCTGATTGTAAGGTTGCTGTGCGCCTGCAAACGGAATGAGAACGGCAAGGATAAAAACGACGATTATTCTTTTTCTCATAATCTCTCCTTATGTAATTATACCACAAAACCTCAATAATTACCAATATCTTTTCTGAATTGGATACCGTCAAAATTGACAGTTTGCGCGGCGGTATACGCCTTGTTTACGGCAATTGAAAGCGAAGGCGCAACGGCGCTTACGCCCATAACGCGCCCTCCCGACGTTACAAAACCCTTTTTGAAAAAATCATAAGCGGTGCCTGCATGATATATGACAGCTTCGCTGTTAAAAAGGGAGCCGTTTTCGTCAAGGCCGTTTATCAAAAATCCCGTTTTGTAACTGTCCGGATAGCCGCCGCTTGCAAGGACCACGCAGGCGCTGTAATCATTTTTCCATTTGATATCGATATCGGAAAGTCTTTCGTCTGTTACGGCTTCAAAAATATCGAACAAATCGGTTTCCAAAAGCGGAAGTACCGCCTGAGCCTCGGGGTCTCCAAAGCGGCAATTGTATTCGATTACTTTTGGTCCTGCGGGGGTGAGCATTAGCCCGAAATACAGGCAGCCTTTAAACGGACAGCCTTCGCTTTTCAGCGCGTTTACAGTTGGCGTAAAAATTGTTTTTTCGCAAACCTCGGCGATTTCTTTTGTATAATGGGGATTGGGCGCAATTACTCCCATGCCACCCGTGTTCGGGCCCTTGTTGCCGTCAAATGCGCGTTTGTGATCCATCGACGAAATCATGGGCTTGATTGTTTTTCCGTCCGTAAATGCCATTACGGTGACTTCGGGTCCTGTCAAAAATTCTTCGATTACGATATTCGATCCGCTTTCGCCGAATTTTTTTTCCACCATCATCAAATTGAGGGCGGCAAGAGCCTCGTCGCAATTTTGCGCAATAATTACGCCTTTTCCGAGAGCAAGTCCGTCCGCTTTTATTACCATCGGAAATTTTGCGCTCATCAATTTTACATGAGCGCACGCTTCGTTGTAATCGGAAAATGTATAAAAAGCGGCTGTAGGAATGCCGTATTTTTTCATTAAATTTTTGGAAAATACTTTGCTGCTTTCTATGCGGGCGGCGGCTTTATTTGGACCAAAGCATTTTCTTCCCCTTTTTTCGAGCGCGTCAACAAGCCCAAGAGAAAGAGGATCATCAGGTCCCACAACAATGTAATTTATTTCGCATTCAACGACAAAATCGCATATTGCGGAAATATCCGTAGCTTTTACAGACCCGCACTGCGTTTCCTTCATTATGCCGCCGTTTCCGGGAGAGCCGTACAATCTTGTAATACGCGTGCTTTTCTTTAAAGCCTTGATAATCGCGTGTTCTCTTCCGCCGCCGCCTACAACCAATACTTTCATTTTATTTCTCCCTTACAAAACATTTCTACCGCTTTTGGAAGCAATACCCATTCGCATTCCTGCATCACGCGTTTTTGAAGCGCTTCTGCCGTATCACTTGGAAGCACATCAATCGCCTTTTGTAAAATTATTTTTCCGCCGTCTACAACTTCGTTTACAAGGTGAACTGTGGCTCCTGTCACTTTTACGCCATAATCCAAAACAGCCTCATGAACTTTTAAACCGTAAAATCCTTTTCCGCAAAATGACGGAATCAGGGAAGGATGAACGTTAATTATTTTATTGCTGAATGCGCTTAACACTTTTTCTCCCAAAATGGAAAGAAAACCCGCCAAAACCACAAGATCTGTTTTTTCTTGCGTTAACGCATCTGCCAATGAATTATCATATTCATTTATATCCTTAAAACTTTTTCTTTCGATAACGAGGGTTTTAATGCCCGCATTTTTTGCCCGTTCGATTGCATAAGCGTTTTGCACGGAGGAAATAACAAGAGATATTTGTATGTTTGCATCGATAAGCGCCTGCAAATTGGTGCCGCCGCCCGATACCAAAACCGCAATTCTCATTATTAATACTCCGTAGTAAATTTCTTCCTATTCAATTCGCACTCCGCTAATGCCTTCTTGCACAACGCCAATAATATGCGCTTCCTCTCCGCAATTACGAATGATGTTTAACGCTTCGTCCGTGTCATCGGGCGAAGTGATTACGCACATTCCCACTCCCATGTTGTATGTGTTAAACATGTCGCGTTCATTAATTTTTCCTTCTTTGGCGATAATTTTAAAAATTGGCGGCACCTTTACCGCATTTTTATGAATAATTGCGCCCAGGTTTTCGCCGAAGGCACGGGGAATGTTTTCCTGAAAACCTCCGCCTGTTATGTGACATATAGATTTTATTTTTGATTTTTCAAGCGCTTTTAAAATTGTTTTGACATATATTTTTGTGGGTTTTAACAATTCAAGACCCAGTATATCGTTAAGATCGTCGTATTTTTTTTCCAATGGTTTTTTGTTTTCGTTTATACCAAAGACTTTTCTTGTCAATGAAAAACCGTTTGAATGCACTCCAGAAGAAGCAAGCGCGATGATTACGTCTTTGTGCTTTACGTTGTTTTTATCCGGTATCCTCGATTTCTCCACGATGCCGACAGAAAAGCCTGCGATATCGTATTCGTCTTCTTTCATCATTCCCGGATGTTCTGCGGTTTCGCCTCCGACAAGCGCGCATCCTGCCTGTACGCAGCCTTCCGCCACGCCCGAAATTATCTTTTCGATTTTTTCCGGGAAATTTTTTCCGGTTGCGATATAATCAAGGAAAAAAAGCGGTTTTGCGCCTGCGCAAATAATGTCGTTTACGCACATTGCAACGCAGTCGATTCCGATTGTGTCGTGTTTGTCCAAAAGCATTGCGATTTTCAGTTTTGTTCCGACTCCGTCAGTGCCGGATACGAGTACGGGTTCCGATATTCCGTCTTTTGGAAGCGCAAAAAGTCCGCCAAAGCCTCCGATTCCCTCGTCAAATACGCCTTGTACTTTTGTGCGTTCGACATGCTTTTTCATCAATTCTACCGCGCGGTATCCTGCGGTAACGTCTACGCCCGCTTTTTTGTAGCTTTCGCTGAAACTGTTTTTCATTGTTATTCGCCTATTTTTCCGCTATATTTGTCTTTTTCAATTACGGGTTCCGGCACAGGATATGTACCCGTAAAACATCCGTAACAGAATCCGCATGTTGCGTTATCTGCAATATTTTGCACATTTTCAATGGAAAGGTATCCAAGGCTGTCAGCGCCAAGGTATCTGCAAATTTCCTCTGTGTTCATTTTGCATGCGATTAAATTTTCCCTTGAATCTATGTCCGTTCCAAAGTAACACGGGTTTACAAAAGGCGGAGAGGAAATTCGCAGATGCACTTCCTTTGCGCCTGTTTCGCGCACCAAACTTACAATGCGTCTCATTGTAGTTCCGCGCACAATGGAGTCATCTATTAAAATCACCCTTTTGTTTTTAATGCTTGCCTTTATTGTATTAAGTTTAATTCTTACCGCGCGATCGCGTTCTTCCTGAGTCGGCTGAATGAAAGTGCGTCCTATATAACGATTTTTTATGAAGCCCACTTCGTACGGTATTTTCGATTCCTTTGAATAGCCCAATGCTGCATCAAGCCCCGAATCGGGAACGCCCATTACAACATCAGCGTCAACAGGATGCTGTTTTGCAAGAAACATTCCCGCGTTTATGCGCGCAGTATGCACGCATGCGTTTTGAATAACAGAATCGGGGCGCGCAAAATAAATGTATTCAAAAACGCACATGCCGCCTTTTTTGCCGCAGTGGGTTTTTATGCTTTTTGTTCCTTCTTTATTGACGACAACAATTTCGCCGGGTTCCATATCGCGCGTAAACTCGGCTCCGATGCTGTCCAATGCGCACGATTCGGACGCAAAAACGGTATCGTTTCCCATTTTGCCCATGCAAAGCGGACGAAACCCGTAAGGGTCGCGCACTGCAATTAGTTTGCTTGGAGACATTATCACAAGAGAATACGCGCCCTCGATTTCCTTTACAGCTTCGCTTATTGCGTCTTCTATCGTAGAGGTATGCATCCTTTTTTTTGTAATGATATTTATAATGATTTCCGTGTCGCTTGTCGTATGAAAAACAGTTCCTTCCCTTTGAAGTTTTTCGCGAAGCGCTACAGCGTTCGTTACGCTTCCGTTATGCGCAATTGCCATTGCGCCTTTTATGTGGCGCACAACAAGGGGCTGGGCGTTATTTCTTGATTTTTGATCCATTGGCGCGTAACGAACATGCCCTATCGCCATGTTGCCTTTGCCAAGTTTTAAAAGCGCTTCCTTGTGAAATACTTCCGGTACAAGACCCAAATCGCTGTGATGCTGCATTACACCATCGCTGCAAACCGCGATACCAGAGCTTTCTTGCCCCCTGTGCTGAAGCGCAAAAAGGGCAAGATATACCTGATGTGCCATTTCGGCGTTTTGGTTATTTGAGTGGATACCGAATATTCCGCAACTTTCCTGCATAATATTTTATTTTAATTTTTCCTGTAATTGGTTGTCTTTTTCGATAACTTTTTTTGCCATGTCTTCTTTCATGTCGATTAGTTTTTTGGCAAGAGATTCGTCCGTTAGGGCGATAATCTGGACTGCCAAAATTGCGGCATTGTCAGCGCCGTCTATGGCAACTGTTCCGACAGGGATTCCCGGGGGCATCTGTACCATCGCAAGGAGGGCGTCAAGACCGTCCAATGACGATTTTATCGGGATACCGATTACAGGCAGGGTCGTATGAGCTGCAAGAACGCCTGCAAGATGAGCCGCCATGCCCGCAGCGGCAATCACAACGCCAAAGCCGTTTTTTTGCGCATTTTTGGCAAAATCCGCAGCCCTGTCAGGCGTTCTGTGGGCGCTCATTACGTGCGCCTCAAAAGGAATGCCAAAACTCTTTAGTTTGTTAAAAACTTTTTCCATGACAGGCAAATCGCTGTCACTTCCCATAACTACCGCTACTTTCTTCATAAAACCCTTCCTGATACTTTTAAATCACTATATCATTTTTATGTATTTTTGGATACTATGTATTTGAGAGGAGTATGAATGCAGGCAAAAAATTATCGTTTTGAAACTTTGCAGGTTCAGGCAGGACAGGAACCGGACAGCGCGACAGGAGCCCGGGCAGTTCCCATTTATCAAACGACTGCCTATGTTTATCCCGATTCAAAAACCGCGGCAGGACGTTTTGCCCTGTCAGAAGGCGGAAATATTTATTCAAGGATTACAAATCCGACATGGGATGTTTTTGAAAAACGCATGGCGGCTTTGGAACACGGGGCAGCGGCTCTTTGCACAGCCTCGGGGCAGGCTGCGGTTTTTTATGCGGTAATGAATATTTGCAAGACAGGCGATCATATCGTATCTTCAAAATATGTTTACGGCGGAACATACAATCTTTTTGCAAACACATTAAGCGAAATGGGAGTTGAAGTTTCATTTGTCGACCCGAAAGACATTTCCAATTTTGAAAAGGCAATAAAACCAAATACCAAGGCGATTTTTTTTGAGACTTTGGACAATCCAAACTCTACGATAATCGATATCGAAGCCGCGTCAAATATCGCGCATAAAAACGGAATACCGGTTATTGTCGACAATACCCTGCTCTCCCCTTTTCTTCTTAAGCCGATTGAATGCGGAGCGGATATTGTCGTGCATTCGGCAAGCAAATACATAAACGGCAATTCCAATTCGATTGGCGGCGTGATTATAGACGGCGGAAAATTTGACTGGGCGCAAAACGACAAGTTTCCCGGTCTTTCAAAACCGAACCCCAGTTATCACGGTCTTGTGTTTACGGAGGCCGCAAAAAATATTGCGTTTATTATAAAAGCGCGCACCACTTTGTTACGCGACACCGGAGCCTGCATGTCACCTTTTAACGCGTTTTTAATGCTTCAGGGCGTTGAAACCCTTTCCTTAAGAATGGAACGCCACACTTACAATGCGCTGAAGGTTGTGGAATTTTTAAAATCGCATCCGCAGGTGGAAAAGGTAAATCATCCGTCTTTAGGCGAACATCCTTATAATAATATTTACAAACGCTATTTTCCAAACGGCGCGGGAAGCGTTTTTACATTTGACATTAAGGGAGACGCAAAAAAAGCGAATCTTTTTTCGGAAAAACTAAAATTGTTTTCTTTGGTGTCCGATTTGGCGGATTTGAAATCGCTTGTTATTCATCCTGCAAGCACCACCCATTCGCAGATTGACGAAAAGGATTTAATGGAAAGCGGAATCAAGGCGAACTCGATACGGTTGTCAATCGGCATTGAACATATCGACGACATTATCGATGATTTGAAACAGGCGTTCGAGGCGGTTAAATAACAATCCACGGATTTATCGGATTAACACAAAGGGGAAAGAAAAAAAAGATGAAAAAATGTTTGTCAATTTTAATAATGTTAACGCTTGGAATTGCGGCGTGCAACAAATATGAAGAACATTCGCACGAGGATTTTGAGGCGTTCGGCATTCAAGGGATTACGGAGCTTTTGGAAAGAACCGTAAGCAAGCCCTGGCGCGGCGAAGCATTTGTTCCGGGAAGACTTGGCGGAACATGGCATACCGTTATCAATCAGGACCCGAAAAGTTTTAATCATTTGACAGCAGAACAGGACAGCGTAACAAATTTAATTGTAAGCAGAATGACAGATCCTCTTATTACTTATAATGTCGTCAGAAGGGAATGGGTTCCTCATATTGCAACTTTTGTAATTGTGGAAGACAAGGCAAACGACAAATTGCAGGTAATCTATACGTTACGCGACGATGTATACTGGAGCTATTACAATTCCGAAAGAAAGGTAAAAGTTACAAGCGACGATATTATTTTTTGGTATGACGAAATCGAGGGAGATCCCGCTTTTAACAGTTCAGGATATACAGGGCAATTTTTAACCATGCCCGACGGAAGCACCGCAAGAAAAACAATAACAAAAATAGACGACAGGTCTTTTTCCTTTAATTTTCCGCGCATAATAGCTGAGCCTCTTTTATCGTCAAATTTGGACTTTGGTCCGCGTCATGTTTTTGAAGAAGCAAAAAAAACAGGCGGCGTTGACGCTGTCAGAAATCTTTACAGTGTGGCGGTTAACCCAAAAACAATTCCTTCAATGGGCGGCTGGTTTTTAACCGAATATACGCCAAGCCAAAGACTTGTGTATACGCGAAACCCCGATTACTGGCGAAAAGATTCAAACGGCTTATCCATTCCCTATTTTAACGAATTGATTATGCGCATAATCCCCGAAGAAAACACGCAGCTTTTGCTTTTCAATAACGGAGAAACCGAAAGCTATAATCTTCGCCCCGAGGATATTGGAGCGCTTGTAAACAGGGGAAGCGACAATTTTACCGTTTTTAATTCCGAAGGATCCTTAAGCGCAAGCTTTTGGACATTTAACCAGAATCCCGTCAATTCAAAAAAATCGCAGTTTCAGTGGTTTACGCAAAAAGAATTTCGTCAGGCGATGAGCTGCCTTTTAAACAGGGACAGGATAAATACGCAAGTGTACAGGGGACTTGCAGAGCCAAAGCTTACGATTTTCCCCGAGCCGAATCCTTTTTATAATCCCAACATAACCCTTAGATACCTTTACGACAGGGAAAGAGCGCTTGAACTTTTGGCAAGCATAGGCATTTCGCAGGACAGAAGAGGCGTTATGCGCGATTCCAGAAACAAAAGAATCGAATTTAACCTGACAATCAGATCGGAAAGCACAATGCAGCAGGATATCGCTTCCATCATAAGAGACGAACTTTCGCAGGTTGGAATAAAGGTAAACATACGCGTTCTGGATTTTCAAAAACAGGTCAAGCAGTTATTCGAAACTTTTGACTGGGATTCTATGCTGATGGGACTTTCGGGTTCCGGTATTTTTCCAAGCCAGGGCAGCAATGTATGGCCCTCCTCGGGGAATCTTCACATGTGGTACCCGAATCAGGAAACGCCCGCGACAGAATGGGAAGCCAGAATCGATTACCTGTATAACGAAGGTCAGTATACGCTTGACAGCGAGGCTGCGCGGGCGTATTGGGACGAGTTTCAGGAAATTTTACTGGAACAAAGCCCGATGATTTATTTAATGCGTTCGCGCGGATTTTGGGCATTGAACAACCGCTGGGATTTTTCCAATGTTTATTACGATAATACAAACGGAACGGAAACAGATTTTGTTTTCCTTAAATGATTTTTATATGGAGGCAAATAAATGAAATCCCCCAGAGAATTAAGCATTGACATCAAGATGATCGACATGGTTGAATCGTTGAATCTTTCTCCAAAAGCCATGCAATGCCTTAAATATCTTCTTGCAAACGAAGAAATTCAGGCGCAGCAGGAATTCGCAAACACTGTTTCGATTGTAAGGCTTGGGTTTAACGATCACGGTCCCGTTCACATGCGAACCGTTACGCACAACTCAATATTGATGCTTTCGCTTTTGCAGAGGGCAGGCGTAAAAACAAGCTTGGAAAAAGACGGCTGCGGCGAATTTGAAGACAGTTTGATTGCAGTCATGCTCTCTTCCATGTTTCATGATCTTGGAATGCAGATGGGACGCGACAATCACGAAGAGCACAGCATCATTTTGGCTATTCCTTTGATTGACAAATTGTTGATGGAAGTGTTCCCTGATGATTTGCATAAAAGAGTGATGATACGCGCTGTCGCATTGGAAGGAATTGCAGGGCACATGGGAACGATTAACATTTCTTCCACAGAAGCGGGAATTATTCAAATAGCGGACGGATGCGACATGACAAAAGGAAGGGCACGCATTCCGATTTCGCTTGCTTTAACAACAAGAATGGGACACATTCATCAGTATTCCGCAAATTCGATAGAAAAGGTCGCCATTACTCCCGGCATGGAAAAACCGATACGCGTCGATATCAACATGTCAAGCGAAGCCGGCGTTTTCCAGATTGAAGAAGTGTTAATGCATAAAGTTTCCAACAGCCCTGCAAAGCAATATGTCGAGCTTTACGCCAAAGTAAGGGACGACGATGCCAGAAGGTATTTATAAGTGCAAAATACATTCGGTAATATTTTTAAGGTAACCACATTCGGCGAATCTCACGGCAGGGCTTTGGGTTGCGTTATAGACGGCTGCCCTGCAGGACTCGACCTTTGCATCGAAGACATCGAAAAGGAACTTGCGCGCAGAAGACCCGGCAAGGAACACGGTTCGCGCGACGAAAAAGACATGCCTGAAATTTTATCTGGTATATACGAGGGAAAAACGCTTGGAACGCCTATCGGGATTGTTGTTTACAATACGAATCAGGAATCCAAAGATTACAACGATTTGAAAGACGTATACAGACCCGGTCATGCCGATTATTCATGGGATGCAAAATTCGGGATACGCGATCATCGCGGAGGCGGGCGAAGCTCCGGGAGAGAAACCCTTTCAAGGGTTGCCGCAGGAGCTGTCGCAAAAAAAATTCTTTCCCTTCATAAAATGGAAATTACAACGATGTTCGACGCGCCAAACATCGAAAAACTTCGCGAAGAAAAAGACAGCGCAGGCGGCATCATTACATGTCGCGTAACGGGCGTTCCCGCAGGACTTGGCGAACCTGTCTTTGACAAACTTGATGCAAGATTGGCAGGCGCAATTGTCAGCATAGGCGCATGCAAGGGTATCGAGTTTGGCGCAGGCTTTGCGTCGGCACAATCAAAAGGAAGCGAAAACAACGACAGGCCCAAAGAATTCCCGAATGGATTTGAATTTGAAACAAACAATGCAGGCGGCATTCTTGGCGGCATTTCTACAGGACAGGAAATTATTTTCAGGGCGGCATTCAAGCCGACACCTTCCATTGGAAAAAAACAGAGAGCATTTGCAAAAGACGGAAGCGTTAAGGAAATGGAAATCAAGGGCAGGCACGATTACTGCATTGTGCCAAGAGCCGCCATAGTCGTAGAAGCCATGACCGCCCTTGTATTGGCAGACTTTTTGCTGTTATCCCGCCTGACAAGAATTTAAGAAAAGGTCCACGGATTGACACTGATTTTCACGAAATAAGAAAAGAAAAAATTGTGTTAATCCGTGAAAATCCGTGAAAATTAGTGGACCCTCATTTCCTTGTTGAAAATGCGTGAAAATTAGTGGACCTTCTTTTTCTTAACTTTTGCGGATGTATAACGGGATGGAGTCGATTTCCTTGTCGTCTATAAAAAGTACAAAACTAACCAAGCCCTGATCTTTAAAATGCAAATTTCCTATGCTGAAAACCAAATGGGAAACCGCGGAAGCGTTGCCCACTCCCCTAACCTCGATATTTCCGTTGATTGCTTCCATGCTCATTTCGCCTTCAAGATCGCGTGTCTCTATTCTGAAAGTATGGGAACCGAACTCCCACAAATCGAAACGAAGTCTTATCACTACGGACAATTGCGGATGAACGCATGGAAAATTGCGCGAAATTATTGTATCAAAAGTGCCTACAATGGTTAATTTTCCGCCATTTTCCTGGGCAAAATCGCAAAATGTAAAAAGTTCGATTTTAATAACGCACCGCCGTTTCGTTTTTTATGGATTAATAAGACATTATATTATATATTATAACTAAAGTCAATCGAAAGAATCAAACGAGGTTATATGAAAAAGAGCGGTATCAATCCTTTTCTCCCGTCGTGGGAGTATATTCCGGACGGAGAACCCAAGGTATTCGAAGGCAGGGTTTATTTGTACGGCTCTCATGACAGATTTAACGGATACACATATTGCCTTAACGATTATGTCTGCTGGTCTGCGCCCGTAAACGATTTGACCGATTGGAGATATGAAGGCGTAATTTATAAAAAAACAGACGACCCTTACAATAAAGAAGGAAACAACAATCTTTACGCTCCCGACGTAACGCAAGGTGCGGACGGGAGATATTATTTATACTACGTTCTTGACAAAATGGAAATAATCGGCGTTGCCGTCTGCGACACTCCATGCGGCAGATTTGAATTTTTCGGTTTTGTGCGTTACGAAAACAATATCATGCTTGGCAGAAAGGAAGGAGACGTTCCCCAGTTTGATCCTGCCGTTATTACAATCGGCAAGGACACATACTTGTATTCCGGTCAATGCTCGGGCAGGGTTAAAAGTGTCGACGATACAAGAACGCATTCGATTGCGGTTCTTTTGGCTGCGGACATGCTTACAATAAAGGAAGGGCCCTTTAATATAATCCCGGGTCTTGCGGCAGGCAAGGGAACTGGATTTGAAGGCCATGAATTTTTTGAAGGCTCCTCCATTCGCTTTTTTAACGACACTTTTTATTTTGTCTATTCTTCTTTTAACATGAACGAACTTTGTTACGCGACAAGCAAAAACCCTTTGGGCGGTTTTGAATACGGCGGCGTAATCGTAAGCAATGCCGATATTGGCATTGACACATACAAACCTGCCGCAAAAAAAATGTATCACGGGAACAACAATCACGGAAGCATTGTACAGATTGCACAAAATTTTTATGTTTTTTATCACAGACACACAAACGGAAACGAATACAGCCGCCAGGCATGTCTTGAGCCTGTTAAAATTAAAGAAGATGGAAGCATCGATCAAGTCGAGATGACTTCGAGCGCAGGCGGCATTCTTCCAGGAATCGGCGAATACCCGGCATACATCGCCTGCAATATTTTTTGTGCAGACGGTGACACGGAAGAGCCAACAAAAGAATACTGGCCAAACAGAACCCCCGCGCTTCCTTTCATAACGCAGGATGACAGGGATATGGATGCCGCAAACGAAAACAACACGGACAGCTCCTTTATCGCAAACATTACGGACGGTTTTGGTTTTGGCTTTAAATATTTCGATTTGAAAAACATATCCGCCGTAAAAATAAAAACGCGCGGCTTTGGTTTTAAAGGTCATTTTGAAGTCAAAACATCATGGGACGGCGAAATTCTGGGACTTATTAACACAGAGCCAACAAACAAATGGAAAGAATTTTCTTCTTCCGTAAAAATCCCCGACGGAAAACAATCCTTGTATTTTATTTATAAAGGTAAAGGCAACGTAATGTTTAAATCTTTCACGCTTGAACAGGCGGAACATTAGCTATTGGCTGTTTCTCTTTTATAATCCTTGATGTAACTGAGTTGAATAATAAACCCGATAATACCTGATATTATTAAAACAATCCCTGCAAACAATAACATTTCAATTATTGTATCGGTTTATTATTCCACTGTCAATAGACAAAAAAAACCGGCCTTACGGCCGGTTTTTTTTGTCGCGTTACGGTGTTCCTCCGCTGAAAGCATCGTAGAACTCAAATCTTTCCGTTGCGGGCCGCGCCACTATAGTGTTCCTTGTGAACAACAGGCTTCCGCCCGGGTGCAAGGGGTACTGCGCCTGCTGTACCGCCCATGCGTTTTTGCCCCATGCCCATCGATGCGGACCGCTTGTCGCGGTAGTGGCTGTTGAAGTGGAGCCTGCAATAAAGTAGAAGTAGGCGGTATCCGTAATTTCCCAGCTCATCCAGTACCAGAGTGGCGACAATGCGGTTCCCCTGTTAACGTCTGTCATAAGCCTGATGCCAGCACTGTCGTTTTCGTCCCACGAAAGCGGGAAACCTTCAAAGCTGTTTTGTCCCGTTACATCCGTTCCGCCCCTAAGCCAAAGCTGCAATGCCCTGCCGGTTCCAACCAGTCCACTCAGTGTACCCCAGTTATTCGGAATATCAGGGCTATAATTGAATTGGATTACGGAACGGGAAGCTTTTTCAAAAACCTCGCCCGAAATATTCTGTGCATTTGTTCTTGCAGTTGCCCTGATACCCACAATTATGCCCTGGAAATTGTCGGCTGTTGCATTTCCCACGTCAAAGGTAATGCCGTTGACATGATCGGTAGTATTGCTGACAAAGGTTGGTGAGAATGAGGGAGCCGCAGGATGCGCCGTTAGGGAACCGCCCGTAAAAGGATTTGCGCTTGTTCCCTGCTGCGGATTCTGGGTTGTTTGGTTTGTGCTGTACCTTATGTTTGCGCTTGGCGTTTGGGAATCAATCCTTACCTGGGCTGTACGCGGCTGGGTTGTAACTGCAGTGGAAACTTGTGTTCCGCCTGTAGTTTCCGAAGTGGTAACCGGGAACCAGCCTGTTTGATTGGCTGTGGCATTGTCTGCCGCTGTCAGTCCCGCAATGTTAATCCAAACATTACTAAAAACAATATCACCCTGATTCCACCTTTCTCCGTTATAAATAACATGTTCAACGGGATTGACAAAAACATTGCCGCCGTTTTCGGTTGTTTGCGCATTGTCATTATTGTATATTCTGTTATTGTTGTTGCCGCTCCAGGCAAATGACAAAGCGTTGTTGTTGTTAAATACATGTCCCATTGTACCGCCGCCATTGTTTCTTATGTCAAAGAAACTGATTCGGTTGTTTCCTCCGGTAAGATAGATTATGTTTGTTGCAGTTTCCGGAACCCTTATATGGAATCTGGAAGTTCTGACCCATGTTCCGGTTTCTGTCGGAGCATTGGCGCCAATACGCACAGTTATTGCGGTATTGCCTGTCAATCTGTAATATCTTGTAACATCTACAGTATTGCCGCCGCCCGTACTGACATTTGCATTGCTGAATGTTCCCCTGTTTTTTTGCACGCGTATGAAAGGAGCGTTGACACCGGGGTTCGTTAACGAAGCGGGGGTATATGCCGCAAGACTGTTGTTTTGCTCGTCGCGAACGATTGTATTGTCAAGCGACAACTGATAGGCTACGCCCCTTACGCGCAGGTTGTATCCCCATGCTTCGGTCAAATCGACAGTCATTATCCTGCGGTTTGCACTGACAGTTACCGCGCCGGAAAGTACCGGTATTTGAACCATGTGCGCGTTTCTGCCCTTTAGCGCCGTTACAAGAGCATTATTATTCGGTTCCACATTCCAGTTAAGAATGTATTTCTCGGACAAATCGGGAACACCCTGAGCGTCTGTTCCGTTTGTTCCGACTGTGTAATAGGCTCCAAGGACGGCGTTTCCGCCCCAGCGCTGATAATCGGATTTTGTCATGACCGCAGGAGCGCGGTATTCATTGCTGCCTGTTCCATTCTGTTCAAGCGTAATGTTGCCGGAACCCTTGAAAATGTCCTTGCTGAACGTAATCGTAAGCGCCGAATTGGTAAGCGTTACGTTTGTTACGGACGGAACGTCCGTCTTTATGCCAATTCTTGTATAGAAGCTTAATGGCATTCTTGAGGGCAAGTTCCAGTTCGACATAAGTTCCGTGTTCAAACTGCTTGAGTTTTCCATAATTTGCGCGCCTGCAAGATTAAGCGAAGTGATTTCCAGAAGATCGACTGTGTCGGTCTCTTGTATCGTATATGTAAACACAAGCGATTTGGAGCTTTGGTCCACATTTATTAATGTTGCGGTCCTGTTCAGGGTTGCGCCCGCAAAATTGGTGATATTCAATCCCAGTGTCGGATTCCCCGTAACCGAAAGAGTGCCAAGGTTGGTTCTCAAATTAAGACGTATTTCGATTATATTGTTAAGCGTATAGGTGCCGGGATTTGATCCGCCCAAACCCTGCAGCAACACCTGCTGAGGCTGTATTGTAATATCATACGGACTTGACGGATCAGATTCGTTCCCCGCCCTGTCTGTCTGTCTTGCGCGTATCGAATACGTTGCCGTAGACGAAATTGTAACAGGAACCGTGTATCCCAGCCATGGACCGTTGTTTATCGAATACTCCACAGTTGCGCCTGTTTCGGTATTTGTTATTTCGAACTCCTGCGGATTGGGCGAACTGCCTCCGTTTGTTATGCTTGCGCTAATTGTCGGCGCAACGGGTCTTGCCGTATCTATAACAATATTATTGGTAATGTTGCTTGGTATGCTTGAATAGACAAACGGGTTTCCCGCAATATCGGTAATCCTGCCTGCAATATTGTTAAGGCCGGTTGCCAAAAGGTAATTTGATGCGGGAGTATTGTCTCCATCCTGAATCTCGTATGTAAAAAGCAGGGTGTCGGTTCCAAAGAGCATTGGCGTTCTTCCCGAACCCGTACCCGGGGAAAGGTTCAAACTCATGGTTACGTTGTTTGGAGTTGGAGGAATAAAGTTTATGTCTTCGCTGAACTTTGCCGTAAGGTATATTGTCTGCCCGAACCTGTAAAAACCGGTATCGGTTATCGCATCCACTTCAGTCAATGTTGGAGCGATTGTGTCAATCTTGATATCTTTCAATCCGCCAAGATTTTGCGCAACGGGAGGAACCGCGATTGCGGGACTCATTCCGTTAGTGTCCAACCATTGACTTGCAACAAAACCGTTTACCGCAGTTACCGTCAAATCGTCTGTATTTTGACCTGCCAAAACAGTATATGTAAAACTGTGTCTTGTGCTTAAATTGTTTCCTGGCGATGTATAAGCTGCGTTTCCGCCGCCGCTTAACGAAAGACTGATTCCCGATCCTGTGTACCTTACCTGTTTGTTAAACTCAAAATGAACATCTATCTCACTGCCTGCCCTGTAAGAACCGTCGGATGTTGTGCTTGATATGTACATAAGCCTTGGAACCACAGTATCCGCTCTTGCCAAAAGTGATACTGTCGTAATATTGTTGCCAAGGTCCGTAAAACTTGCTTCCACGCGTCCGCCGCCCTTTACGGCTTCGCCTTCGTCCAATAAAATATCGGAAGACCATGTACCGGAACCCGAACCGCTGTTCCATGTTCTTGTTGTTGTCATTTGAAGACCGTTCCATGTCACCTTGAATTCTTTTACCCTGTTGTCAAGGTTGCTGTTCCATACACGTATGGAATCGTCGCTCCATGTTCCTGTAATGCGAATCGTGTCATTTTCTTCGAGTGTCACCATTTGGAAATTTTCACCCTGCATTTGCGAAAGCGTGTATGTAATTAAATTTGAACCGCCCCGCCTGATCGACAGGTTTGTTATGGTCAACATGTCCGGAGGCGAAATGTCTCCCCTGACAGAATGCAGTCTTGTAACCGCCTTGCCTTCAGTTTTGCCTTCCAGCCTTAAAATGAAAGTTTGGGTTACCAAAGGGGTAATTACCGTGCCGGGACTGACAATTTGACCCATTCCAAGATCGGTAAACAAATTGATGCTTTGCGTAAAATCCTTGTAATACCTTCCGCCTTCGCCGGGTTCCGCATTACTTGGGAGAGTTATATTCCAAAGAATGTTTCCGTTTGTTGTTGTAACATTATTTCCCGGAGTGGGACGGCTGCCACTGTTGTCCCATATACCGGATTCTGCGCCGAGGTATTCAAACTGATCCATATTGTTGCCGGGTTTTATCCAGACAAGCAACAGCTCTACAGGCTCCTGTCCGTCGCTTACCGTGCCGCTTACCGTAAAATCTCCCGATTGGTTTCCGAACAGCGATTGGTTGGAATTGGGTCCTGCAATCTCAATGCCCGGCATCGATGTGTCCCTTACAAAGAAATATCTGTATTCCGTAAGCCCGGGAAGATCGTTGATATCGACGCAATCAAGAACGATAACGTATTCCGAACATTCGGCGGGAGCCGTTATCGCAAAAGAAAAGAATGTCGAAGGGGTGGAACCCGGCGTAACGGGTATGTTCATCCTTGTTTGCGGGAAATCGTTTCCATTGCCGTCGACAATAAAGGGATCTCCCCTTGCGCCGTTCACCCATTTGTAAATTTGGTATGTTACGCTTTTTACGCCGTCATCGTCATAAGCCAAAAGCTGCATTTCCGATTCGGGGTAAACCTCGGCCTGTCTCGGTACCGATTCGTGTCCCACTCCTGTCACCCAGGGTCTGTCCGATTCCGGCCAATACACAAACCAGCCGTGCGTAGCCACTTTATAATTGCCGGCTTTGTCTGTCGCCGTACTCTTTACCATAAGAAAATACGGAGCAGTAGGAAAATCGGAATCTTTTCCTCCGGTCAAATCGATATTATCTTCATCGATAACATAATTGCCGCCCCATGAAGCATTGGGCACATTATTCAGGAAATCCTTGTTGTAATAGACATTGCCGTCATGATCCACCAACTGAAAGGCAAGTGTGTTTATGGAAAAATTGTCATTCACCTCATATTGAATTTCGATATCCTGATTGAAAAGCCTGTTTAGAATCGACGGGTTCCTTAGGGTATATCCGTTAAAAACGGACAGAACATCCTGAAAATAGTCGTATTCTTCTGTTGCCTTGTTTTGCTGTTCAAGATTGGGAAGGGTCACTTTTGTTACAGGTCCCGTTTTGTCGATTATTACCCTGCGCTGTTCCATGGCTCCCCTGTTCTGCACATTGTTTTGCGCTCCTGCGGTAATCAGGTATTCTCCCTCCGGTTCGCCCGACATGTCGATTGAAATTGCCCATTCCACAAAACCGGGAACATTTTCCTCTATGTCCCATAAGCCGTCAGCCAAAACCCAACCGACGCTTTGTGTACTGCGCTGCCATACGCCGCGCTCGCCGTGCCATTCCTGTTCCCAAGCCTCACCGATAAATTCGCCCGTAACCGGGTCTTTGCTTCTTACCTTTTCCACGGTTACAAACAGGTGTACAATTTCCTGCAGGTCCGATGCGGTTCCCGTTATTTCAAGATTTCCGCTTATGTTCGCCATGAAAACAGGGCTGATGATTTCCACCAAAGGCGGATCCATGTTCAATTTTGGTCCAAGCCCGACTTCGCATGAGGAAAAACCGAATGCCAATAAAATAAATACTGTTGTTGTCAATCCAATTTTTTTCATATTTTCCTCCTACCTGTTTCCTCTTTGCATTCCCCAATTGCCGTAAACGCGGTAATTGTGCACTTGATAATTGGCGCTGAACGGCTGCCATGAATTGTCATTGTCGTTATTGTTCCACAAAGCGCCCATCGTATAGCCTGCATCGTTTCTTGTCAGGGGACTTACCTGCCAGAACTCGCTAACTATTTCCCATGAAATAAAAATCCAATCGCTTGAATTTGCCGTTCCGTTCCGGTAGAAGAACCTGTTCCATGTTCCGGACATGTCGTTATACCTCATTGGGAACCCGGCAATTGTTACGGCTCCGTTACGCGTATTTGTAGCTTCTATCTTGAGGAAGCGGTTAGTCCCAACCTGATCCTGAACGCCCCTGTAAACAATCACGGTTTTGAACGCTCCTTCGTATCCGCGCGCGCTTGCGGTCAAACCTGCGCGAGTTGCAGTTGCGCCTATATAATCCTTTCTTGCAGTGTACATGGCTTCCCTGAATGCGTCCGCATCGGAAGTCGCCTGTTCCAAAACCCTTCCTCCAAGGTTTATATAGTTACCCATGGTGTAACTTGTATTTATAACCAAATTGGTACCGGAATTTGTTTCGATTGCCGCTACTGTCGCATCCGGAATGTTTGAGTTGCCGGCATGACCCGGATTGGCATTTGCGCGATAAGGATCGCTGTCTCCCTGACCCGGCATGGCGCCTGACGTAATTCGCGCAATTCCTCCGTTCAAACCCCTTAATACGTCTATGTCGGTTGAGGTATTTGAAGGAACGGTCGAACTCCTGTTATATTCTCCCCTTTGAATTGCAGCACCGGGCGTTACCGTATCTATTCTGTATCTGACGTTTGTCTGGAAAGTCCCCGTTGCGCCTGCGTATGCCCTGTTATTTGATACGCGATCCACCCTGATTACAGGCGTGGAAACCACGTTGGACCAGAACCAGCGCTGATTCGTTGCTGCCGCTCCTTCCGCCTCCTGCCATCCTGCAAAATAATTGGAAGCCACGTCGCGGAAAGAATTTGCGTCAATCTCCACTTTCCATTGCCTTCCTGCGGGAAGCGGATCCAAATTTACGGTAATCGTGTTTGTACCGGCTCCCGACACCCTGTCGGTGTTTACAACTTCAATTTCCTGCCACATGTATTTTGCACTGTTCATTAAATTTCTGAGTACTGTTGTATTGGAACCCGCAGTGGCATTGTCAATGCCGGTTTCAAAATTGAGGACATATTTTGTATCGGTATCCGGCACATAAGCCGTATTTCCGGCATTTGGTTTTATGCCGTGAGTCGTCCTTACATAACGGCCTGCCGCTTGCAGCGCATTTCTGTCCGCAGACGAGGAAAGTCCGTTGCTTACTGTCGTAAACTCCTCGTTTGTCAAAACGGGCGGAATTAGCCAGTTGCCTGTTGTTACTCCCGTATTGCCGCCTGCAGTTGCCGTAGGTCTTACTCTTATGTATCCCCTCTCAGGCCATACGGCTGCATCGAATACAAGAGTTATCGTGGATCTTGCCGCGTCCCCAGTACCTGTAACCGAAATAACCGAGTTGGAAACGGGAGCGCCGCCCGTAATTGTGGGTCTTATGCTTAAAACTTCGACTCCCGTACGCGCAGCGTTATATGCATCTCTTACAGTGGTTATCATGGTGTTCAATGTTGCGCTATTGTCGTTTGAGAAAAGCGTTTCCGTGCCGGATTCCCTTTTTACGCCTGCAAGATTGACAGCATCAATTTCCACGCCGAGTGTTCTTCCGGCAGGGTTATCCTTCATCATTCTTCTGTTTGCGCCAACAGTCCACGAGAACGGTATTGCAAAATCCGCATTTGCGGCAGTTATTACGGGAAGATTGATGGTAATATTTCCCGTATTGCCGGTTGCGTTTCCTCCCCACAATGTTACGGTTCCCGTTCCTGCAGAAGAAACAGGTCCGTTAAAAATCAGTTTAAAATTCAATACGGAACCTTCGCTGTAAATGCCGTTGGGATTGTCGCACACTATGCTTACAAGCGCCGAGTCGCTTAAAAGGCTGAATGCGGGAATCCAGGTAATTATTCCTTCGTTCCCCGCCCTGTCAATCTGACGCGCTCCAATGTTGTATGTTGTCGGCTGATTTGCCACAATCTCTTTCGGAAGGGGATCATTGATATCGGTCCAGGTTACGCCGTCTACGGTAAATTGCACTCTGGTTCCATAATGGGTTTCTATTACGTTAACCGCCGGAACAACCGGGTTGCCGCCTGCATCATGCAAATTGCTCCTTACTTCGTAACGCCTGGTTTGCGGTCCATCGGATGCAATGAGTCCGACTCTTATGACAGGCACAGCCGCAGGTCTTACCGCATCCACCCTGACATCGCTTGATCTTGTAACAGTTTGCGTTCCGCCAAGGGTAAGGAAATTTCCCCTGCCGCCTACGGTGTCGGTTATTTTGTCCCTGTCTTCGTTGCTGAAACAGTTTGTTATGTCAATTGTAAGATTTACAGGATCGTACAAATCGCCGTCCGCAACCTTGTAGGTAAAGCGCATTGTCCTGTTGCTGTTGGAGGTTGTCTGGAATGACGCATAACGGTTTTGGACAACGCCCTGTGCGTTCGTTATTGGAAGCAGAAGACTCGGGTTGCCAAGCACTCTTGCCTCTTTGCTTAACGTTACGTCTATCGAGAAGACTTCGCCTTCCCTGTGCCATGCATAATCCGCAGTGGCTGTCGGCGATGTTTGGTAATTGCTCTTGCCTGCCTGTTTGGCGACAGCCACACCGACAATTCTTGGCGGAATGCCCTGTACGGACAATTGCTTGTTAAAAAGAGGGTTTGTAATGGTTGTATTCAGAGCGCCAGGAGGTATTGCAGCGCTTATTGTTCCGCCGTTAAGCTCTATCGCATCCGCCTGCAAAAACCCGATTGTATTTTCGTTTGAACCCGTATGATCGCCCGAAATGATGGTGTAAAGGAAGACAAGGGTATTGGTTCCCGCGCCGCTTTGATAATACGCATAACGGTTTGCACCGTGCGAGAAATTTGTAAGCCTTATTCTTGGAACTCCCGCTGCCGTATTTACCGCTTCCACAGGTCTGTCAAATATTGCCTGAACGCGGATTTCGTCCCTGCCGGAAAAAACCGAACCCTGGTTGTGCGGAGTGTCAATCCTTGTAAGAACGGGAAGGGTGTCGATTCTTACGAACAGATCCGTAACGTCGGAGTTTCCAAGCGAATCCCTTACCCGTATCTCGTACTGGAAATCGCCCAAAACCTGATGGGAATCGGTCGCTCTCCATACGTTGAGCGTGGTTCCGTTTCTTACAAGCGTACCGGGTTCAAGGTTCAATTCGTTTCCCGAAGGACGCGAAATGAGTCTTACTTCGGTAATCGCAAGCCCCCGTTCCGAATACGGATGCAAAATGAAATTGATCTGTTCGTTAATGTCAAACACCGCAAGGTTTGTGGGACTTAACACTTCGATAACGGGCGGCTGTTTGTACGGCAAAAGTCTCAGGGTGTAGAATACATCAACCAAATCTTCCGGTTTTTCCGCCCTGCTTTGCGTGTAAAGGATGAACACCTTTATTTCGTTTTCCGGTACGCCGTTAACGATAAAATCGTCGAATATGTCAAATTCAAATTCAAAATTCTGCCGCGAGAACGGCTTTCCGTTATCTTCGGGAATCAATATCGTCTGAGACGGAATGTTTTCCAAAGACCAAATCTTTACGCCGTCCTGTGCCGCGTTGCCTTTAAGCATTTCCTGTACAGCCGTTATTTGCGTTTCGCCCGAACCGTAACCGACAGGAACCCAGGCGATCCTTGTAATATTAACCGGATCCAAATTGACAATTCTGCCCTTGATGGCAAATTTTCTGTTGTCCGTAAGGGGCGGATCCGTATTTTCCGGCGGGTCTTCCACCATGATAATCGGAACGCCGTCTTCCATGATGACTACATTGCGCACCGCCCTGGACCATGAAGCCGGAAAACCGTTTTCTTTTCTGTCGCGAACAAGAGTGATAAGACGGTACTGACCGCGCATTTTGTTTACGTCCAAAGAAACGACAGTTCTTGTAACCGGAGCGTTTATTTGGCTGGTTTCCAGAATGTATTGACCAAGTTCGTCAGCAAAACTCGCATGGTTTATATTCTCAAGTTTTTCGATGTCGGTTTCTCCCGGCATGTTTTCCCAATGTTCAAGGGTGACGAGCCCCGTATAAATGCTGTCAACCTTGTCGTCGTCAAAAACCGTTATCGGAATAACCGCGCCTTTTTCCACAAGTATGTTTTTTGTCACGGGGTCTTGCGTATGGGTTTGTATCCTTGCCAAATCCGATTCCGGAAACCAGGAAATGCAAAAAAGCGTGTTTGTAATGTCTTCGTTCATGCCCGAATGCCCCGCCGTGGCGGTAGCCGTAATTACAACATTGAAAATGTGTTTGTCCCGGGCATACAATTCGTTGTCCTGCACAATCATGTCATGGGTGATTGTCCAGGACGGAACGTACAGCGATCCTGCGCTTGAAGGAAAATCCAAATCCTGCGCAAAAACTTTTGTTCCGTCCACGTCAACAAGATTCATCCTCACGCCCGACAAACTGAAATCGTGCGAAATTTTTGCGTTTATCGAAAATTTTTCGTTTTGGAAAAAGTGAATGTTTTCGAATACGTCGTGATCAAAACTGCCCAATACGGCTCTCGGCAGAAGGGAAACCTGCACCCCCTCGCCCCTGTCAACCAAAATCGACTCGACGACAGGCGGGTTTACATCGACAAGAAGCGTAAGCTGCTGTACGGTATCGGGACCGATATTGCCGGGTCTGTCCAATGCCGTTATGCTGATTAAACGTTCGCCCGACTGAATGCCGTCCAAATTGATGCGCCATTCCTGTCTGCCGTTGCTGTTTTTCGTTTGGGAGGGAACTGTTGTCCACGAAGGGGCACTGCCGTTTACAGGCACGGCATTGTCGCCAATTTCCTCGATGTGGATTGTTTCCACATTTTTATTGTCCAGGGCTTCACCGACCAAAAACGCCCCGTCTCCGAATAAAATGCCGGGGCCGATGAACATTTTATTGCCTTCTTCCTGAACGGTTTTAACGGTTCCGTCCGCCAGTTCAATTCTGAGAACCCAAAGTTCCGGAGCTTCCAGGTCTACAGGGTCGCCCAACCCCATAACGCCGTCGCAAACGGTTAAAAACATCCCTGCCACAAGCAGAAAAACCGTCAAAACGAGTGTATTTCTCAGTTTGTTTTTGTTCATAACAAGCCTCCCGGAGTAAGTAACCCTAAATCGGGCATTTTAGCAGGTGGTTGATGCAGAAAAAAAAGATTAGGAAAGACCCTACTTATTATTGTATCAATCAATGTAAAAAACTGTCAACTTTTTTTTATAAAAAAATTGTTGAATTTGTCAGCTTCCGGGATGGCTATTGACAAGAAACGATATTTTCCCCTAATATGACGTAAATACGGATTTAAGGAGAGTTGAATGCCCTGCGGAAGAAAGCGCAAACTGCGAAAAATCGCCACCCATAAACGCAAGAAAAAACTGCGAAAAAACAGACATAAAAGCAAATAGGCGCCGTTAAAAGGCGCTTTAGGCAAGCATAATTTAAAAACACCAATTTAAGGAGTAAAACGTGAGTATATCCGCCTTGCAGAAGGTTCGTTACGACTATAAACCCAAACTCCCTTCGATTCTCTCGGGTCCTACAGACGAAATCGGCGTAAATACGGGAGAACCGACCGAGGCAATTTCCAACAGGGAAGAGCTGAAATCGATTTTCAAAAACACTTACGGAAAACCGCTTGTCACCTTCTCAAAGGGAAAAAACGACAAAATAAAACGCGAATTAAAGGTTGGCGTAATTCTCTCGGGCGGACAGGCTCCGGGCGGACACAATGTAATTGCGGGTATTTTTGACGGTCTTAAAAAAGGCAACAGCGCCTCGATCCTCTACGGTTTCAAGGGAGGCCCGTCAGGTCTGGTCGACAACAAAACCGTAGTCCTTACCCAACAAATAATCGACGAATACCGCAACACGGGCGGCTTTGACATAATCGGCTCCGGCCGCACAAAAATCGAAACGCCCGAACAGTTTGCGTCTTCTTTGGAGACTGCAAAAAAACTCGATCTTGATGCAGTTGTCGTAATCGGCGGCGACGATTCAAACACGAATGCCGCCCTTTTGGCGGAATATTTTCTTGCAAGCGGCTCAAAGACGCAGGTAATCGGCTGCCCGAAAACAATCGACGGAGACCTGAAAAACGAACATATCGAAACCTCGTTCGGATTCGATACCGCATGCAAAACATATTCGGAGCTTATCGGCAATTTGGGGCGCGACACAAACAGCGCAAAAAAATACTGGCACTTCATAAAATTGATGGGACGCGCGGCAAGCCACATTGCGCTTGAATGCGCATTCCAGACACAGCCGAATATCTGCCTTGTCTCGGAAGAAGTCGAAGCAAAGGCAATGTCACTGGAAAAAATTGTCGATCAAATTTGCGCGTCGATTGCAAAGCGCGCCGAACTGGGCGACAACTTCGGTTTGATATTGATTCCCGAAGGACTTGTCGAGTTCATTCCCGAAATGAAACACCTGATAGACGAGCTTAACGACGCAATTGCAAAAGAAGAAAAGGATTTTGCAAAAAATTCGAATCTGATCGATCAGCTTTACTGGCTTTCGTCGCGAATTTCAGAAACATCATACAGAATCATTCAGTCTTTGCCGCCTGTAATAGCAAGCCAATTTTTAATGGACAGGGATCCGCATGGAAACGTGCAGGTTTC
>WQSP01000002.1 GCA_009787795.1 Treponema sp.
ATTTTTCCCGCTCTTGCCATTGCGGTAAGGTCGCGCGAAAACGTATCTAAAATAGGCGTTAACACAGGATATGTTGCAGGCTTAATCCGCGGCTGACGTTCGGTTTCTACTGTTGTCTTTTGGTTGTATCTTTCTCTGTGAACATAAAACGGCTGATACCTTTCTGTTGCCGAAACAAAATCTTCGTTTCTGGAAGCAGGCTGATTGAAAGTTGTTTGAATTATAACCCTCATCATGTCGGTGTCAACCGCGCGCTGATTCAAATAGACCTGCACGCTTGAATCCTGTTCGCGCATTGCGGCAAAAAGAATATGCTCTGTGCCAAGATAATCGCTGCCCATCGCTCTTGCTTCTTCTGTTGCGACATCCAACATGTTTTTTGTCCGTCTGGACGGAGGCACTTCGCCTTTTATTATAAGACCCGGGATTCTCGGAATGGAACTTTCAAGGATATGGCGAAACTCGGGGATGTCGATTCTTAAAAAAATCAATGCTTTGCAGGCGGTTCCTCCGCCTTCTTTTAACATTGCAATTATTATATGTTCAGGCAAAAGCTGATCGGAGTTAAAACGTTTTGCCTCTTCCTGTGCGTGTGTAGATAAAAGTCTTTGTACCCTGTTTGTAAGTCCCTTAAACAAAATTGCACCTCGTATTAATTATAATTTAATTTTGCATTTTTCTCAACGAATGGAGCTCAAATTAATCCTGTCGCCTTCCCTTATCCCTGTTTTTAAAAACCACCCTTGAGGCACTTCCAATGCATAGCGTACAGAACGGCTGGATGCAATTGAACTTAAATCGTTGGGATGCATATCCTTTATGTCGATAATCCTTCCGTCGCTTGAAATAAACGCGATGGAAAGCGGGATAAGCGTGTTCTTCATCCAAAACGACAAAATTTCGTCTTTTTCAAAAACGAAAAACATACCCTGCCCTTCGGGAAGATTTTGTCTGTGCATTAAACCTTTCGCTCTTTCTTCAGGCGTGCGCGCAATCTCAGTCTTTACCGTTGCAAGCACAACCCCGTCTCTTTCGATTGGAAATTCATGTATATCCAGCTTCTGCGAATTACAAGAAACCAAGAAAAAAATTAAGATTATTAACCACAAACCACACGAACTTATACTTCGATTTCCTTTTCGCTCTCCGTGAAAATCCGTGAAAATCCGTGGACTATATCTTTTATCTCTAGAATTCATTTACAAATTCCTGGCGCATGCGGACCTGACCCGATTCTATTAAACCGGATTCTTCCAGAATATCGTTAAAGACTACCCTGTCTATATATTTGACCGTAAGCGGACGTTCTATAGCAATACGGGTTTCTTCAGTTTCCCAGACTGCGATACGGGGATCAAGATAATTCGGCTCTCCGTACTGTTCCACAAACCGCATAAAAATCGAGTAATGATCGATAATCGCGGTATTCATGGTAAACGACATGATAAAAACATTGCCGTCCCTTAATTGAAAAAAAGCGCGGCTTATAAACGATACGCCTGTTGTCTCTACAAGGCTTTGCTCTCTTGCAGGCAGAAAGGATACGTCCCTGTCGCCTCTAAAGAGAAACAGCGAATCCTGTATCAATTTTTCCTTTAAATCGTCAAGACTCATTCCAAGAGTAAGTTCCCTAAACTGCCTTGGCAGAGACGTTTCTTCTTCATTTGAAGAAGCTGCAGGCGCTTCCTGCGCCCACAAATTAACATGAAGAAATATTATTAATATTACCGCAAACCATTTTTTTACCATATTAGTATATTATCGGAGGATCGCTGTTTTAATAAAGATAAGAGGGTCCACGAATTTACACGGATTTTCACGAAGCAAAATTCCATTGTCCACGAATTTACACGGATTTTCACGAAAAACCTTAGTACTAATCCGTGGCAATCCGTGCTAATCCGTGGACCATCCTCTTAATTTTAATCCGTGGACCATATATATAGAGTTAGGCTATCGGTTTGTTTTCCAGGCGGACCTTTTCCAAGTGCTGCATTTTGCGGTAGTAGGCGATTTGTTTGGGTATTTCCTTGACGTCTTTGATGAAGAGCTTTTCGTTCATTATCTGGAAGGCGTGGTTTTCCATCAGTTTTTTGCCGTAAATCGAGGCATCTCCCTGAGAAAGACCAACCATGTTGATAAGCTCCTTAAGGCCGAAATCGAATGAATAATTGGTGGAAGACATTATGTCAACCTTTTTTTTGTCCAACTGGATTTGAAGCATGTCGTACATTCTGCCCAAAGGCTCGCTTATTTGGGTGTTGATTATTTGCCTGTAAATAAGCCAAATGCGCTCGGACAAAAGGGTCGTAAGACGCGAGATAAGCTGAGGTTGAGTTGAAATCATTTTTTGAAAGTTTTCCTTGTTAACTGCCATAAGCTGACAGTCTTCGTAGGCGACGGCTCCTGCGGCTCTTGGTTTTGATTCCAAAAGGGCCATTTCGCCGAAAATATCGCCCGTTTTCAATACGGCAAGCAGAATCTCGTTGTTCTCTGTCACTTTGATGATTTTTACGGAACCCTTTTGAATGACAAAAAGCTCGTCGCCCGGTTCGCCTTCGCAAAAAACAATCTGGCCTTTGGTATATGTGCGGTTGTTTTCGCCGGGCGGAAACGACTTTTGAACGTTCTTAACGTAGGGAGCGATTTTTTTTAAACGTTCAATGGCAGTTTGCGTATTTTCGTCTTTTGGACAGCATTTAACAAATTTCTGATATGCGTAAAAAGCCTGATCAAACTGATTTTGTTTTGCATAATACTCGGCGACTTCGAATATGTGGCTTGCATCTTCTGCGGCGTTGTTTTTCAGGGTAAGCCGCGTAAGAGCTTCGTCAAGGTATCGCATTCTCTTTGAGAATTGCAGTATGATCTTCAAGGCTACAGGGGCGTTATTTTGAATCAGTTGGCTGAACTGTTCTTTTTGGACAGAAATGAGAGTAACGTCGGTAAGAGCCCTTGCGGTCTCGATATGACTGTTGCCGGACATGGTGGAAACAACGCCGAAAAAATCGCCGGGGCCCAATGTATCGCCCTGCTCTTCGGCGACAATTTGAACTTCCTTGGAAAGCCTTACCTTTCCTGTGCGAATAATGAAAAACTTGTCTGCATTCCTTTTGCCTTCGACAATTATATACGAATTTTCGGCAAAATTAACGAATGACAGTTGAAGCGGCGCGGCCATGTCCCCCCTCATCTCCCGGTCTCAGTATAGGAATTATATCGACATCTTGTCAACAGCCCTTAAACCGCGCAGTTATCCCTGCCTTTCGCGGCGCAAACCGGGATTTTTGAATTAATGATTTTATTTGCTTGCTTTTTTGCCCGTTTCAAGCCGATAATAAATGAAAGCCATGAACAAACGTATTAATTTTGAAGATACAATTTTTATTCTCAATGTAAGGATCCGCATGATTCGGGACCTTATGCAGCTTGATACGGATGCCGAGGTTTTCTACAAACAAACAGCAGGCGACATCGAATTCATAAGTTCCTGCCTTGATATGCTCTCCGACAAATTTGTCGCAAATCTCAAATTCCTTGACCGCGAAACCGAAGCCGACAATATCCTGGATGCCGAATGGCAGTTCGGTCAGCTTTTAAACGAAGTTACCAACAACTCAAGTCCTTTTTCGCCGAGCCTTTTTCCCGAACTTCCCATTATTGTCGCAAAACTGAGAACAGACAGTCAGAAACGCAAGAAACTGATTGAGGATTCATACGTTCCCTCGGAACAAGCCTCCAACGAACCTGTAGTAAGCCATGCCGAGTTAAACGGTCTTTTGGGAAGCGCCTGAAATTAGTGAGAATAACAGGCGGCGTACTTGGCGGAAGAAAGGTTAATGTCCCCAAAGGCACAGAAGAAATAAGACCCAGTATGGACAGAATGCGCGAATCCGTGTTTGCGTCTTTGGGAGAAATTGCGAGCCTTTCGTTTCTTGACATTTTTTCGGGCTCCGGAATTATAGCCCTTGAAGCGGCTTCACGGGGAGCTTCAATTGTCGAAGCCGTTGAGCAGGACAGGCAAAAAAGCAAAGTCCTTCTGGAAAATGTTTCCATGTCTCCCGTCAGGATAAACTGCCGTTTTTTGCCTGCGGAGCTTTATGTCAAAAGGGCAAAATCGCCGTTTGACATAATTTTCCTTGACCCGCCGTTTCCGTATCAGTTCAAATGGGAATTAACAGAAAATATTTCAATGTCAAATCTTGTCAAAAACGGAACGAGGATTCTGATTCACAGACCAAGACCGGAATTTTTAAAAACGGATATTGCGAATCTTGAAAGAACGGATTCAAGAGAATACGGAAGATCGGTAGTTGATTTTTTCTTGTTTTTTAAGTAAAATATGCCTATAATACAATAATAAAGAAAAAAATGGATTTTATGGATAAAAAAATACTGGAAAAGTTCGATGACAAAAACGCATTTATAAAAGTTACATCATCTGCCCCCGGAGTGGAGGGGTCCTCGAAAGCGGCATTAAACCGGAAAGGCAATCAAAAGTTCAACGAAGGCGACATCGAGGCTGCAAGAAGAATCTTCATGACAACAAATTATTCGGACGGCCTTTCAAGAGTCGGCGACAATTACAGTTCAAAGGCAAGACCTCTTGAGGCTCTTCGCATGTTCTGGATGGCGCATGACAGAAAAAAAGCCGATCCTTTGATTGAAAGGGTTGCCTGGCTTTTACAGGACATAATGAATGAAAAACAGGAAGTAAAAAATGAATGAAACCCAATTTGCGGAAGATGCCAACCGATCGCCCGAATCAGGACGAATAACCGATATTTCCAAAAACGGATATCAGCTTTTAAAGGAAAACAAGGTAAGCGATGCCATTGACTGCTTTACAAAAATACTCCTTATGGACGAGAACAACAATTATGCCCTTGTCGGCATGGGAGACGCAACCCGAAAATCGGGCTCAACGCGTGATGCGATAAAATATTACCAAAGATGCCTTGTTCATCACCCGGGAAACAATTACGCGCTTTTCGGTCTTGCCGACTGCTACAAGGTGCTTAACCAATATCAAAAAGCGATTGAAATTTGGGAGCAGTACCTTCTTCATGACGACAAAAACATTACGGTTCTTACAAGAATTGCGGACGCATACAGAAAAGTGCGCGATTTTGCAAATTCAAAAAATACCTATCTGAAAGTTTTGGAAATGGAAAGCTCGAATCCGTATGCGATTATCGGTCTTGGACATTTGCATTATGATTTCAAGGAATACAAGGACGCGCTTTGTTACTGGGAAAAAATGATGACTGCCGGCATGGATGATGTCGACATACGCGTTCTTACCTCGATTGGAAACTGTCACAGAAAATTAAAAACTTTTCAGGAAGGCATTCCGTTTTTTGAAACCGCGTTAAAAAGGGAACCTCATAATTTTTACGCGCTTTTTGGACTTGCCGACTGCTATAGGGGCTTGAATCAGATTGAAAACTCTCTTAAATATTGGAATCGAATTCTTGACAACGACCCCAGAAACAAAATGATACTTACGCGCACAGGGGATGCCTACCGCAATTTGGGCGATTATGAAAATTCAAAATTGTTTTACGAAAAAGCGCTTAACATCGAGTTTGACACTTATGCCGTTATGGGTCTTGCGTTAATTTCAAAAGCCCAAGGAAAATACGAAGAGGCGGTGATTTCATTTAACAGATTGATTCAGCAGGACAATAAAAATTATCGTCTTTATGTCGAACTTGGCGAATGTTACATTAAAATGAACGACAGGAGAAAGGCAAGGGAAACGCTCGAAAATTTTCAAAAACTCGGCATAAAAAACCAAAAGGTTTGTGAAATGCTGGAAAGCCTTTAACGTGACAAAAAATGCCGGGTTGGTGCCTCTTGCGGGAAAAAACATCAAGGAACTTGAAGAACTTCTCTCTCCCCTGCCCCGTTTCAGAAGCGCCCAAATATACGAATGGATTTTAAAAGGCGTTTTTTCCTTTGAAGAAATGACAAACATCCCTTCCGATTTAAAAAACGAATTGCCGCAAAAATTCCGTTTTTTTGACACGACGGTAAAAAGCTGTGAAGAAGACGGCAAAACAAAAAAAATTGCAGTTGAATTGAAAGACAATTCCAAAATCGAAGCCGTTTTGCTGGAAGACGGAAACGATCGCAAAACTGCATGCCTTTCCACACAGGTTGGATGTCCTGCAGGATGCGTATTTTGCAAAACAGGCTCTCTTGGGTTCAAACGAAATTTGGAATACCATGAAATTACGGAGCAATTTTTTCATTTGAAAAATTTAACAAATGAAGATGGCATCGGCAACATCGTAATTATGGGAATGGGAGAGCCTTTATTAAACTATGACAATTTAAAAACTGCAATTGAAACATTTACAGACAAAAAGGGAATGAATTTTTCCAAAAGGCGCATAACAGTATCCACCTGCGGCATAGTTGACGGCCTGAATAAAATCGCGCAAAACGGGCCTTATGTGCGATTGGCGCTTTCTCTTGCAACGGCGGATGAAGATTTAAGAAACAAATTAATGCCCGTAACAAAAGCAAACCCTTTGGATAAAATAAAAGAAGCGCTTTTAATTTACCAAAAAAAATCCGGAAGCAGAATCACGCTTGAACTTCCATTGCTTGGCGGCATTAACACACGCGAAAAAGACGCACAAACGATCGCCAACTTTTCCAAAGGTTTGGACACTGTTATTAATTTAATACCATGGAATCCTGTAGAAGGCCTTGGGTTCGAAGGAAAACAGATTTTGGAACCTTCCAAACCCGAGATCGAAAATTTTAAAAACATGCTTGAAAGAAAAAAGTTAAACGTAACATTGCGTCTTCATAAGGGGAAGAAAATAAACGGAGCATGCGGTCAATTGGGAAGCATCTAAAAATTTATTTTATTACTTAATTTTTAAAGCCCTGCGATTTCTTCCAAAGAAAGCCCGGTGATTTCGCTGACGAAGTCCGGTGTATAACCTTTGGCGATTAGATTTCTGGCAATGGTTCTAGCGCCATTCTTCTCGCCGATTTTCTCACCTCTCTTTTCGCCTATTTTCTCACCCCTTCTTTCGCCTCTCTTTTCACCTTTTTCTTCGGCTTTGCGTATCGCGCAGGCTCTGTCCATTGCGAATAACTTTTTTCTGAACCAATAGTCTATATCGTCTCCGGTCATTGTTGCGAGATTGAATGCTTTTTCATCTGCCGTTTTTATCGCCGTATCCATCCTGACTACCTCCTCACGAAGTTCTCTTGGGCTGTTCTTGTCGAACCATGCAAGCCACCTGTTTAACGGATCGTTTAAATCCAAATGCTTTTTCTGCTTCCTGTACTTTACCATGTTTATGTAGTGTATTTCCAGCGCATTCGACAGTATTATATCATGCTCCGTATCTTCACGTAAATGAAAACAACTGTGAAAATGCCTGGTATTCGGGTAATTGTAATTAACTATGTTTATTCCTATCAAATCGGGCAGTTCAATGTAATCCTCTCCTGCTTTAAGGCTTCTTGAGTATTCACGGGTCAGATAAAAGAGGCTTCGCCTGTTCATGTTATGTTCGTCATCAATCTGCACCTCGATATTAACCATGGCTCCGGTTGGCAACATGGCTCTTACGTCCAGAGTACAGGACTTTCCGTCCATAATTTCCGCCATGTAGGTAGTGTTTTCCAGGATTTCTACAGAAGTGAACATTTCATTCCCTGTTCTTCCCAGAACCGCATTGATAAAACCCAGAAGTTGGATTTCATCTCCCTTTTCCCCAAAAATTTTGAAGAAAAGATAATTGTTTAGAGGGTCGTACAAAAACGATCCAGGTTCAATTAAATTTTTCATACCCTTATATGGCATGAGAGTGCCGTTTTGCTTTAGTGAAAACGAATAAATTTTGAAAAAAATGAGAAATATTTTCTTTGTCCACGAATTTCCACAGATTTTCACGAAGAGGGAAGAAGACCTTTATCACAAACCACACCAACAAGCTCGCAAGCTCGCTTACCCGAACATAGTCCGCAGTCTCTTTCTTAAACCTTTCCTCTTTCCTTGGCGTTCTTTGCGATCTTGGCTTTTAAATTGCTGCGGGAGCAGCTTGGCGAGAGGTCTTTTGCTTTTAATCCGTGTAAATCCGTGGACCCTCTTGGACCCTCTTCCTTGGCTTTTCAATTGCTGCGGATTTATCGTAACAGATATGTAAGACCCGCCTGAAAAATGCCAATAAAAAATCCGATAATTCCGCCGAAGATTTCCACCCACTTTAATTGATTTGACAAAACATCCAAGATGATGCGCTCCACGCGAAGCATGTCCAATGAATCGATCCTGTCGGAGACAAGCGTTTTTACATCGATGGAAGAAAGAATGTTCTCTACCTGATTGTCTACAGCTCCCATCAGTTTTTTTCTTATGTCTTCCTGTTTTAAAAGATTTTCGAGATTGCAGACAAGATCGTCGATAATTTGCGGCATTTTGTCTTCCAGCGTTTGATCGTACTGCCCTGCGGATAATACAAGTCTTTGTACCGTGTTCAACTTGAACATGGCGTTTCTTAAAAACATCCTGCCTTTGGATTCCAGTTCCAATCTTATGTCTTCCCTTCGCAGAAATGCACAAACAATGTGCGCAAAATTTTCCAAATCGACATTCTCAAGCCGCTTTCTTAAAACCTCGGCTGTTAAAAGTTCGCGTTCCACCATTTCGCCGATATTTACTGCAAGCTTTTTACGCTGACGCGGAAGAATGCCGGGAGTAAAAGGAAGTCTTATTCCAAGTAAACGAATTTCTTTTAATGGCCTAAAAAGCATTTTAATCGCAAGAACATTGGTAAGATAACCTATCAAAAAACCTGCAATCGGAGGAACGACAAACAGCAAAACATTCACTTGTTCAGCTCCGAAGCGGTTCTTGCCTGACTTTCGTTATTGTAAATTTCCATGACATCTTCCCTAAGCCAACCCTGCTGCTCTCCATCCGTCAAAACCCAGGAGATGAATCCTTCTTGGGTTCTTATCACCTGTCTCCTTATTATTTTAACCAATGTGCCGCGCCTGAGGTAGCCGAGAGAATCGCTGTTTTCCGCAGGGTCTGCGTTTACATGGGTAAAAGAAGCGGTAATCACACCAAAGCCGATGTAATCCCTTGTAAGGGGCGAAGTTAAAGGCGGAACGACCGGGACATCTTCCTTGTTTCCGGTACAGGATGAAAATGCGGCTATCGATAAAATTGCGAAAATGACAGATAATTGACTTAAAGACCTTCTTTGCGCTATCATGATTCCAATGCCAAATATACCTTTTTTGCCTGTTTTAGTCATCATTATATCCACATTATCGGCAATCAAACCGGTTTACTGTCATTCTCAGACGAACGATTACAACAATTTTTCATTGGGAACTTTCTTTGGAGCCGTTTACGGTCACAGTGAGGAATTGGTCTATCCTACAAACACTCCTGCAGAACTTTACAGCGAACTGTTGTATGACATGAAACCCGTTTTGTATGCGGGGATTCAGGTTGAGTACGGCAGAACCAACCTGATGAGAAACCCGGGGGTTTTTGCCTCTCTTGTCTTTAAGGCGGGCATTCCGGGAGACAGCGGTATCATGGAGGATCGCGATTGGCTGTCAACCGCAAGCACCGATCTTACCAATTATTCAAGGCACACAAATATGACCAGAAGTTTTTATTGGCTCGATCTTCATGTCGGAGCCGTAATTCCGTTTCAATTTTTTTATATAAAACCTTTTTTAAGCGGTTCATGGATGCACTTTGCCTTTACGGCAAGAGACGGATACAAGCAATATGCCAATGAATCGGGCGGCGTTTACTCTCCCATAGAAGACGCTCCAATAGAACCGATGTTTGGCGATGTAATCCGTTATCAGCAGGACTGGCTTGTGCCTGCCGCGGGAATTTCTGCAGGCACCGATATTTTGGCGCCGTTTTATATCGATCTGTCATTTCAAATAAGTCCTTTGGCGTATTGTTCGGCAATTGACGAACATTTGAAAATAAACAAGACATTTTTGGATTTTTCAAGCTTTGGTTTTTTCATCGAACCGAAAATCAATTTGTTGTTTTGTCTTGACAGGTTCGATTTGTCCCTTGAAGCGTCTTACCGCAGCATTGGAAGAACAAGAGGAGAATCGTTTTCCAGATACGGCAATTCCGGCGCGTATGCCAGAAACGGCGAAGCGGGCGCCGCCCTTTCATTGTTAAGCGCGCGATTTCTTGTAAGGATTTGGTTTTAGGCAAGGTTGACAAAACGCAAAAAAAGAAGGACTTTGAATGAATATGAAAGTTTTATTTAAGATGCCGGCATTAATCGCTGTTTTGCTTCTCTTCAACTCGTGTTTTAACTCCTGTTTGAGCGACGAGAATGCGTCCATAGAAAGGGAAGATCGCTTTACGCTTGAAATAGGTCCAATGGAAAATCAGATTGGGCTTTACAGGCTGGACGGCAGCTTGGGCGTAAAGCGCATCGGTTTTACCATGCGCGACGGCATTTTTTACATAGCGGACGGATTCAGCGGAAAAATTGTGCGTTACAATTCGTACGGCAATGTGATTTTCATGATTTACAACGAAGAAACAAACCCCGAGCCTGTCACCTTAAGAACAAACATTTCCGAAGACGAACATGCGATGCGCTGGGCGTATTCATACCCTCTTGAAGAACCGGGCTGGATAACGGTTGACTCGCGAAGGCATATCTTTGCAGAAGACAGGCTTCCCCAGCAGCACAGAATTTATGATCCCGAAACAAGATCGCTTCTTGACGGTATAATCCTTCACTTTGATCAGGACGGACGCTTTATCAATTATCTTGGAAGGGAAGGAATAGGCGGAAGTCCTTTTCCAAGAATCATCGGGCTTTCCACATCCGCAAGAGACGAAATTGTAGTCATATGCAGAATTGCGGACGGCTGGGAAGTATACTGGTTCAACTCAAACGGAAGCCTTCTTTACCTTATAAAAATTTCCATTAATGAAATTCCGATGCTTCGCGATTGGCCCGAAGCGCTTGCATTTATAGACAGCATTACGCCTTCTGTCGATTCCAGAAATCTTTTTATTAAGGTAAATTACAGCCGCGATAAAATAGATCAATCGACTCATACCAGAACAGGAATCGAACCTGTCGCCTCCGTTATATGGACGCTAAACGCGGAAAACGGCACATATACGGGTTCTGTGGAAATACCTCTCCACGAAGTAACCGAAAACGGCCGCCCAACAGGCTCAAGCGTATTTTATTCCGTCCTTGGAGCTGCGCGTAACGGAAAACTGATACTGTATTCCCCTGTTGACACAGGCGGCTACTCTCTTCTGTACGTTGACACAAATTCGCGCGAACAGCGGAGAGGTTTTATAAACTTTTCCAATGAAGAATTGAGATTCAACGATTTTTATCTTTCTGCGGAAGGAATCCTTTCCGCAATGCTTGCAGACAACACTCATGTAAAACTCGTTTGGTGGCGTACGGACAGATTCATAGGAGAGGGATTGTAAATGAGCGACGATTCCACGGAAGAGGCAAAACGGCCTAACGCGAATTACAATCTGAGCAGGGATCGGGATACGGCAGGACAGGAAGGGCTGACCTTTTATTACAACAGGGAACATCGTCTTGCAAAAGCTCCAAAGGAAGTACAGGACCTTTACAGGGAAACCAAACATTCCAAGTTCGGTCTTTTGGGCGCTCTTGTCGCCGACAAACCGAGAAGAGCCCTTTTTGCTGTCATTGTTTTGCTTTGCGTTGTTATCATTCTGTTGTCAAGAATAGGATTTTTTGACATTTCCCATATTCTTGACGACAATAAAATCGAAATTGCAAGAGCCGCCCATTTTGAGGATACAACCATCATTATCCTGAAGAAAACCGCAAGAAACGAATCGGCGTTTACAGGAGCCGTCGATATCGTTGTTACAATTCCCCTTCCCGCCCGGGAAGAATACGATTTTTCGCAAAATCACTTTTCCCATCGCGTTTATTTCACAAGGGAAAAGGAAGAAGTGTACCGTTTTGCAGTGCCTTTAAACGAACCGGAACTTCTGATGGTGCTTCAAAATGACAGGGATTCGCGAGTTGAAATAAAATTCAAACCCGAATAAAACTCCCCTTGACAAAATGCAAATTTTTGGTTATTAATTATATATGCCGCAGTTGTATTTTTTGTCCATTCTGTGCAATGGATTAGCCGGTTATATACTCTTTTCCGACAATGACAGAGACGGCGAAAATTCACAATTTTCCATTAGAAGCCCAACTTTTCTCCTTGTTCTGGGAATTATTGGCGCCGTTACAGGGGTGTTAAAGCTTCTTTCCCCGTCGATTGGAGAAGGAATTCCCATTCTGAGCGATTTGATACCTGCCGCATTCGGTTTGGTTGCGGGTCTTATGTTGATTTTTGGCATTTACAGGCAGGACGTGTCCTCAAAAGCCGGCGAGCTTGACCGTCTTGGTGTCAGTCTTCTCGCTTTCAGAAAACCGATTGGCATTGCCCTGATGGTTTGCGCCCTTATACATTTCCTCTTTCCGGAAGCCCTTTTCCTTTAACCGGAATTAAGGAGGAAAGATGAAAAGAAGCATTCTTGCAGCTGTTCTTTTTCTTTCCTTCGCAGTATGTTTCCCAAGGCAACCGCAAAGAATCGATTTGGAATTTCCGACTCTGGCGTCACTTGAATATCTAAAACTCAATAACGATGAATATTTGACATACGGAATACCTTTGGGCATAAAAGCCGTCATATTCAATGAAAATTCCCTTAACGGAATGGAAATAGGCTTTAATTTTTATTTTAATTTGGGAATGGGCATAAATAACGGAAATCATACTAGAGAAATATCCGTTTTTGAATACAACAATTCATTGACATCTTTTGATTTTTATATCGGAGCATTGTTCAATCTGTACAGAGAACACAGACTCAGCGTTCCTTTTTCCATTGGTTTGAGGGTGAATTTTGTTTTTAACGATTATATTTACGATGTTCCGATTTCTTACAGACCGCCATACGGTTTTATAACAATCAGCCAAAATACCGAAGTTGATTATTCCGCAATTGTTTATGGAATAGGATTCAATATCGGGATGCAAGCTTATTTTAACAGACGCGAATCCGTCTATATTTTTTTAAAGTTATACGGAGCAATAGATTTTTTGGTTTCGTATTTTAAAATTTCGAAAATTCCCGGGCATGATGAAGGCTATGCGGACAGAAACACCCAATTTGCTTTTGGCTTTATGGCAAATCCGCAGATTGGAATCGGGTTTAGGGTTCAATAAAACAAAAGGAGAACAAAAAAAATGAATGAAAGAAAATGTTTTTTTACGATTTTATTTTTACTTGTTTTCGTCTTTTGTTTTGGAGAATCGGAAATCGAGACTGCAACGGAAGCACAGTCTCATTCGGACGAGCAAAGACAAGAAACCGAATTCGGTTTTGAGATCTCATCCGGCAGTTCGTTTTATGCTTCAAGGATAAATGACGAATATTCTTCATATTACGGCATTCCGCTTCAATTGCATGCAAATCGTTTTGATAAAAGCAAAATCGTTTACGAGTTATGCGTGGGTATTATTTTGATTACCGACGCTGCAAGCGTCTCTCCTGAGGGCGGTTTGCTTCTTAAATCCGGTTCGGATGTCCTGATTCTGGGATTGGATGCCTATGCCGGTTTTGGCTCTTATGTTTTTTTCAATGACAAATGGAAAATACCCTTTACCGCAGGCATTCATTTCAGGATGAATGCGATTGGATTCGGATCGGGGAACAATTTTATCGAATATTACGATTATAATTTCGGTGTTGGCTTTTGCCTGACTTTGCAGTATCATTTTAATTGCAATATTTATTTTTTTATGAAAGTACAGGGAACGTTTGATTTTATAAGCCATTATGAGGAAATTATGACAGTTAACGGCATTGAATACGGCTCAAGAGGAACCGAGTTCGGCGCTTCTTGGGGTTTAAGCCCACTTTTGGGTATCGGTTTTAAAATATGAAGAAAGTTGTCTTTTTACCGCTAATTTTCATCTCATGTTTTTTTCTTGGCGGCTGCGCAGGTTCTGCGGCTTCTGCGGAAGAATACTTCGCTATAGGCATGGCTTACTTTGAGCTTGGAAAATACGAGGAAGCGGAAAAATGGCTTACAAGGGCAAGACAGTCAAACAGGACAATGGTTGCTTCCACATACAACCTTGGTCGTCTTGCGTTCGAAATGGGAAGATATGAGGATGCCGCAAGACATTTTGAAAGCATTTTAAGAAGGGACAGGGAAAATGTTCTTGCCCTTAAAGCCGCAGCATATTCAAGAATAATGACAGGCGACATGGAAAATGCGGAAAGGCATTATGCGAAACTTTTGGAACTTGTCCCGGAAAGCGCGGACTCGGGCTACAATCACGCGCTTGTGTTATTCGCAATGGAAAGATACGCAGACGCGGAAACTGTCCTTGAAAGATACCCTGTTGCCCTTCTTGAAAACAACGACAACCTTTTGCTTTATGCGAGAGTCAGGGCGGCATTGAACAAAGTTGAAGCCATCGATCATTTTGCGGCATGGCTGGAAACGAATTCAAATCCAAAAGTGCGCTACGAATTCGGGCAATCCCTGGAAAAACACAATTTTTACGCAAGAGCGCTTGGCGAATACAGAAAAGCGTATGCCGATTCCACTGCCGCTTCCGTCGACCCGAAAAGAAGCGACGTGCGTTTTGCAATTGCAAGAGTTCTCCTGATTGCCGACGGCTCTTCGGGCGAAGGAATCACGGAGCTGCAGGGAGCGATTACGGAAGGTTTTAACAACATTGCATCTGTCGAAGGATTGGTTTCCAGAGTGTCAGGCTCCAACAGGGAAACAATAAGAAACATCATTAACAGTTTGCGGCAGGCATCAGAAACTAATCCTTAACGATGTACCAAGCTGTATGTCAAAAACAATTAAATCCGTATATTGATTCTCGTTGTATCTCAACTTGATAAATGTCGTAAAATTCATCCTTCCCAAAATTCTGATTGTTTCTTCATGTCCAAGTATAATGCTCCATCTTAAATCGTCTTGTGTTTTGTCAAAAATAATTTCCAGTGTTTCTTTTCTTAGCTGTTCGTAACTTGAATTGAAAAAAAGCGTAAACCCGTTCCAATTTTGATTTTCATCGATTAGCGAAGAAACCCAGTTGTAAAAAACGCTTAAAAGGCTTTTTTTGGTTGGCGCTTCCCATCCTGCGACAAAACTTTCAAGCCAATAACCGTCTGTGCGTATTGTAAAAGTGTTTGCAAATCCAAGAACGCCTCCCGTAAATCCCCTGAAACCTGCATTTAACGAAGATTGCACCCTCCAAACAGGCGTTGCGTCTTTTGGAATTATTACCGCAGCTTCGATGCCGTGCGAAAACTCGTCTGTTTGGTAAAATGCAAAAATCGGCGTATTTCCCATAGCGCCGAACATGTTAATCGAAGAAAAGCCAAGGCTTCCTGCAATGTTCAAATTGTCCGCTCTTGTATCCAATTTTTGCTCCAAAATTCTTTCGATGCGAAAATTGATTCGTGAAGGAACAAAAAACGAAGCCAAATTGTACATTGAAGGAAGATTGATCCTTACGCTAAAATGATCGTTAAAAGACGTATATTGGGAAATATTTGCAGACGGCGAATTCATTATCGCCTCGTCCATTGCGGTTTCAAGGTCGGGAGAAAAAAGCGAATAAAAGGGAAACACTTTCCAAAGAGCAAACGAATCTGTGACCAATTCAAAAAACTTGTCCGCATCATCCGTTACATCGTATCCCGAAAAAAAGACGTTCTTTTTAAAAAAGCGTCCCGCCCTGAAATTTACGCCGGTTCTTTCAAAAACAACCGGAACATCAAGAAACAGCGAATATTCGGATAACGTAAGATTGTTGGCGCCGGTAAAATTTGTCATGCCCTGAAACGCAAGAACGGCTCCCACCGGTTTTGTCCTTTGCGTTATTACAACCTGCGATATTGTCCTTCTTGCATCGGTGCCTGTTCCCGAATCCGGAACAAGCGGCGCAAAAGTTCTTAGCCACAGTTCGCCGTAATTTTCATTTTCCTCAATTCTGTTTTGTTTTGTCCATAAAGCCTCGCCCGAAACCAAAAATGAGGGGATATGTTCGTTTTTGGGAATGAAGCCCGTACTGGCATTCCATCTTTGTCTGAGTCTTCCAAGTTCATAAAGAGCGTCTGCGTCAAATTTCGCATGAAAATCGGAAGCAAAACCGATATTAAAAGAGTGACGCGCCTCTTCTGTTCCGGGCGATGCAAAAAACGTCTCTCTCGCATAAAACGCTCCCATTGTTTTTGATATTTCATGATCCGCGTTCCACAAAAAAGCGTCGTCTGCCGCAGTAAAACCAAGATTGCCCGAAACATTTATGCCAATCAGGGTAACTTGCGCGCCTGTTCTGGAAATCGCGCTGCCTGAAAATTGCGCGCCGCTTTGCGCATTCGCTTCCGATTCAAATGCGGAACTTATCGAAAAATTTTCCAAAACGGAAATGTTTCCCAAAGAAAGGATAACGCCCGGTTTTGAATAATTGACAAAAGCTCCCGCATTTGCCCTGTAAAGCATAACAGGGTCTTCCAAAATAATTTCATCGATAAAAACGGAACCCGCATCCAGAGACTGCGCCTGATTCAGGGGATCTATAAAAATTGCAATGTAGCTTGTCCTTCTTTCGTTGTCGGGGTTTGCCCTTACTCTTCTGTAAACGGGAGGAGCAATGTCTTCGTTAAATCCGTCCACAAAAACGGATGCATTTTCTCCCTGATACCTGACGGTTACTTTTTTCCACATGTTCGGATTGTTATGCGTAAACGCCCTGATTGGAATTTTGGCTTCCAACTGCGGATTGGACAACGAAGCGTCTCCTGTCAGCACAATGAAACTAAGGATTGCGTTTTCGTTTGACGTGTTTGGCACTCTTGCAAAAAAAGACAGTTCCCTGTAATCGCCAAGAGGCACTTCCCGAATCCTTCCGTCGACACCCGCGCTTGCTCCCGGAGGCATATTCTGCCAGCGGATTTCCAAAACTCTCTGCGTGTTTTCAAACGGGTGCAGTCTGTTTACAATCGACGGATATGCGGATTCCAAATTGTTTGCTCCAATCTCTCTTGTTTCAGAAGCTGTAACAAGATTTGTAACTGGATTTATTTCATTGTTTTCTTTTGCAACAGCCCTGAAGATCGAACTTCTTACAACAGGAGGAGCAAGAATTACGCGCATAAAAATGCTGCCTGTGCCGTTGTAAACTGCGGCTATTCTCAGGTATTTTGCATCTGCAAGTCTTCTTCTTTCTTCGTCGTTAATTTTAAACCGCGCAACAGTGTAATCGCCCGAAGCAAAATAAAACGCATTTGCATCTGTTTCATTCGGAAGAAGGGATTTTTCCCATATAAGGTTACTGTTTTCCGATATTTCAAAATCGCCCGTTCCAAGAGAGCCTATTTGCACAATGATCCTGAAATTGCCGGGAGGAAGGGCGTCATACAATCTGAAAGGAATTTCAATTTCCGAAGCCCGCGATAAAATTTCCGCATTCAATCCCAAAGGAACCTGATAACCGCTCCATTCGCCGTCACTTAACGAAATCTCCGCCGTTAACGCTTGAGCGTTTCCAAGCTGCGAATCCCTGACAGGGTAAGGCCTGTTTATCCCCGAAACAACAGGAGCGTTCCATTCTATCGTCATTAAATTGCTGCCAAGCACATTGTTGTTAAAATAATTGCGGTAAACCAAATCAACGCGGTTTGCGGCATTCAGGCGCATTCCGTCCGCCAAATTAAAAGGATGCGATATGAAAGAGGTTTCATGCGGCAAAGGAAGCGTTGTTTCGTATCCTTCCATTCCCGCAGCGCGGTAGAGACCTGTTGTATCCGCTTCAACTGCCGAGAATCCCGCGCTTAAATGAGCATTGAAATTTTCAAATTTCCATGCGGCTTTTGCGCCAAGACCTACGGTTCCCGCGCTTCTTGAATCTTCCTGCGAAAACGAATCGTCTGTCAGGTTCCATCTGACACCGAGCGCAGCTTGCGCGGTAAAATATTCCGCGCTGTTTTGATAAACCGCGCCAAGACCTGCCGCAATGCTTCCAAAACGCAATCCGTCGGTTTTTTTAAGATACGTTATGCGAATAGTTTCATTTTGACCTGCGGGGCTTTGGATTGACACTTCGCCCGACGACAAATTGTAATTGAAATTCGAATCCTGAATACCGCTTCGCCAAACCTGTATGGAACCGGGGATTGCATCGGTACCGATAAAATATCCGCTTGCGGAATTGAAATTTGCAAACCTTAGCGCAATGTCTCCCGAAAATACGGATCCCGAAGGAACATAGATTTCAAACGCTTCGCCAGCCAACGGCCATCTGCTTTGCGGATCCCGTCTTGAAGCGCCGTTTCCAATCTTTGCAAGTTCAAATAACGCCCTGCCCCTTGTCTGCGTTAACGAAAGAACGTTATCCGCAAACAGGGAAGCGTCAATCTCCACAAGTTCAAAACCTTCGATTTCCCTGCCTGTAGAAAGTCTTATAAGGGACGCCCTTTCTGTCGAGCTGGAAGGCGCGTCATAAACATTACGCCGTTCAAACGGAGAAAAAGTTCCCGGTTGAAAAATTATCAAAACAGAATTGCCCGCGATTGTAAAATCCCAAGGGTTCTGCGAATCCGTTTCATAACACTGCGGATAATCCGCCAAATCGACATTCACATTTCCCGAATCAAACCAATCCTGAACATCGCGCAAAAACCCCGAGCCAGAATAGCTTCCCAAACCGATTTTATTCCCCGCATAGTGAACAGCAATCATTCCCGAAGGTCTTATGCTCATTTCCAAAAGACCATGCTCCCTTGAAAACGCGTATTCGCCTGAAGGCGCAATTCTCCATCGTCTTCCGTTTGATTCGGTTATTTCACCCCTTTCATCCTCGATATAAACCGTAATATCCGATTCGATGTTGGTGTCAGGCAAAACAAACGAAATGCCGTGAATTGCACCGGCAGGCGAAATGTCGGTGTATGTTCTTTCCCTGCTTCCCGTAAAAACACGCTCCTCCCTGGAAGCCGCATCGTATCTTAGCAACGCGTGAATGTTCAGTTTGTCCAAACCGAAGCGTCCGTAAAAACCGAATGAAGCAGGCGAATCTCCGCCAAGGTCCATGTACGGAAATGACGGAAAATCAAGCCCCGTGTTTCCGATTCCGGCATACTGAACGAACTCTCCCGGTTTTCCCCGGTATCCCGCCCTGTATGCATTTTGACTTGAATCGTCAAGGAAACTTGCCTCTACAAACCATCTGTCGTTTATCCAAAGAGCCATTGTCAAATCGACTTCCTGTTTGAAAAGAAGGGGCGTGTCAGGCGATATGAAGCCCGTACCGACAGGAGATGCAAAAAACCCGAGGTTTCCCAAAAGCTCACCTTTCCACGAACCTGTCAAAAAAAGAACAACGTCGGAATCTCCAAGCGAATACCTCATGAATTCCCTTGGGTCTTCGTTTAGTATGCGACGGCGCAAATCGTTCATGTCGAGTTCGTGCGCAGGCTCGTCATCTGCAAAAATCGCATGATTGCAAATTACAATGAGGATGACTATTAGAGCCTTACGCAGAACATGCATCTTATGATATAATAGCTTTAATTTCATGGTTGTTTCAATGATACAGATAATATTCGAGGTTCCCGATTCCGTAAACATAAAGGAAAAAAGACGCGTCATAAAGTCGATAATCGAAAAAATGAAACGGCGTTTCCAATTGAGCGCAGCCGAGGTTGATCTTCAGGATTCTCTTGCTTTCTGCCAAATAGGAGGGGCTCTTGTTTCAAACTCGCGCACATTCGGAGAGTCGGTTCTTCAAAAGGCGTTTGCCATGATAGAAAACGAAACATCTGTCCGCATTCAGGACATGAAAATACATTCGGAGGAATTTTAATGAAGATTCGGTTGGTTCTTTTGCCTGCAATTGCAATATTGCTTAATTCATGCCTTGGCGTTTCTTTGTCCATTCATCTTAACAGGGACGGCTCCGGAAGACTTGCAATGGAATACCGCATTTCGCGCACGCTTATGGAAATGGGACAGTTGGACGGCAATGAAGCGCAGGCAATTATTCCCGCAATGCGCGGCGAAATGGAAAGCCTGGCAGGCGGAGTTCCGGGCGCAAGGCTTGCGTCTTTTTCAAGCAGGGAAACCGCGCAGGATATTATCATCAGCGCAAACATCGAATTTGCAAATACGGATGCTCTTGCCGCCTTATTGACAACAAGCTCGGGCGAAAACATATCGATTTCCAATAACGGCCAGTCGGGAAATATAATTATGACTGTTACAAACGAAAGTGAAGACTATGACGCAGACATGATGAAACTGATGAGAAGCGCTTTTGACGGTTACAATTTTACAATCAGTTTGGATTCTTATGCGCCTTCTTCAGTTTCTGTTTCAAACAGGGAAGGAGCTTCGGTTTCTCCTTCGTCTGCGTCAATATCTCAGGGAAGAAGATCAGCATTTACAATGAGCATGCTGGAACTTTTGGAGCAGTCAAACGGCATAAGGTTGAATTTCAGCTGGTAGCGCCCAGCACTTCCCTGAATTCCAGAATCTTCCATCCCCTTTTTACAGCTTCTTTAAAAAGAATGCGATCGGGGTTTACCGCGACAGGATTGCCGCAATATTCCAAAAGCGGAATATCCGTGTACGAATCGGAATAAAAACTTGCATCTTTTGCCTTTACATTGTTTTTTTCCATCCATTCACAGGCGCCAATTTTCTTTTTATTTCCAAAAAAACTGAAACCGTCCGTTTTCCCGGATGTTTTTCCGTCAATATATTCCATTTTTGTCGCAAGAGAACCTGTAATGTTAAAATGATTTTCCAACGGTTTTATGATAAAATCAAAAGAGGATGTCGCAAATATGACCTTCTCGTTTTTTTTGATTGCTTCGTTGATAAGGGTTTCCATTCCCTTATAAATGTTTCTTTTAATGTATTTGTCAAAACAAATACCGGAAATTTCTTCCAGATCGCTTTTATCGATTCCCTTAAGCCTTAAAACGGCATTTTCTATAAAATCCATATCAGGGGTTGCCATTTTGTATTTTGCCAAATCGACAAGAAGATGGCTAACTTGCGAAAATTTTATTATTTTCCTTTTAAGGGCTACCTTGATAAAATATTCCGCTGTCGTTTTTCTTACTATTGTTTTGTCCACGTCGAATAAATGTGTTTTCATATAAATTCCAAATATTTATTTTCTTTTTTTGCCTGATCGGCATAAATGCCCCGCATGTCTTCAGGCAGTAAAACCGCAAGCTGTCCCATCACTTCACCCAAAATCATTTCGCGCTCTTCCTTGTTCGGCATTCCCCCGAATTTTATCCTGAAAGGACGGCCTGCCCTGAAATGAAATGGAGTGCGTTTGAATCTTTTTATGTTTTTCCAGACATTCTCCCCTCCGTGATGCGCAACGGGAAGAATCGGCACATTTGCTTCCATTGCAAGCAGGACAATTCCCGCTTTTCCCCTGCCCAAGACGCCGTTTTTGCTTCGTGTGCCTTCCGGAGCCACGCACATGTGGTAGCCGTCATTTATCATTCCGCAAACATGTTTGAACGATTCGGTAAAAGCGCCTTTTCTGTCAATGGGAACCGCTTTGTACGTATTGAACAAAAAAGCGAACAGCGGATTTTTCCACGTTTCGGATTTTACAAGCCCTGAAACATGCAAAGGATAGCTGTGCGAAACCAAAATCGGCACTTCCAAAAAATTAATATGATTAAAAATCACGATAAGCGGTTTGTTTGCAGAAAGGGCTTTTACAAATTCACCGCAGTCAATTTTACAGATGGCGTTTAAAATTCCCTTTAAGAAAAAATTGACTGCCGCTTTCCTGAAACCCATATCAAAAACCTGCAAACCTTAATGCGCCCGGAATGCATTCAATTTCGAGTTCCTTGCCTTCGAAACATACCGTTTCTCCGTCGCAGTGAACCGCCATTGAACCTTCCAGCGCCCTTAATTTGAATTTCAAGCCTCTTGACATAAATACGCCATCGCATTGGCTTTGGGTTCCTTTTGTATAATGAGAAAATATTTTTAACAAATACGATCTTTTTGCGGGATGTTTCACATAACAAATGTCCAAAAGACCGTCGTCCAGAATCGCATTCGGTCCCATATAGAAACTTCCTCCCATTCGCCTTCCGTTTACAACGGAAACAAGAATTGCATGAAGGGTTTCTTCCCGATTGTCATATTTGATTTGAATCAGTGGAGACATTTCAAAACGCGCAAGCATTTTAAGGGCTCCTATCATGTATGAAAAACCGCTTTTTATTTTCATTTTGGCGGCTTCAAATCCAACTTTTGTATCAAAACCGATTCCAACGCCGTTGATAAAATATCTGCCGTCCGGGAAAAATCCTCCTTTCACAATACCTGCGTCAAGCGGACGGATATTGCCGTTTAGTATTATTTTTATGGCATCGTCGATATTCAAGGGAAGATTTGGCGTTGAGGAAAAATCGTTTCCCCTGCCTATCGGGAGCAATCCAAAAACAGGCGGCTTTGAAAATTTTTCCTTCCTGGAAAGAAGACCGTTTACAACTTCGTTGCATGTTCCGTCTCCGCCCGCCGCAACTACAATGTCGTTTTCATCAATCGAAAGATTGCGAATCAATTCTATCGCATGACCGGGCGATTGCGTTTGTATTATTTGATATTTGCGTCCGCTTTCTTTTAGAATTTTATCAATTTTTGGGCACTGCTTTTTTGCTTTTCCCTTACCCGCAGTGGGATTTAAGATAACCCAAATATTCCCCTGTTCCATTGGAACATTGTAACACATTTATCGGAAAAAGTGGATTTTTTTAAGGGAAAATCTTTCTGTTTTTATTATCCGGGATGCCCGTTTTTCTAAAAAAATACGTGTTTATCTGATCCCGCCATTCCTTTGCGTTAATTAACTGCATTTCAAAACGCGAAAGCACGGATTCATACACTTCTTTTTGGAGCGAATCCTTAAGGCTTTTCCAGTCTTCCGCCATTTTAAAGGTTTCATCGTATCCTTCAAAATGAGTGTCGTAAATGTTTTGCAAAAGCGTATTTCCGTTTTTCATTTTAAAATCGTAGCGCAATCTGTGAAAGAACAATATCAGGTTCTCGGGGCATCTTGATGCGTCCCTAAAAATTGCCGCGTTTTCATTTGAATACTGCTCTGTATACCCTGTTCCCGAAGGCGTGCGATCTATGCCGATTGCATTTGCATCCGCCCTGTGATACGTTCCCCATCTTGAAAACTCGTAACCCTCGATATTCGGTCCGTAATGGGAATTGGGAGTTACCATAAAGCAAACGCCGAAGGGCGCATTGTATTTTTCGTATGCGGGATATGAATTTAAAAGTATGTCTTCGATTTTTTTTGCGGTCTCCCCTTCTCCGAATGAAAGAGCGCACCATTCTTGCGCAATTTCCTTTGCGCTTAATTGCGGGTTCCATGTCAATCTTCCGTAGCCGTAAAGATTTGCCTGCGCCAAAGTATGCCCTGTCCAATTGTTGTCAAGACCGACATTTACAACAGAGGCAAACCCTTCGATGTTTGACAATCCTTCCTTGTATTTTCCGATTAAATCCATAATGCGGAATTTTCTTTCCGTATTTTCATTGTTGACAATGTCAAACCTTGCAATATCCTGCCAAACATGCGGAAGGAAACACAAATCTATCTGATGCCCCGTATATTCCTGCGTTATCTGCAATTCCATTACATGACGCGTTTTTAAAAGAGCGCCGAAAAGAGGCGTTACAGGTTCCCTTACCTGAAAATCGTAAGGCCCGAATTTAATCTGAAGAATAACGTTTTCCAAAAATGCGCCGTCCAACGGCATAAAGTGATCGTATGCCGCCCTTGCGCGATCGAAACTATGATCACGCCAATCCTGCTGACAGTTGTAAACAAAGCAGCGCCAGACAATTTCGCCGCCAAAGGGTTTAACTGCTTTTGCAAGCATATTTGCCCCGTCTGCATGAGTTCTTTCATACTGAAACGGACCCGGTTCGCCTTCGGAATCTGCTTTTACAAGGAAACCTGCCAAGTCGGGGATATATTTATAAATAATCGAAGCTCTTTCTTTCCACCATGCAAAGACTCTTTCGTCCAGCGGATCTGCCGTTTCAAGCTTTCCTAGCGACCACGGCGCACCAAAATTAATGCTTATAAAAAGTCTAATGCCGTATCTTCTGAAAATTGCCGCCAATTTTGCGGCTTCCCTTAAATATTTTTCTGTAATCAACAATTTTGCGTTTGCCCTGACATTTACATTGTTAATGGAAAGCCTGTTGATTCCCGTGCTTGCCAAAAGACGCGCGTAATCTTCGATACGCTTGTTGTCAAAATCAAAATTGCCATCTTTGTAAAAAAGAGAGCCGCCTGCGTATCCGCGCTCTATTGTGCCGTCAAAATTGTCCCAGTGATTTATCATTCTTAGGGGAGACGCGGGCGTTTCGTTTATCTGAAGCCCGTGTGTTATTTTTCCCTGCGCAAGCAGAAAAAGAAAACGAAACACGCCGTATAAAAGACCGTTGTCGTCTGCCGCGCAAATTAAAATCTGGTTTTCCGTTATGCTTATGGAAAAGCTTTCCGGTTTTAAATACGAATCAAATTCAAGAAAGACACCCGAATTTTTCAAGTCCGCCTTTTTTTGCACTTTTGGAACAAATCCCAAAAGACGATTAATTCCGCTTGAAAGTTCCCTTACGGCAGTTGCGCACACTTCGCCGCCTTTTTGTGCATATATGACTTCGGGAACCTTGATTTTCGCAGTTACTTTTCTTTCCTGCAGCCAGCAGTCGTATTCTTTTAACATAATTAAAACCTAACCTTTCTTTTTAATCGCTTCCCACAAACCCTGCAAGTAACTGAGTCCTATTGCCCTGTCATAAAGACCGTAACCGGGAACAGAAACCTCTCCCCATATTTGCCTTCCGTGATCCGGGCGCAAAGGACCGTCAAAACCGATGTCGTATAACGCTTTCATTATTTCGTACATGTCCAAAGAGCCGTCGCTTGACAAATGCGCGGATTCTTCAAAATCGCCCGGTGCATTGTGTTTAACGTTTCTTACATGCGCAAAGGAAATGCGTCCTTTTAAATTTCTTATAATGTCAGGGATATCGTTGTCGGGGTTTGTTCCAAGGCTTCCCGAGCATAATGTAACGCCGTTATACGGACTGTCGACAAGTTTTACAAGCCTTAACAAATCTTTTTTGTTTTTCATGATTCTTGGAAGACCAAAAACTGACCATCCGGGATCATCAGGGTGCATGCCCATTTTTATTCCGTATTTTTCGCATGCGGGAATTACCGCCTTTAAAAAATATTCCAGATTTTTAAAAAGGGATTCTTCGTCAATATCATGATACATTTTAAAAAGTTCTTTTATGCGCGCCATTCGCTCAGGTTCCCATCCGGGAAGAAGGCATCCACCGGCTTTTTCCTGCATTACTTCAAACATATTGTCGGGGTTTATTTTTTCTATAAGTTTGTGATCATAAGACATGACAGTAGCGCCGTCGGGACGCATTTTTGCAAGGTCGGATCTTGTCCAGTCGAAAACCGCCATAAAATTATAGCAGACAAGATTGATTCCCGCTTCATGAATTATTTTTAATGTATCGATATATCTTTCGATATGCATGTCGCGTTCGCTTGAACCTGTCTTGATTGAATCGTGGACATTTACGCTTTCAATTCCCGCAATGCTCAAACCTTCGTCTTCCACGATTTTTTTAAGCACAAAAACCTCTTCTTTTTTCCATTCTTCGCCCGGCTGTTTTCCGTACAAAGTTGTAATTACCCCGTTAATGCCGGGTACCTGACGTATTTTATCGAGAGTAACAGGATCGTAGCCGGGTCCAAACCAGCGCATTGTCATTTTCATTTTTTACTCGCTTTAAAGCTTAAAAAGCTTTCTTTTAAATTTTCGCTGTACGCGCGAAGAATGATTTCTTTTCCGGACTGCCCCGCCCTGATTAAAACAAGCGCTTTTCCGCATGATGTGACAACTTTAGAATTTGCAAACCCGAGATTTTGATTCAAATCCGAAGAACACGCGCCAAGAATTTTTGCGTCCCCTTCCAATGCAAACTCGACCAACACTTCTTCGTTTGGGCATAATTCCCCGTTCTTGTCGGTTATGTTAATCTCTACATGAGCGACTGCGCCATTTTCAATTTCTTTTTTATCGGGAATCAATTTTATTTTTTGCGCCTCTTTTAATGAAGTTTTTAGTTCATAAGAGCATACTTCCTTGTTATTGTTTATTCCTTTTATTTCGATTTTTCCGTAAACATATTCAATCGGAAATTCGATAATTCCGTTTGCAAACTCACTTTTTTTTCTTCTGCCCATTTTTTTGTCGTTAATGAAAAGCTGCGCTTCTTCGCAATTTGTAAAAACCGCCAATTTAACGTTTTGCCTTTCAAAATACGAATGATTCAAATGCGAAGAAAGTTTCGGGAAAGACCAGCGTCCCCTTGAATAATCGGGTTTAATATGCTGGTCGTAAAAAGCCATGTAGATCATTGGCTCTTCTGTCCAAATGCTCTTTCTGAAATATGCATTCGGCTTTAAAAAACCGCAGATGTCTATTATGGAGCCTGACCATCCTTTTGCAGGCCAGGGACATTCGCCAAGGTAATCGATTCCCGCCCAGATAAACTGCCCTATTACATTGTCGTTTTCCAAAACAAACTGCCACGGATTTTTTTCGCTGACATCTTCAAAGTTTGTGCCGACGCTTGAATAAAACTCGTAACATTCGGTGCCGACAATCGGTTTTTCTATTCCCTTTGTATAATGTTCGTATAACGGTTCGTGGTAATTAAACCCGAGAACATCCACATCTTTTGCCATTTTTTTTGTGAGCTTTACAAGTTCCCCGGGAGCTGCTCCCACAAGGGTTCTGGGATTTGCATGAGGAGCAAGCGCGCACGTTACGGGACGATCGTCAAGGGAGCGCACAATATCGCAAAGCGTTTTTTGAATCGCAATCATGCTGTCCTGCCCCTGATTTTCAACTTCGTTTCCCACGCTCCACATGAACACGCACGGATGATTTATATCGCGCAAAATAAAATCGGTCAAATCGCGCTTGGCGTCTTCGTCAAAATGATCCTTATAATAGCCGCTTTTCCATTTGTCAAAACATTCGTCTATAACGTAAAAACCCATTTCGTCGCAAAGATCCAAAAACTCTTGTGCGGGCGGATTGTGACTTGTCCTTATCGCATTGCACCCGATGCTTTTTAATATGTTCAAACGCCGCCGCCATACATCATCGTAATATGCGCTGCCTGCGATTCCCGCATCATGATGAAGACACACGCCTTTTAATTTTACCTTTTCGCCGTTAACTGTCATGCCCTTGTTGTAATTAATTTCTATTGTGCGAATGCCGAAAGTAACTTGTACAGGAACCGAAGATTCATTGTCACCCAAAATTTCCAAAACGGCGCGGTACAAATTCGGATTTTCTGCCGACCACAATGCAGGATTGTCAATTTTTAAACTTTGATTTATTTTAATTTCGTTTTTACCGTTAAAATTGACTGGCACTTTTTCTTCTGCAACTAACTTATTGTCATGAGTCAATATTTTTAAATTCAATTCGTGTAAATTCGTGTTAATCCGTGGACTATATGAATTAATGTCCGCAGTTATTTTTACATCGGCTTGTTTTTTGTCTTTTGACAATTGGGTCTTTACTTTTACGCCCCAAGTTTTAACATGAACAGGCGGAAGGACTTTAAGTTCGACATTGCGGTAGAGACCGCTTCCCGAATACCAGCGATCGGGTTCTTCGCAGCCATTGTCAAGACGAACGGCGACAAGGTTTTTCCCTTCTTTTGCAAAGCCTGTAATATCAACTTCGAAGCTGACATATCCGTTTGCGCGTTTAGCCGCTTCCTTTCCGTTTATAAAGATTGTGCTGTTCCTGTATGCGCCGCCAAAATAAATGAAAATCGTCTTTTCGTTAATATTTGGAAGCAAAAACTCTTTTCTGTACCAGCAAACGCCTTTCCAGTCAAAGAAACCCTGCATGTTTTGGGGTGTCCAGCCGCCTGTCTCTCCCTTAAAAAAAGGCCTTGAAATGACCCAATCATGGGGAAGATCGACGTTTTCCCATGTTCTGTCGTTAAAACCTTCACTTTGGGCGTTTTTTTCGTCTCCAAGAATAAATTTCCAATTATGGTTAAAACTGTTCATTGCATGGATTATATCATATATAAAATAGTTGATAAATACGCCATACGATGGTATTATGAAACAAGAGGTAACTGTATGAAAATTAAATTGTTGTCTGTTTTAATTCTGGCATTTGTTCTTTTTGGCTGCGAATCAAGCGGCTCATCGGGTACGCAAAGGGCATCTGCGGGAAATCAGGCGCCAAATCACTTTAATACTCCGTTAAAAACCGTTTATCAGGATTATTTTCCAATAGGCAATATCGTCAATAACAATTATTTAAGAGGCGATTTTTTTGAAATCCTAAAAACGCATTTTAGTGTCGTCACAAGCGAAAACAACATGAAGCCCGATCATTTGGGCCCGCGCGAAAGGGGCGGCAATTACAATTTTGCTCCTGCGGACAATCAAATCAGGATAATGGCGGAAAACGGCATTCGCATGCACGGTCACACTCTTATCTGGCACAGTCAGACTCACAGATGGATGACAGAAGGAACTCCCGAACAAGTCAGGGAAAATTTGGTCAATCATATCAATACGGTAATGGCTCACTTTAAGGGAAGAGTTACATCATGGGATGTTGTAAACGAAGCCGTAAGGGAAAGGGTCAACCCGGGCGAAAATTACGAGCTTTGGAGAAATCATTTAAGACAGGAAAGCGGCTGGTTCAAAGCGCTCGGTGCCGATTATATCGATCTTGCATTCAGAACGGCAAGAGCCGCAGACCCGGCCGTCACGCTTTATTACAACGATTATAATCTGGACAATTCAAGAAAAGCCCAGGTAGTCGCCAACATGGTCAGAGAAATTAACGCAAGATACAGATCGGAAGGCAATACAAGAAACCTTATCGAAGGTGTCGGAATGCAGGCGCATTACGGACTTACAACAAGCGTTCCCAATGTGCGCGCCAGCATAGAAAGATTCATCGCTTTGGGAATCGAAGTTTCCATAAGCGAACTTGACGTTGAGGTAAGAAGCGTTGGAAGCGGATCATTCGGCATCGGTCATTCCAGACGTTTAAGCGATATGGAACAAAGACAGCAGGCAATCAAATATGCGGAACTCTTTTCGCTTTTCAAACAATACAAGGATCATATTGCGCGCGTAACGTTATGGGGCATCGATGACGAACACAGTTGGAAATCGCTTGGCAATCCCTGCCTTTGGGACGCAAGATTGCAGCCAAAACAGGCGTTCTTCGCAGTCGCAAACCCGACCGAAGCATTGGGTATCGATGAGAATCATTAATATAGCTGCATTTATAACCGTATTATTGACATTATGCGCATGCAGTTCGAGCGGCAGCATAAACAAATTGTCTGATACCAATACCGATAACGAAATCGAAGAAACGTTAAACATAAACTTTAACGAAATGCGGCAGGAAATTGACGGTTTCGGCGGCTCGAACGCGTGGACAAGACTTCCCGACAATCCGCAGGTTGCAGCCAATGTTGTAAGGCTTTTGTATTCAAGAACCGAAGGAATGGGCTTTACGATTTTGCGTAACAGAATTCCTTTTCGCGAACGCCTTCCCGGGGATAACAGCCCCGGTCTCAATGACGGGTTCATGGTAAGAAAAAGCGATCATACTTATTCGTATACGGAAAATCCAAACGGAACAAAAACATTCGATTTAAACTGGAACAGCTGGGATTTGTCCGCAACCAGAAATCTTATTAGAATGATAAAAAATCTTGGAAGGGACGGCCCCGAGGAACTTGTATTAATGAGCACGCCGTGGACGCCGCCAAGCAATCGCGTAACGCAATGGAAAGAAGATGTAACGGGTTTAAGGGGCAATCTTAATTATGCAATGGACTGGTCAAAGCCCGATGTCTGGGGACGGTTAAAAAGGGAACACTACAACGACTATGCGGACCTTCTTGCGGATTATGCCGCCAATTTTCAATCGCAAATGGGACATCCGCTCTCGATTCTTTCCGTTCAAAACGAACCAAACTGGAAAGTAGATTATGAATCCGCATACTGGAGCGGAACCGATTTAAGGGATTTTATCAAGGTAATTGCAAATCGTTTCCCCATGAAAAACGTTGCAGTGGGCGAAAGCGGTCTTGGCATAATGATGCCCGAGTTTGAAAATTTTAACATTAATTTCAACGAAATGATTCTTCCGTCATTGGATGATCCTGTTTCGCGCAGGGTTATCACTCACATCGGTCTTCATCAATACAATGGAGCCAGCGATCCTTCCATGAGAGCCGGCGCAATTGAATTCCCCGGCATCATTGAATCGGGCAAACGTTTCTGGCAAACCGAAGTGTCGGGATCGGGCGCGCATCTTCCGCGCGGAACAGGAATTGACAACGCCCTTTATTACGCAAGAATGATCCATTGGGATATGACTTTGTCGCAGACAAACGCATTTCTTTTTTGGTGGCTTTGGACAAACAATTCAAGCAATACTACAGGCAGTTTGATAATTGCAGACGGAAACAGGGTAACCGCCCATCACAGGCTTTACGCGATGGGGCAATTTTCCCGATTCGTCCGCCCGGGATGGCGCAGAATCGAATGCGACGCATCTTCCTTGTGGGGCGTATTTTTAAGCGCCTACAGAAATCCAAAAACAAAAGAAATTGCAATCGTAATAATAAATGACAGATATGCAGAATCGACGATTTCCTTGAATTTGCCGGGCGGCGAATTCGACAGGCTTGATGTCTGGCGCACATCGGAAAGCGAAAAACTTGAACCGCTTGGAAGACAGAGAACAACAGGCGGGAAAACGGACATTTTGCTTATGCCGAAGACGATGATTACATTGTACGGAAGGGTAAAGTAAAAAAGACTTTTACTTTTTATCCCGCTTCTGTCCTTCTTCGATTAATGAACCTACAACCGGTTTTTCCTTTTTGTTTTCGTCGAAAAGGAGCGGCCAGTTTTTTCGTTTCGGCACAGGGAAATCGTCAAGCCATGTATAACAGTCCGCGATGCCCCATGTTGTAATGTTCTTTACCGCAGAAGAGGTGGAAGCCGCGCGAAAAAGATTCTTATATGTTTCTGCCTGTTTTACAATTCTTTCTTCGGGTCTTGATTTGAAAAATTGCGATGATTCCCTTTTTTCGTCCCATTCATAAATGGAAATGTCAACTTCCGTAAATTCTATTTCCAGCCCCAACTTTGAATATTTTTCTATCGCGTTAACGATAATTTCTTCTTTCGGAAAATTGTAATACCAATGCGCCTGAATGCCCACTCCGTTAATCGGAACGCCCTTGTCAAGAAGCCTTGAAAGAAATTCCAATGAAACGTCCATTTTTTTCCCCGATTCGTTGTTGTAATCGTTGTAAAAAAGTTTTGCTTTTGGACAAATCTCCCTCATTCTTTTAAAGGCAAATTCGTAAACATCATTGCCGCAAATTTTATACCAATCGCTTAATCTAAAACCGTTTTCATCGCCCTTGTCAACATCGATAACTTCGTTTAGCACGTCCCACGAATACACCACATCGCCATATCGGTTTGCAACTTCTGCCATGTGGTCTTCCAGTCTTTTGTACAGTTTGTTTTTTGAAACAGTTTCGCCGTTGTCCAAAAAAAGCCACGAAGGATTCTGATTGTGCCAAAGCATGACATGACCGCGCATCGGCATATTGTTTTTTCTTGCGTAATTAGCTACCAGATCACTGTCATCCCATTTATACATGTTTTCTTCGGGATGAACAGGACCGAATTTCATTCCGTTTTCCACTGTCAAAGTCGAAAAATGCTTTTTTATAAGCGCATCATATTCCGGGTCGTTCATCATTTTGCCGCATACAGCAGCCCCTACATGGAATGAATGTTTCCACGCGTCTTTTAAACCAATGCTCATGTTCCTATTATTAGAATAATTTTACAGTATGAATATAGGTAAATTGTACTATAGTATATATAAGAAAAACATTGTATCATGTTTTAATGGGTAGAACCGGGTATACGAGGGTTTTAATCGTAGACAATCAGCCGCTTTACAGCGAAGGACTGTCTTCCGTTTTGGAGAAAGCGGGAAAATTCAGCGTTATAGGCATTGAAAGCGAAATGGAAAACGCGTTGAGATTGGCGGAAAAGGAAAAGCCTCATCTTGTAATAATGGAAATTTTTCCCGGAAGGGAAAACGGACTTGACCTTATATCCAAATTGAAATCGGCAAGTCCCGAAATATCGATTCTTGTAATATCGGCAAACGAGGAACGCTTTTATTCCGAGAGGGTTTTGCGTCTTGGAGCGCGGGGATATGTCATGAAAACGGCATCCGCCGAGCTTGTTATGGACGCAATTTCCACCGTTTTGGGCGGAAAAGTTTTTTTAAGCGAAAACGAGAGGGAAAGAATTTTTCAGGCACTGACGGACGAAAGCGCGCGGGGGGCAAAAGATTGGCCGATATCGATTCAAAAACTTTCCAACCGCGAACTTGAAGTGTTCTCCCTGATTGGAAAGGGATTCAGCACAATCGAAATTGCCACGCGTCTTAACCTTAGCACAAAAACAATCGATACCCACAAGGAACATATCAAGCTGAAACTGCATTGCATGACTTCCCATGAACTTCGCCAGCAGGCAATTGAATGGTCCAATCATTCTTTGCCGGTCTAGCCCTTTTTGTTTTTTTTGCTTCTTTTATTTGCACATTAATGCTATTATTGTATTATGACAATCAAATATCGCAATCCGATTTTAAGCGGTTTTTACCCCGATCCTTCCATTGTAAGGGTAAACTGCGATTATTATCTTGTGACATCGACTTTTGCCTATTTCCCCGGCATACCCGTTTTTCACAGCAGGGATCTGCTTAATTGGAGCCAGATTGGAAATGCGATTGATCGTCCCGGTCAGCTTTGTTTTGACGAAAACCAAATTTCTCAAGGGTTGTTCGCTCCGACAATTCGGTACAATGAAGGAACATTTTACATCCTTTGCACTTTGGTAAAAAACGGCGGCAATTTCATAATTACCGCAGATGATCCCAAAGGCCCCTGGTCCGATCCGATTTGGCTTGAAGGCGCAGACGGCATTGATCCTTCCATTTTTTTTGATACAGACGGAAAGGCGTGGTATCATGGAACTCATCCCGCTCCCGAAGGCGAAGCGTATCCCGGCAATTACGAAATTTATATCCGCGAAATCGATTTGAAACTTTTAAAGGAACGAAAGAATCCTCTGTCAGGTGATAATATCGGCATCTGGAGAGGCGCTCTTCGCAACGTAATTTGGCCTGAAGGGCCCCACATTTACAAAATAGACAACGAGTATTTTCTTTTGCATGCCGAGGGTGGAACGGGTTTGGATCATGCCGTTTGCATCGCGAAAGCAAAAGACATTAAAGGCCCGTGGGAAGGAAAAAAAAGCAATCCTGTTGCAACTCACAGGCATCTTGGGAAAAGGGTGGGCATTATCAATGTTGGACACGCGGATTTGGTTGATGATGCAAACGGAAACTGGTATATGGTTCTTTTGGCATCGCGTCAAATTGAAGGTGTCTGCCCTCTTGGACGCGAAACTTTTTTGATACCCGTTTTTTGGGAAGACGGCTGGCCGTTTATAGGCACAGAATCCGGAATGATCGAAGAAGAAATCGAATTGGAAACAAACAGCGAAGAAAACAGGTCAAGAAGCGAAAACAAAAACGAATGTCTTACGGAAAAAGTCTGCGATCATTTCAAGGGGGTTATTCCCCTTAATTGGCTTACGCTTCGTCTTCCTTCAAACGAAAAAGATTTTGCCTTTTGCGTAAATGCAAGATCCGACGCGCTTCGTCTTTTTGCAAAAAAAGCTACAATGAGAAGCATGGAACACCCTGCATTTGCAGGAAGAAGAATACGTCACATCAATTGGGAATTCAGCGCAGAAATCGAATTCATTCCAAAAAAAGAAAATGAATGCGCAGGAATTGTTATCCTTCAAAGCGAGGATTTCCAGTACAGACTTGAAATATTTTTATCGGAAAAGGGATATATGAGTTTGCGTCTGATTAAGGCGGCAGGCAAAAACACCGACGAGGAAACTGTCGCCGTTTGCGAACTTCATGCCGTGCAAAAATTCATTATTTTAAAGGCAAACTGCATTGATATGGAACTTTCGTTTTTTTACGAGACGGACAACAAGCACATGATAAAAGTCTCGGGCGGACAGGACGCGCGCATTTTAAGCACCGAATATGCGGGCGGATTCGTCGGTTCTCTTGCGGGGGTTTTCGCATCCGGAAACGGAACGGATACACAAAATTATGCGGATGTCCTATGGGCGGAATACAAGGAACTTGAATGAGTGGAATTGTTTTATCTCCGCTAATTGGCGACGGAATGATAATTCAGAGAGGATCCGCGTTTCCGATATGGTCGCATAACGAACTTTCCGTTTCGTTTTTGGGAAAAACATACAAATCGCAAAAAAAAGACGGAAAATGTCTCATAACGCTTGATCCTGTCGTTTCCGGTTACGGCCCTTTTGACATGGAAATTTCTTCCAAAGACGCTTCTGTTACAATAAAAGACATTTACGCGGGAGACGTGTGGTTATGCTCCGGGCAGAGCAACATGGAAATGCAAATGCAGCGCCTGAAAGACGATTTTGGCGAAGAGTGGAAAACGGATACCTGCAATTTGACAATCAGGCAGTTTAAGGTTTCGCAGGAATGGGATTTTTCGTACATGCGCGACGAATTGGGCGACGGAAAATGGCTTGTTCTTTCCAAAGAAACGCTTCATGATTTTTCCGCTGTAGCGTACTTTTTTGCAAAAAACCTTTATCTGAAATACGGCGTTCCAATCGGACTTATTGCAACCGCATGGGGCGGCACTCCTGTAGAATCATGGATGAGCGAAGACGCGCTTTTAAAACATCCAAAAAAAATCGCCGAAGGAAAAAAGCATGCAAACGCCGGTTACAGAAACGAATTAACAAAAAGCAATTCGGCAGAAATCGGGGAATGGTATGCAAACCTTTCGCGCGAAGATTCAGGTCTTGCAAAAGACTGGAAAAGTCCCGACACCGATTTGTCTTTGTGGGACGAAATGACTCTCCCGGGCGATTTTTCCCAATTCGGGCTAACCGGTTTTTGCGGATCGATATGGCTTTGCAGGGATTTTGAAGCTTCCGCCGAATTTGCATCAAAGGAAATAAAAATATGGCTTGGAACAATTGTTGATGCCGACACAGTATACATAAACGGAAAAGAAACGGGGAATACAACATACCGCTACCCTCCCCGCAAATACATTCCTTCCGGTTTGATAAAGACAGGAAAAAACCGCATTGCAATCAGAGTTACGTGCAACACAGGCGAAGGCGGAGTTACATGCGACAAGCCTTTCCGCATTTTTACGGACAACGAATCCATAGAACTTTCGGGAACATGGAAATACAAAATAGGCGCAAAGACAAAACCGCACCCGGAAGAAATTTTCTTTCAGCGTAAACCTATGGGAAACTTTAACGCCATGATTGCTCCCGTTTTGAAATTCCCGTTGAAAGGCGTTATCTGGTATCAGGGCGAATCGAACGAATCCAATGCAAACGAATATGAAGAACTTTTCAGGCTTATGATCGAAGACTGGCGAAACAAATATCTTGAAGATCGCATTCTTCCGTTTTTGTTTGTTCAACTGCCGGTATTCTGCCGTGAATCCGACAATGACGAAAACGCCCGTTGGGCAATTTTGCGCCAGGCGCAGGAAGCCTGTCTTTCCATTCCATGCACGGGGATGGCGGCAGCATTGGAACTTGGCGAATGGAATGACATTCACCCGATAAACAAAAAAGACGTTGGGTATCGTTTGTTTTTGGCAGCCGAAAAAATTCTTTTTGGCGTGACGAATACTTCGCCTGGACCCATGCTGAAAAAGGAATCGGGTGTCAAAGGTGAGAGGCCTGGCAAAATTTGTCTTTACTTTGACAACTGCGGCGACGGGTTAACGGCAAAAGAATGTTTTGTATCCGTTATCGCAGACGAAGGACAGATTCGTTTGCCGGCAAAAATCGAAGCGAAGGATTGCATAAGTATTGATGTGTCATCCGTAAAAAATCCCAAAAAAATACTTTATGCATGGGCCGACAACCCGCGCGACAGGCAGCTTTTTAACAGCGAATCTCTTCCTATGCTTCCGTTTAAAATTGTACTTTAAGGAGACTGTAATGTTTGTTCCCTATAAAACCAAAGACGACATAATCAAATGGATAAAAGACTATTTTGCAGCTAACGGTCCCGATTGCAATGCTGTTGTCGGCATCTCGGGCGGCAAGGACAGCTCCGTTACGGCGGCTCTTTGCGCGACGGCTTTAGGCGCAGAAAAAGTTTACGGCGTTTTGATGCCGCAAGGCGATCAGCATGACATAGGCTATTCGCGCGATCTTGTTTCCCATCTAGGCATTAAAAACTTTACCGTCAACATTAAAAACACGGTTGATTCGCTGATAAAAGAAATTGAACAAAGCGGCGTATCCTTAAACAAACAGGCTGTCATCAACATTCCCGCAAGGGTCAGAATGACAACGCTTTATGCCGTATCGGCAGCCGTTAACGGGCGAGTGGCAAACACATGCAACCTTAGCGAAGATCATGTCGGCTACTCCACCAAATTCGGCGACAGCGCGGGCGATTTTAGCCCCCTCTCCCGTTTGACGGCAAGCGAAGTGAAAATATTGGGAATGGAGCTTTCACTCCCCTCCAAATTTACGGAAAAAGTTCCGGAGGACGGTCTTTCCGGCTTAAGCGACGAAGAAAATCTGGGGTTTACCTATAATGTACTGGACAAATACATCCGCGAAGGGGTCTGCGAAGACATTTCCGTAAAGGAAAAAATCGACAGGCTCCATAAGATCAATATGCACAAAATATTATTGATGCCCTGTTTCGGATAAAACCCAAAAAAGGCTATTGACATTTTTTTTTGATTTTTATATATTAACCGTATATCGCAGGTCTCCATCGTCTAGCGGTTAGGACACCGGGTTTTCATCCCGGCAACCGGGGTTCGATTCCCCGTGGAGATGTTAAAAAAAAAACTGTAAGACGATTCCCCGTGGAGATGTATCTTGGATTCCTATCTGTTGCCAAAAAAATCTTTGCGTTTTTCTTCGATTTTTTCCAATTTTTCCCGCTGTTCTTCGTTAAAATCGGCAAATCTGATTTGCTCTTTTAAATCGGTGCCCAATTCGCTGAGCATTCCTATGTTTTTATAAGCTTCCAAATCGCCTGTGTCCGTTTTTTTGTATTCGGCAATCATATCGTCAACATATTTTTCATAAGCTATAAGAATCCTGTCTTCGGGCGAAACGGACGGACTGCAGCAAATAAATGCCATTACTGTCAAACATGAAAATATTAAAAAAATGCTTTTGTTCATTTTTACCCTCCATCCGCATTATAAAACAATAATAATTCATTGTAAACAAAAAAAGCAGCCCTTCATAAGAAAGGCTGCCTTTAATGAATCGATATGCGCGTATTAATACATATCCGCTCTCAGCATTGCGCCTTCGTAATTTGTATCGGTCAAATAACCGACAATCATGGTTTTCGTCAAGCTGTTATGGAAACCGGCTGTAGCAGTCCCTGAAGGTGTGCCGCTTGTCGGTACGCCGCTAGAAATAATCTGACCCGATGCAGGCGTATTTATAGCAGGAACGGTCATTACTTCCCATGCGCCTGTAAGTCTGTCGTTTTCATCCGAACCTGCTTTTAACGATGAGAAATCTTTTCGCCACGCTACTCTTATTGAATTTTTGGTTTCATCAAACGATGCGTGGAAATAAGAAATGTATGGAACATACCTTGTCTCTGTACCATGTGTTTCCTGACGAACATTAAGCATAATCCTTGTTCCTGCGGAAAGATATGTATCCACCTTTACATATTCGGCCGCTGTAAATCTTGTAGCATTGGAAGCCGGTATCGATTGCCCTGACGGTACGGGTATTCTGCAATAGAAAAGTCCGCCGTTTAACGAATCATAGTATGCAAGATGTATTGTGTTTTCCGCGTCTACCACCATATCAACATGCGATCCTGCAAGAGCATGCACTACTCTTGCTCTTGATTGCCAGTCGGCTGTAGTCGGTGTTTGAGGAACATTGGTATACGATGACGGTAAATCTCCGTAAGACATGACAAGGTTCTGGTTTGTTCTGTCGTACCATGCAATAACGGGGCGTCCTGCATTTGAAGCTGACATAGCAGAACCTGTTGTATTCAAGAAACCTACGGCGGTAAACTGACTGCCTTGATGCGTTTGGCTGTTATTGGCAATTACATGGTTTGCACCGGTTGTATTAGTTGTACCAAATGTAGCAGTTGTTGTAGCGCCTGTTGTTAACCCGACACGAAGTCTAAGAGCGTTTGTGGCAGGAGTTAATGAGTCATAGTAACTTAAGAGTATTCGTACAGGATTGTTTGTCCCTGTAGTACCTGTAGTTTGTGTTGCAATTCTTGGTATTTGGAAACGATCGCCGCCTGCCGCATCCAGAGTAGCAACAGCAGTACGCGCCCATGTGCCATTTCCTGTGTTTCCCGGGTTTCTGTGACCAAACCTGTATCCCGTTGAACCTGCGGTCTGATCCGCAGCTACAGTATAAATCCACCCGTTTGAATCATACGCGACTGTAGTATGGCGCCACCTGTTTTGCGCGCTGAATACCCAGTTTGCAGTACCGTTAGCATCGGCAGTGGAGGCTGTCCATGCTCCCGTTCCGTTTTTTGTAGCCCATAACTCTCCTTGCGAAGTTGTGCTTCCACCGAAAGCCATATACCAGTTGGAAGCAGGATCCATGCGCATAACAGGGTTAAGGAACGGGAATTCGGCTGAGGCTGTAGCTGTAGTACTGCCCATGAAAGGTCCAACCCGCCATACATACAAGTTTCTGTCGTCTGTGAGGTTGTTATTGTTAAGATTGTTCGGTTCCTTGTTGTAATGCGCTGATGTATTGTTGCTGTTGTTAATCGCTTCGTACCATACAGGCGTTCCCGCTCCATTGCTTACGCGAACCCTCAATGCGCCGGAACTAAGAGTACCAATATTCGCGTTTATATTTGTTTTGGATCTTGCAGGAAGTCCTGTTGTTCCGCCGCCTGCCTCAAGAGTAAGACTGTTATTGGCAACAGTTCCGCCTATGTGAACGGTTGTTCTGTCGCCTTCATGGAAATTAAAACCCTTAATTTCTATAACTTCATTTTCCCTTACAGGATACCAGCCTGTGGCGGACCTGTTAAATGCCGACGGATTTGCCCTGAATGCATTGCTTAACACAGTCTTTATTTCCGAAATATACGGAACAATATCGAAATTTGAAGTTACATTGGGGGATTTGCCAAGTTCCGATGCAAGACCGGCTGCATCATAAACAGTAAAGGTAATGGTTACATTGCTCGCCACTAGATTTGAATGCAAAGAGCTGTCCCATGCAAAATTCCAGTTTAATACATTGCCGTATTCGCCCGTGCTGCTGGTATCCGTAACTTCAAATCCCCACGGATTGGTTCCGTTTTTCATGTTTGCCATTGTGTAGCCTGTGGTTCCGTTGGCTGTACTTCCCGGCACCAATTGATTATCATGCCATGTAGCAATATCAAAAGGATTGTTACTGTTATAACCCGGAATCGTTGCGGTAATCCTTCGGATACTGTTATTGTCCATTGCCTTACCCTTAAAGATGACCATTCCGCTTATATCCGCTCTTGCAGTGCCTGCTGCATGCTTTCGATATTGCACATAACCCATTCTCTTCCCGCTTGTATCCGTTACGACATTCTGGTTGTATCCTGCCGCAGTTTCAGGAAGATCTCTTGCAACCCTGTCCAAATAATTTCTGAATGTGGGGAAAGGATTGGAAACGGTTTCATCCGCCAAATCATAAAGCTGTCCTATAGGCAAAACCTCAAGCCGCGGGTTTAACGAATCGCCGTTTGTAATGCCAATGTTTATAAGTGCAACATGGGAAAGCTGATCCGCTCTGTGCGCATCGGTATCCGCGAAAGTTCCTACAGTATTGTCATATACATGAATAAGATAATATCTTGCCGCAGTTCCGTCCCTGTCCCATTCAATTTTTCCCGTATTGTCGTCAATACGAACATTGAGGGAATCTTCGGGGAAACCTGTTGTAAAATTAATCGCGTTGGTTACTGCATTACCGGTAAAATTTCCGGTTGCAAGAGTACTGCCTGTGCCGTCCGAATATTGCCAGGCTGAAGCTCCGCCTGTCAGTGAAACTGTTTTTGTAGCCATGAAAGTAACGCCTGCATATCCTGCGGCGTTTGCATGAGCTTCGGGAGCGCCATAATTAAACCACTCAAATGCTCCGGGAACATTAATTGTATATACCTTTCCTGCCTGTAAAGCGGTAGCAGCATTTCGCGTTGCATAATATACCCTGAAACGTTTTAGGCCATTTCCTTTCTCCGCATTTATGTCAAGGCGGAATCTTTGGTTAATTACCCTGAAATACGGCTGGTTTTCCCTGTATCCTATCGGGTCGGGACTGGTTACAGCCGGGAATAACATCAACTCATCGCTTCCGACGCTGCCGTTGCTGTCATTGTCCGTGCCAAGAGAAACAGTTTTAATTAAAGGCCGGTTATTGGCAACATAAATATTCGTCTGATAATGCGTTGCGTTCATTGCATGATCAAAAATCACATAATGCAGTATGTATTTCCCGTCGGGGAGTTTTGTCGAATCGTATATAACAGACCAGTTTTTGACCGATCCTCCCGAAAATCCTGTGCCGCTTCCCGCAACATCCAAAGAATTTTCGTCAATTACAATACCGTTGTTGTTTGAAAGCCATATACGTCTTCCCTTGTCGTCAAAATTAACTGTCTCAAGACCAATCGGGAAACGAATCAAATGAGCAGGTGTTGTACCTTCTAAAGTAACAGTGCTTTGAGTTTCGGCTGTCGGCACTGTTCCTGTACGGTCTCTTCTTACATGGAATGCGGATTGCCTGAAGTCCACTCCGTCTGTTGCCAAAGCCCCATTGTTAAGGTACACAAACCGCCCCATACCGTTATTCGATGCGTTTGTCGGTTGACCTGCCGCTGCCGTATTGTCATCTCTTGCAAAGAATACAACCACTCTTTCAACATTTTGTACCCTTGTTTTGCCCACAGCGGAATCCCATGCCCTTCCCATTATTTCAAAATTGCCGTTTGCGGTCAAATAGCCTTCGTAAACCGCCATTGGATAGAAATTGTCAGCCTGCAATTGGATGACATAGTTTCCCTTAAACTTCCCGTCCGAATTGTCTGTACAGTCAACTCCTATCTGCAAAATATTTGGCGTTCCTGTCGGCAAATATGAATTCTGACCCGCATTAACATCATTTGTGTCAACAGGGATGTAAAGCGTATATTCGTTGTTTTGCGTTTGGCCGGCAGGCGAATTGCGCACAATCCATGGAAGATTAAAATCAACCGGATTTGTCCGCTGAATGTACTCTGTCCATGCTCCGTTCATGTTAACCCTTATGCTTGTCAGATCCGAACTTGTTGTAAGCTTGGTAATTATAACAATATTTTTTGCCACCTTGTTTTCGCCAAAAGCGTATGCCTCGGTCATTAATGCCTTGTTTTGAGCATCCGCAGCAAGGTATTCATCCCATGTTCCCTTAATAATTGTCGGATCGCCTATGCGCGGAACATCAGGGCTGAACCAAAGGGTTATTTTTTCCGAGTAACCCGGAATCGGTTTCATGTTATGCGTGTCCGAAATGTACGAGTCTCTTGCGCGAATTTCAACTTCAACTTCCTGCAACACGCCGCTTGCAAACGTATTGTCGGGATTTTTTGGGGTTAACGGTTCATTGCTTTCCGTATTGAGATTCAAGAACCAGCTGACCGTAGAACCTCTGGTTCCGACACTTCCTCTTGGTTCGTTTATTGCCACAAAACCGCCATTTGCATCCGAATCGGGACCTCCAATATACCAGCCTTCTTTTGTTCTGTTATCCGATCCTTTAATCATTCTTACGCGCATTTCCATGGTGTGTATGTATTCATTGTCGTTGGCAAGACCTGTTACACGAACCTGTCCGCCTACAACCGCTCCGTTTGCAGGAGTATTGATAATTGTTTCCGGCATGTCCGCGTTTGGATCCAAAATCAAATTGGATTTTACAACCCTGACATTGCCCGCCATATCAACAATCTTAAACCAAATCGGTAAATTCCAAAGTTCCCTGCCCCTGTTATTCACAGTCACATAATAATTGGCAACAGTGCCGGCAACCGCATTTTCGGGAATGCTTCCGGGAAGACCTACGCAAAAATCGTAAATGTCATCGAACACCCATGTCCATGCAGGCAAAATTCCAATTATGTTCGGATCCTTCATCCATGATGAACGAATGGGAAGACCCGAAGGAAGAAGGTCAATTCCGTTTCCGGGATGATTCGTTATGGGCAAATGAATCGCACAATTCGGCAAACAGGATGAAATGCAATCATTATCGCCCAAGCCTGTATTTATCCATCCTGTGAAATTCTCATTTTCTGCATCGGTTCCAAGTGTTGCAATTCTTGCTGTTTCTGTATGTCCAAGAACGTAGTACATGCTGTGTACAATTTGATTGTCGAGCGTGGAACCCCTGATTGTCACAGTACTTGTTACAGTAGGTCCCGTATTCGGGGTTGTTTCATGTTTCATTCCCTGAGGCTGTATAAAATTTATATACGGCGGAGTTGAGTCAAACACAACAGGCTGTCTTGTTTCTGCAGTTTGTTCATCGCCGCCTTCCACTTTTATAAGCCAGTATTTTGTTCCCGAAAAATTGCCGCTTTGAATATCACTTTTAACTTTTTCCGGAGTCATTGTTATTCTGTATCCGTTTCCAGCCAAAGGTTCTCCATTTGACAGATTGGTGGCAGTCTCAATTGTAATATCGGACGAGCCTCCAAATACACCTGCAAGATCTTCCAGTCTAATAAGACTGGTATTGTCTATATCCGAGAATCTGGCGGATATGCCTTGTAACGTCATGCCCGGAATCGGCATTTCAACGGTTATTATTCCCGCAAATTCCTTGTTTGGATTATGGTAAGAAGGAGTTTCCCTTATCCTGACAATGGGATTTGTAGCTGCCGTAATCCCGATTGTCATGAATTTTATCGGGTTTTCTGCGGGAGTATAATTTGGATTTTCCACACGATTCGGATAATAATTGTAATTCGGATTTGCAAAAGAATCCTTTGTAATGATCATAACATTATAAGAACCGGGTTTTAACGAATCAAGCATCGCATGCGATTCGGATTTTAATGTTCCGTCATTGTGCAATTCAACCAAAGGCCAGCGGAACTGCATTGCGGTAATGTTATCCAATGGATTCATATTCAAAGGTCTGTACATGGAATCGACAACAGTATGCCATTTTCCCCATTTTTCATCCAAATGATCCCCTTCCAATTCGGAAGGCAATCCTGTATTGGGATTAATTTTGACAGGCAGTTTTGTAACGGAATCGATATTAGGCTCTCCGTAAAAATCATTGCCTTCGGCGGGCCATATCATTACTTTGGGATACCCTATCGCAATTCCTTTTGCGTCAAATGCCGTACCCATCAAGTCCGTACCCACATAAATTTTATTTTCAGCCAAATCCTGCGTAAGGTTATGACTGTCAAACTGCTCTCCCCTTAATCTTGGAATGCTTAATTCAATCTGAGGAGGCGTGTTTTTTACAAAGTAAATCATGTCGGTTGTGGTTGTTGTATTTCCGCCCCTGTCTATTGCTGTTACCGTTGCCCTGAATTCGCCGTCGCGCATATTCAACGCCACTGTATCGATATTCACTTCATAAAGTCCGTCGGCGTTTTTAACAGCCGGAACTCTTGCCGTTTGAGGATTGCCGTCAAGATCGGTAAAGCTGATATCCATAAAAACTTCATCGATGCCAAACGGCTGTTCGATATCAAGAATGATGGTGTTTGAATTTCCGAACAAAAATGCGCCGGGCGCGGCGGCACCTTCATCTTCCGGCATGCCGATAATCGGTCTGTCCGTATTTACTCTCATGCCCAAACCGACATCGCAGGCAGCCAACATAAGAACCGCCATTACGGCAAAAATCGGCGCTCCCGCAAAGAGGATAACCCTATTTTTCGTCAATTTAAACATACAAACCTCCATATATTCCCATGAATATCGCCAGAAATTTCAAAATATGCAAATTTGGACACACTTTTCCAAAATATGCATAACTAATACCTTCAATATAATATATTTCGGCTGCAATTGCCAATTTTTGAAAATAAAAATGCATGATTTCGAGAAAAATGCAAAATTTGACTTGCTTTTTAATTTAAAATTTATTACTTGCGGATTAGGCAGTTATGGTAGCAACTTTATTAATTGCTACCATAACCCATAACTAACTACGGTGTAAATGTGACAGCAGGCGTATCCCTTACATTTATCTGGTTTGTCCAATTTGTGATACCGCCTGGAGAGTGGTTATCGCCGCCTGTTAGACGCAACCAGCGGTGCCTGCCGGGATATAAGGTGTAAATGTCCTTACTTGCTGTCCAGCCGCCGCGCTGATATCTCCATACACGGGGACCATATTGCATGGCATCATTAACATTTGCGGTAGAAGGCGTTCCTGTGTTTGTAGCATTAAAATTAGAGCCAAGTACGACATCATGCCATGTTCTTACGTTTATTTCCCATGTAATCCATCTCCAAATAGAAGCATCAGCGGCAGCCTCTCCTCCATGAGGAGAGTCTCCGCTAATTCTCTGCATTGCTCTTATGCCGGCTCTAGTTCCGTTGGCGCGAAGTGTTTCATAATTGTCAGTCCATGTAAGAGGGAACCCGGGAACAGAAGAAGAGCTTAAAGCGTCCCCTCCCCTAATCCATAATGTTTCGCCGACTTCGGGTCT
>WQSP01000003.1 GCA_009787795.1 Treponema sp.
CCAAGCCATTATGCGATGAAACTTACCCTTTCTTCGTGGATGGAAAAATGCGGCATCCCCGGCATTTACGGAATCGATACCCGCGCTGTCGCAATTCGTCTTAGGGATCGCGGAACAATGCGCGGAAAAATAATTGTCGACGGAAAACCGGAAGTTTCATTTAAAAAAATAGATTCTTCAAATCACGAAGGCGTTTTGTTAAAAGAAATAAAAACTTATGTTCCAAAAGAAAAAAATATCGGCATAAAAATCGCACTTATTGACTGCGGCGTTAAAACAAATATTATCCGTTGTCTTTTGGAAAGGGGCGCACAGGTTACAAGAATTCCCTGCAATCAGGATTTTACAAAAATCGATTATGACGCAATACTGATTTCATCGGGCCCGGGCGATCCCAAAAACTATAAAAATTTGACAGAAGCAGTACGCGGCGTTTTAAACGGAAACAAACCTGTTTTTGGCATAGGGCTCGGATGCCTGATTTTGGCGCTTGGCGCAGGAGCCGACACATACAAACTGCCGTTCGGACACAGAAGCCAAAACCAGCCTTGTTCGCAGGAAGGCGAAAACCGTTGTTATGTGACATCACAAAACCACGGTCATGCGATTCGCAAAGAGTCGATTCCAAAAGGCTGGAAAACATGGTTTACAAACGCAAATGACGGCACAGTGGAGGGAATAATCTGCGAAAACAAGCCCTTTGGCGCAGTGCAATTCTATCCCGAAGGCTGCCCGGGTTCGCGCGACCTTGAATTCCTGTTTGACCGGTTTCTCGAACAAATAAAGGGAGGATGTTAATGTCAGATAACAATAAGAATCTTCCAAAAAAAGTTTTGATACTTGGCTCAGGCGGCTTGAAAATAGGACAGGCAGGAGAGTTTGACTATTCGGGTTCTCAGGCAATCAAGGCGATGCGCGAAGAAGACATTAAAACAATTTTAATAAATCCTAATATCGCAACGATTCAAACAAGCGAAGGCATGGCGGACTCAACCTATTTTCTTCCCGTAACGCCCGAATATGTGCGAAAAGTGATAGAAAAGGAAAAACCTGACGCAATGCTGCTCTCCTTCGGCGGACAAACCGCCCTTAACTGCGGCGTTGCTCTTGAACGCGACGGCACTTTGGCGAAAAACAATGTGCGCGTCCTTGGCACCCCGGTAAAAACAATCGAAGACACGGAAGACCGCAAATTGTTCGTTAAACGCCTTGATGAAATAGGCGCGTTAACGCCAAGAAGTTTTGCCGTAACCGATACGGACGCAGCTTTAAAAGCCGCCGAAGAAATCGGCTATCCTGTAATGGCACGCGTGGCGTTTGCTCTTGGCGGCGCGGGCTCGGGGATTTGCAAAAACGAAGCGGACCTTGGCAAAAGATGCGCGATGGTTTTTGCAAGAAAAAACGAAATTGACACGCCGCCTCAGATCCTTGTGGAAGAATGGCTTGGCGGCTGGAAAGAAATCGAATTTGAAATCGTAAGGGATTCATGCGACAACTGCATAACAGTTGCAAGCATGGAAAACTTTGATCCGTTGGGCATTCACACAGGCGAAAGCATTGTTGTCTCTCCTGCGCAGACTTTAACCGATTCCGAGCTTGGAAAACTCAGAAGAATCGGCATCGACGTTATTCGCCATCTTGGAATTGTCGGCGAATGCAATATTCAATTTGCGCTTGACCCGTTTTCGGAAGATTACCGCATAATCGAAGTGAACGCGCGTCTTTCGCGAAGCTCGGCCCTTGCGTCAAAAGCGACGGGCTACCCTCTTGCGTTTATCGCGGCAAAAATAGCGCTTGGACACTCGATGCTTGAAATAAGTAATCACATAACTCATGCGACAAAATCGTGCTTTGAGCCCGCTCTTGATTATATCGTTGCGAAAGTTCCGCGCTGGGACTTAACCAAGTTTAAAAACGTTGATCTTCGCATCGGCTCCGAAATGAAATCTGTCGGTGAGGTAATGTCGATTGCAAGAACTTTTGAAGAAGTTATACAAAAAGCGCTCAGAATGACGGGTATAGGAGCGCCCGGTCTTGCAGGAGACGATGCACTTTGCGGCGAAAGTTTTTCAAAACCGGGAAACATCGATGCAAAACTTCGCGACGCGCTTTCAAGACCGACAGACAGACGCATCTATGCAATTTACCGCGCATTCGACGAAGGCTGGTCTGTAGACAAAATTTATAAATTCACAAAAATTGACAAGTGGTTTTTAAGCAAAATCGCAAATGTATGGAAAATCGAACAGGAGTTAAAAGGAACAGAAAAACTTTCTTCTTCATTGCTGGCACGCGCAAAACAATTGGGATTTTCCGACGCGCGTATCGGCGCACTTGTGAAATCCTGCGAAATGGAAGTTCGAAAACTGCGAAAAGAATATCGAATAAAACCTGCAATCAAGCAAATTGACACGCTTGCCGCCGAATATCCTGCAAAAAACAATTACCTTTACATGACTTACGGAAACGCAGCCTCTCCGTCGGGCGCACAAATAGACGATGTTAGCGCGTCAAACAGGGGCGTAATGGTTTTGGGCTCGGGCGTTTACAGAATCGGTTCAAGCGTAGAGTTTGACTGGTGCTGCGTAAATGCGGTGCAAACCGTCCGCAATTTGGGGCGGCTTTCAATCATGGTAAACTGCAATCCCGAAACCGTTTCCACCGATTACGACATGTGCGACAGGCTCTACTTTGAAGAACTCACTCTGGAAAGGGTTTTGGATATTTATGAAAGTGAGAACCCTGACGGTGTAATAGTTTCTATGGGCGGACAAATACCCAACAATCTTGCGACAAAACTTTTTGACGCAGGCGTAAACATTTTCGGAACAACGCCTTCTTCCATTGATAACGCGGAAGATCGAAATAAATTTTCGGCTCTTTTGGACAAACTGAATATAAATCAGCCCGAGTGGAAAGAGCTTACCGATTTTGCCTCGGCAAAAGAATTTGCAAAAAAAGCGGGCTACCCTGTTTTAATCCGCCCCAGTTATGTGCTATCAGGCGCCGCTATGAACGTGGCGTGGGATGATGAAAGCCTTCAAAAATTCTTAAGCCTTGCCGCGGACGTGTCACCCGAACATCCTGTCGTAATTTCCAAGTTCGCGGAAAACGCGCGGGAAATCGAAATAGACGCAGTTGCGCGCAAGGGAGAAATTTTATTTCACGCGATTACGGAACACATAGAAAACGCGGGCATTCACTCGGGCGATGCTACAGTAGTGCTTCCCGCTCAGCGCTTGTATATCGAAACTTTAAGAAAAATAAAACAGACAAGCGAAAAAATTGCAAAAGCTCTTGATATCACGGGGCCTTTTAACATTCAATTCCTTGCGCAAAGGGGAGGCATAAGCGTAATTGAGTGCAATCTTCGTTCCAGCCGCAGTTTCCCGTTCTGTTCAAAAGTAAGCCGCGTCAACATGATAGACCTTGCGGTAAAGGCAATGTTAGGTGAACATGTTGAAAAAATCCCGGTTTCCGCGTTGGAGCTTCAATGTGTCGGAGTAAAAGCCGCCCAGTTCAGTTTTTCGCGCTTGCACGGAGCAGACCCTGTAAGCGGAGTTGAAATGGCAAGCACCGGAGAAGTAGGCTGTATAGGCTCCAGCATTTCCGACGCATTGTTAAAGGCGCTTTTGTCGGTCGGATACAAAATCCCAAAACATCAAGCGAAGGTTTTGTTGTCCACAGGGCCCATGACAGACAAACTTGACTTCCTTGATTCCGCAAAAAAACTTGTTAATATGGGACACGAACTTTTTGCCTCACGCGGAACCGCGAAATTTCTTGCAGACAACAAACTTCCCGTAACGGCGCTTGCGTGGCCTTTGGAGAAAAAAGAGCCAAACATTGCGGAGCTTATAAAAAAGCGCGGCATAGATTTAATCATAAACATTCCAAAGAACAATACAGCTCAAGAGCTTAAAAACGATTACACCGTCCGCAGAATGGCTGTCGATTTTGACATTCCGCTTTTTACAAACATAAAAGTCGCCAAGGAATTCATCGATGCCCTTGAAACGCTTCATAACGGCGCGGAAATTGAGATTAAATCGTGGGAAGAATACTGTTTTTAGGTTTTTCGCAATAATTCCATAGGTTTCAACTTTCCTGCGCGTCTTGCGGGAATCCATGACGCAATCACCGAGCAAAAAATCGCAAAAAGACCTATCATTAAAACTGCGTTCCAGTCTATGACAATCGGAATTGTTTCCAGGTAGAAACCGGGATCGAGAATTTTAATTTCTCCGCCGTTAAAAAGACCGGAAAAAAATGTCAGTATGTTTTCAAGCGACCTGACAAGAAAATTTATATTCCCGCCAACCAGCAGTCCCAATGCAATGCCGATTATTCCGCCCGTAAGACCCGTTAAAAAACTGCCCCATAAGAATACGCCCGTTATTCCTTTTACGCTTCCGCCCGACACTTTCAAAACCGCAATGTCTTTTTGCCGTTCAAGAACAAGCATGCTTGTTGCGGAAGAAACATTTACGGCGGCAACAATTACTATAAGCGCCATTATGAACAGCAAAAGCTGCCTTGTTGTTTCGTATGACATGTACTGTGAACGCAAAAGATCCTTCCACGTGTAAAGACCGTAACCGCCGCCCAACGAGTCGTATAAATCCCATAATACGCTTTCTGCATTTTTATAAGGGTCGTCTATTTTTACAATGAAATGCGAGGTTGAAATTCCGTCGGTAAATATCCTGTTTCCTCCGCCGTGTCCTGTTATGCACCATAATGCGTCAAGCTCGTTGTATCCGCAGGAAATAATTCCCCTGACGGTAAACGAAGCGGTTCTTGGAGACATTCTGCCTCCTTCGCTTTGCCTTATCGTCATAAGACGAACAGTATCTCCGACAGAAACCCCGATGTTTTCGGCAAGAGTTTCACCTAACACAATGTCTCTGTCTGTTTCCGGTTTGTTTGCGCCGTCGATTATTTTAAGCATTCCTGCGCTTCCCGGAAAATCCCAAAACGACGATTCGATTGAACGGACTGTTACGCCCGTTTTTCCGCCTTTTCCCGCAATAACGCCCATTCCTCTCTGCTCGGGCCACACTCCCCTTACATTTGGCGATTTTTTGATAATTTCCATTGTTTCTTCGTTTGTTGCGCCGTTCGTCAAATCCGAAACCTGAATGTGTCCCGTGCCGAACTCAAGATACCGATCCGTAATTCCCCTAATCATTCCGTCCGCAACAATCAGCGTTACGATAATCGGAACAAGACTAACAGCAATTCCCGCCGCAGCTCCCCTAAGGTAGCGCACGCCTTCATGCGCCCTTCCCCAAAGATATCTTAATGCAATAAAAAAAGAAACGTTCTTTTTCAATTGTTGCTCCCGGCTTCTTCAAGCAATTGACCGTTTTCCAAAACAAGCTGAACGTTTGCGCGTGACGCAACTTTTTTGTCATGAGTTACGACAATCAGCGATTTTTTCCATTTTTGCGCGCTTTCGTAAAGAAGCTGCGCGACAATTTCGCTGTTTTGCGGATCAAGATTTCCTGTGGGTTCGTCCGCAAGAATCAATGCGGGATCATTTACCATTGATCTTGCAACGGCAACCCTCTGTCTCTCTCCTCCCGAAAGCTGCGACGGAAAATGACCTTTTCTGTCTTCCATTTTTACTTCCGCCAACAGTTTTTTTGCCCTGTCAATCGCATCCTTCTTTTTCATTCCGGCTATGTAAGCGGGAAGCATAATATTCTCAAGAGCGGTAAAATCCCTTAAAAGGTAATGAAACTGAAAAATAAAACCCACTCTTTTTGATCTGTATACGGAAATTTCCTTTTCAGAAAGGGCAGTTATTTCGTCATTCCCGATAAAAACGCTTCCCTGATCCGCCCTGTCAAGACCGCCGATTATGTTCAAAAGGGTGCTTTTTCCGCTTCCGCTCTGTCCCGAAATTGCGACAGACTGCCCTTCTTCTATGTCAAAATCGATCCCTTTAAGGATGTTCAGCGTTTCCGAGCCGGAAGTGTAATTTTTTACAATATTTTTTATCCTTACAAGGATTCTTTTGTTCAAGGCGTCACTCATAACGCAAAACCTCCGCCGGTTGAATTTTTGCCGCTTTTCCAGATGCAATCCATCCTGCCGCAAGGGCGGACAGAAAACCAAACATAAAAATGATTATAACCTCATGCGCAATCACTCTTGAAGGAATTTCCTTTATGTAAAAAACTGCAGGCGAAAAAACCGAAAAATTGCTTGCAAGTCCAAATCCAAGTTTGTATGCGATAATGTTAATAAGGTTTATAACAGAGTTCACGATTTTTTCTATGCCGGAAAAAAATATCGGAATGTTAGACGCAATTGCAAGTCCCAAGCCAAGACCTATACCGGCTCCCGAGAAGCCGATAAGCCCTCCGTCCAAAACAAAAACCGACTGCACGGACATTCTGCTTCCGCCCACTGCGCGCAAAAGACCGATTTCTTCCCGCCTTTGCATAACGGATCTTCTTTGAGCCTGAAAAATATTCAATCCCACGACTATAAAAATAAGACCGACAAGTATGAACATAAAAAGTTTTTCCGTTCGCAGCGCTCCAAAGAAAGAACGGTTGTAATCCCTCCAGCTTGAGAGTTTGATGCCTTCGTAATCGCCCAATTTTTTTCTTGCCTGTTCCAGAATGTTTTTGTCCTGAAAACGGTTTGCGATTTTTATTCCCAGTACCAAATCGCTTTCATTGTCCAACTTGGAAACTTTTTCCATGTTGATAAATGCCCAACTGTAATCGTATTCGTAATAACCTGTCCTGAAAATTCCGGCAACGGTAAACGATTCAAGTCCGCTGTCCTCGTCTTCTGCGGACAAAATCCCCGTTATGGAAAACAATGTAATTGCATCGCCCGTAACGGCTCCAAGACGCCGCGCAAGTTCCGCGCCCAATAAAACGTTGTCATTGTTTGTCAAATTGAAATAACCGTCTTCGAATGAAAGACGCGAATCCATCATTTTGTCCGCTTCTGCCGCATCTTCATGCACGCCCCTGACCAAAACAGCCTGCTGCGACGTTCTTTTTCCCCTTGCAAGCGCCTGAAATTCCCTAAACGGAACTGCGGATTTCACTCCCGGAACCGAAAGCATAATGTTTTGCAATTCGCCCGTTTTTTCTTCGTCGAAAGATTCAAGCCGCAAATGATATGAAGAAATTTCGAGGATGCTTTCTATAAAACTCAACTGAAACCCGTTCATAACGGCGATAATCACAATCAGGGCAAGCACCCCTACGGCAATTCCAACTACCGACAAAACGGGAGAATTCGAACGTCCCCTGAAAATATAACGAAAGGCGACAAATAGAATCCAGGATAACTTCAATTTTCCATCCTTGTCTCGGAAATTTTTCTTCCTTCTTCCCAAACTGCGCGAAGCACAACAATATTATTCATATAAAGTTCTTCCACGTCAATATTTCCTTCCGTGCGGACAACCCTTTCAAGCTCGCCGTTTTTGGAGTTTCTTTCCAATATCCTGTCTCCCGCCGAATTGTATCGGTATTCTGCCGTCAATACAACATCGCCCTCTTTTTTGACAGAAGACACAATGCGGTTTCCTTCCCATGTATTTTCGATAACCCAAATAATTTCGTTCTCGTCGTTGTAAAGGGTTTGACTCAACACCCTGCCCCTGTTATCTGTCTGAAAAACAAGTTTGGATTCGTCAAAAATAAAAACATCGCCAAAATATTCGGGATACAAATTTATCCTTTCGCTTATAAAAACATTTTCTTTTATCGACGACATGATAATTCTTGGAAAAGTCACCCTGTCGGGAGAATCGGTTTTTCCTGTCTGCATGTCCCTGTAAAACACCCTTTCAATTGCCCTTAACGACAACGAACGGTTATATCTGTAAAAATCGGTATATGCCTTGTTGTACTTTTCGCCGTCTTCCCATATATAAAGCGAAGACAATACAAGCAAACCTTCGTTGTATTCAAAATCGGTTTTGTTGATTCCGCCGTTTTCAAAAAAAACGGATTCGGAAATTATGTTTCCGTTTTCGTCAAACAGTTCGATAAAACCTTTCAGGCTTTTTTCGCTGCCGGGTTCCTGCAATGACGCGTTAAACCTTGTAAGTCCTCCGATATCCCTGAAAATCCACTGTTTGCGAAACTCCCTGCCGTTTTTAAAAAGCGTGCGGACTTCGGACAGGTATTCGATGCTGTAATAGGGCAAGATGTAATCGGGAAGCTCATCCTGTTCCACCCAGTCAATCGAAAGCGCATATTCATTTCTGAGCGCGATAAACTTTGTTTGGATTTCTTCCAAAGCCATGGCTCCAATGTTGGATCTGAACCATCTTGTGGGTTCCTTTACAGTCATATAAAATTGGATTTCTTCGTCGATAACCGCAGTATCCAAATCGGACGAATCGTCATCCAGTTCCTGCGTCAATGCGACAATGCCCGCAAACAGCAAAAATACGAGAAAAATCAAAATGACGTTTTTCTTATTCAATTCCCGCAAACTCCTTTGCAAATTTTTCATTGTCGAATGTTTCGATATCGGTGTATTTTTCTCCTGTGCAAACGTATGCAACAGGCAGATTCAATTCCGATGCGAGCGAAAATACAACTCCGCCTTTTGCTGTGGAATCGTATTTTGTAAGTATAACGCCGTCAATATTAACCGCAGAATTGAATATTTCCGCCTGCGAGAAGGCGTTTCTGCCGGTTGTCGCGTCAAGCACAAGGTACTTTAAACAGCGAATGTCCGCCGACTTGGATTCTACAACCCTGTCGATTTTTTTCAGTTCTTCCACCAGCGACGATTTTGTGTGCATCCTTCCTGCGGTATCCGCAATTATCACATCCGCTCCGCCCGACAAGGCGGCTTCCAGCGCGTCGTACACAACAGCCGCAGGATCGCCGCCCTGCTTGTGCGCAACAACGCGAACATTCAATTTTTCGCCGTGTATTTTAAGCTGATCTATTGCCGCCGCCCTGAACGTATCCGCCGCGGCAAGAATTGTTTTTTTATTGTATTTAACGTTAAAAAGATGCGACAGTTTTGCGGCTGTTGTGGTCTTGCCGACTCCGTTTACGCCCAAAATCAGAATTGCCGCCATTTTGTTTTCGTTTAAAAAAGATGCCGCGGGTTTTGCCTTGTCAAGCTCTTCTTCCAGCAAAACGCACAGTTTGCGCATAACGTCGTGCGAATCCTTTTTGCAGCGTTCCTTTAACTGTTCTGTCATTTTATAGGCCTGCGCAGGGCCGAAATCGCCTTCTATCAGCAAATCGCACAAATCGTCAAAAGACTCTTCGCCAAGAGAAGTTTTGCCAAGAAAAAAATTTTTTAGTCTTTCGCCGAATTTCATTCTTTTTTTTCCTGAAGTTCCTCTTCAATTTCAATTGTTTCCGGTATTTCCGTTTGATAATGCCGAATTCCCGGCGTAGTGGAGGCGACACGGGTTGCGCCCCTGTTTGCGGCATGCAAATATCTTATCAGCCTGTAAATGCAATATGCTCCCGTGACTCCCAGCGCAATCAGCGAACCGTTATGAATATTGTAGGCGATGTTATAATTTGCCGCAAATTCGTCGCTGTAATTTCCTGTGCTTGCAACGACAGAATAGCCTGTAAGCGAATAATAGCTAAGCCATGCGGTAATCCCCGATATCCACACTCCGCCCCAAGACCAATAATAATGACGGCGCATTCTGTCCACGCGTCCGCTTTGCAAAGGCGGCGAAGCGTTCAACGAAAGACTCTGCGCAACTTCGGATGTTGCGGGAGTATGAAACACAACCGTGCCGCGCTGCAAATCGGATGTTTCCATTTCGACATACTCAAGAGTGTCAAGCGGAAGGCACAGCGTAAATGGAGCTTCTCCCACATACATTGCGCCGTGATAAATCCTGTTGTCACCGCTTCCGTATATTTCGACATCAACATATTCTATCGGGTTAAGGTTGATGTTTATTCTTGCAAGTTCTCCCGGTGCAAGGGAAGTTTCGAATGTCAGGCTTTCGTGATTGGGCGATGTCGCTGTTACCAAAATCGACCCGGGCGGAAATTCCATTACATTTGTTTCTCCCCTTCCTGCAAACGATCTGTTAATCAGGATAAGCGAATCCGAAGGCTGCGCATTTATGGAGACTGCCGCAGGCGCGCTTCCGGAAAGCACAATGATCAATTTCCTTGTAATTTGTGCAATCGCGGTTTCAATATCTTCGTCCGAAAAGATTATCGAATCCTGCCAGACAAACGCGCGCATGTACAAAGCGTAAAGTTTAACGCTTAAAACATACCTTCCGTGAAAATTGGAAATTGTGCCCGAAAGAAACGCGTCCACCCTTTGCGAAGAGCAAAACCTGCTCTCGCCTCCCTGTTGCGGCGGCGCGGGAAAAGACAAATCAATATTACCCTGTGTCAGTTTGAATACGGGTTGATTGTTGATTGCAGGCGCATTGCTTTCGGCTGTTTCAAGAGCGGTTCTTAAATTTTCGATCTCCTTGTCAAGCCTTTCGATGTTTCGCCTGTAACGCCAATCGGGCTCGCCGCGAAACAGGAATTGCGATCTTTCCTCAATTTTTGCGGCAAGGGATCTGGCTGCCGCCGAACGTTCGCGCGTCCATGCATAATCTTCATAATAGGCGTATTCGGGAAGGACTCTGGTTCTGTAACCAATCGAGGACAATTTGTCCACCAATTTTCTTTCGACCAAACCGGAAATGTTTACCCTGTTCGCGGGAAGGGAGCTTGAGTCAATGCCCGTTATGCACAAAACCCATTCGTTGTTTTGCGATGCGGCTTCCGCCGTTTGCGTCTCCGCCGCGCCCGATGCAAAAACCTGCAAAGCGCAAACCGCATATAAAATGCACAGCGGGAAAAAAACAGCCAAACGGACTTTGCCTTTCAAAAAATCCCCTTTATTGCGCGTCACGGCAATTCGATGCGCGCTAATCCTGCGCGCTCTCGTCGTTGTTGCGCCATGAAAATTTCAAATATTCCTCGATGAAAGGATCGATGTCGCCGTCCATCACCGCCTGAATATTTCCCTTCTCCACTTTCGTCCTGTAATCTTTTACCATCGTGTACGGCTGAAACACATACGATCTGATCTGATTGCCCCAGGAAATGTCTTTTTTTTCCTGCGAAAACCTTGCGTTTTCCTTTTCCTTTTCCTGACGGTAATGCTCGTAGAGCCTTGCCTTTAACATGCTCATCGCGGTTGCGCGGTTCTTTATCTGGCTGCGTTCGTTTTGGCAAGCCACGACAATTCCCGTAGGAAGATGCGTAAAACGAACCGCGCTGTCGGTCTTGTTTACATGCTGACCGCCCGCTCCCCCCGCGCGGTAAGTATCGACGCGCAGATCTTCGGGTTTTATTTCCACTTCAATTGTATCATCAATAACGGGAAAAAGGTAAACAGATGCAAACGAAGTGTGCCGCCTCGCGTTTGAATCGAACGGGCTTATCCTTACAAGCCTGTGAATGCCGGACTCGCCTTTCAAAAAACCGTAGGCATAATCGCCCTCCACCTTGCAGGTTGCGGATTTGATGCCGCCCTCGGCTTCCTGCCTGTCAACTTCTTCGACGGCAAAACCTTTTTGCTCCGCCCAGCGAAGGTACATGCGGTAAAGCATCTGCGACCAGTCGCAGGCTTCGGTTCCGCCCGCGCCCGAATGCACGGTAAGAAAGCAGGGGTTTTTGTCCACTTCGCCCGACATAAGCTCGACTATGTTGAGTTTTTCATATTGATCCGAAATGTTTTTAAGGGAGTTTTCGATCCCGGCGCTTTCGCTCTCGTCTTTTGCATCCCTTGCAAGTTCAAAGAGCGTTTGCAAATCGGTAATTTCGCTGTTTAGCGCCTTCCACGGCTCATATCGGTTTTTTAGGCTTTTAAGCGAAGCCATTGTCTTGTCGACATTTTCCTGATCGTTCCAAAAACCGCTCTCGGCGGTTTTTGCCTCGATTTCCGCTATACGCTGCGCAAAACGTGCGTCTTCAAAGACGCCTCCATGTTTCGTTTATTTTTTTGTACAAATCACTGACGGGCGCACCCAATTCGGCAAGTTCCATGATTACCTCTGCATAAATGATAGGGTAAAACACAATAATTTTCAACTGCAAACAACGCATCCTTGTGTACCAAATCCGCAAAAAATGATAACATACCGGCATGAAAAGATTAACGGCTGACGAACTTCGCGGCAAATATGTCAACTTCTTTGTGTCCAAGGGGCACACGCAGATTCAGGGAAAATCCCTAATACCGGAAAACGACCCCACCGCGCTTTTTACAATGGCAGGGATGCATCCCCTGGTTCCCTATCTTTCGGGACAGGAACATCCTGCGGGAAAAAGGCTTACCGATTTTCAAAAGTGCATTCGCACAAGCGATATCGACAGCGTGGGAGATCCAAGCCATCTTACCTTTTTTGAAATGCTCGGAAACTGGTCTTTGGGAGATTATTTTAAGGAAGAAACGATTAAAATGAGCTTTGAATTTTTAACTTCGCCCGATTGGCTTAACATACCATTGGATAAATTGGGAGTGACTGTATTTGAAGGCGAAGATGGCATACCCAAAGACGACGAATCGGCCTCCATCTGGAAAAGCCTTGGCGTTACGCGAATTTCATACCTTCCGCGCGAAGACAATTGGTGGGGACCTGCAGGCACCACGGGTCCATGCGGCCCTGATACCGAAATGTTTTATTATATGGGAGATGCTCCCTGCAGCGCGGATTGCAAACCGGGATGCCCGTGCAACAAATGGCTTGAAATCTGGAACGACGTTTTCATGCAGTACAACAAAAACGCATCGGGGGAATACGAACCTCTTTCAAGAAAATGCGTCGATACGGGAATGGGCATCGAAAGAACGGTAACCGTTTTGAACGGAAAATCGTCTGTTTATGATACGGAAATTTTTGCGGATATTTTGGGCGCAATAGAAAAAGCGTCGGGCGTAAGTTATAAAAGCGGCGCGGCGGGCGAAACGGACAAGTCGATTCGAATTATCGCGGATCATGTGCGCTCCTCCACTTTTATTTTAGGCGACCCTAAAGCTGTAAGCCCTTCCAATGTGGGAGCGGGTTATGTCCTAAGAAGATTGATCCGCCGCGCCGTGCGTCACGGGCGAAAACTTTCTGCAAACGAAATGAGACTTTCTCCAATCGCCGAAGTTGTTATCAATCAATTTAAGGAAGCGTACCCGGAGTTAAAAGAAAATTCCGGTTTTATATTGAAGGAGCTCGACAAGGAAGAAGACAAGTTCATGGAGACACTTCAAAAAGGCGAGCATGAATTTGAAAAACTTCTTCCCAATCTTTTAAAAGACCCAAGAAAAATAATGTCGGGCAGGCTCGCTTTCAAACTGTATGACACATACGGTTTCCCCATCGAACTTACGGAAGAACTTGCCGCGGAATCCGGAATGACCGTAAACCGGGAAGAGTTTGAAGACGCGTTCAAAAAGCATCAGGAGTTGTCCAGGTCGCAAAGCGGACAGGCATTCAAAGGCGGGCTTGGCGATCAGGGCGAAGAAGCGGTTAAATATCACACCGCCACTCACCTTTTGCACAAGGCGTTAAAAATCGTATTGGGGGATCACGTCGCCCAAAAGGGAAGCAATATCACGGCGGAAAGGCTTCGCTTCGATTTTGCAAATGACGCGCCCATGACAAGCGCTCAAATCAAGGCGGTTGAAGACATTGTAAACGATCAAATAAGGAAGAATTTGCCTGTCTCGATGGAAACAATGGGAATCGACGAAGCAAAAGCTTCGGGCGCAATAGCCCTTTTCGGCGAAAAATACGAAGCGCAGGTAAAAGTTTATACAATTGGCGCATCATCCTCCGATTTTTTTACAAAAGAAGTCTGCGGAGGGCCTCATGTAGAGCGTACAGGCGTTTTGGGTTCGTTTAAAATTCAAAAAGAGCAATCTTCCTCTGCGGGAGTGCGCCGAATCAGGGCAGTTCTTGAGCCGTAACCACATACTAGTCTTTTTTGTTTAATTTGTGTTATATTAGTAATGGAAGGGAAAAAATGAAAAAAGCTTTTTTAACATTATTGGGCATTTTAATAGCGTTTTCCGGTTTTTCGCAAGCCGGTTTGCAGCCTGCGGCAACAATCAACCTGATCAGGACAGAAGCAATAACCGTAGGTCAGCTTCGGGTTGAAGTCGAGCGCATGCAGAGATCGACAAACCGCACGCTGACACAGGCAGAGCGCCTTCAAGTGCTGGATGTAATGATAAACGAACGTCTCGTTCTTCAGGCTGCGGAGCGCGACAGGGTAACGATAACAGACAACGAAGTGAATCAGCAGATACAGCAATTTCGCTCAAGCATGGCGCAGCAGATTGGCAGACAGCCGACAGACGCGGAATTTGCGCAAGCCGTAACTGCGGAAAGCGGTCTTGATGTTCCCGCTTTCAGGGATCAGCTAAGAAGACAGATGCTTGTCCAAAAATACCTGATGCACAGAAAACGCGATTTGATAGAATCCGTAAGGGCTCCGACAGAAGCGGAAATTGCAGCCGAATATGCGCTTAGAAGAAGCGAACTTGTACGCCCCGATACCATTCGCTTTACGATGATAATGGTTCCGTTCGGCTCCGATGCCGCCGCAAGACAGAGGGCAAGAACTTTGGCGGAATCGCTTGTCCGCGAAATCAACAGCGATCCTTCAAGATTCGACGAAGTTGCATCGCGCAGCGTTGCGCCCAATTCCGGCTTTCAGGCGGGAGACGCAGGATACATTCCGAGGAATCCCGAAGCTCGTCAGGTATTGGGTCAGGAATTTTTGGATGCCGCATTTGCGTTAAGACAGGGACAGGTTTCGCGCCTTATAGAAGGCGTTCAGGGTTTTCAGATAATAAAAGTAACGGAAAATTACGCTTCCAGGCAGCTTGAATTAACCGACATTTTGCAGCTTGGAACAAGAATTACGGTTAGGGATTACATCGGTCAGATGCTGTTAAGCCAAAGACAACAGGCAATATTGGCGCAGGCAAGCCAGGAACTTGTTTCCGAACTCAGAACGGGAAGAAGTTTTCAGGTGTTCGAAAACAACATAAACTGGTAACAGGTCTTGTGAATGGCATCCAGGCGAAAAGGCCGAATACTTGCTTTTCAGGCTCTTTACTTTTGGGAATCAAACCGCGTTTCCGTTGAGGAACTATCGCGTTTCGATTGGCTGGAAGAGGAAAAATTAAAAAAACTTGACGAATCGATGGCGGCTTTTTCGCGGTTGATCGTTGCAGGTACCGTCGAAAACATTGAAAGTATCGATAAAACAATCAGGGATCATCTTGTCAATTGGGACATTTCGCGCCTGAACCGCGTCGATTTGGCGATCTTGAGAATTTCCGTTTTTTCATTAATGTATCAGAACGATTTTCCCCCTTCCATTGTCATTGACGAAGCGATAGGCATTTGCATGGAATATGGCGCGGACGATTCGTTTAAATTCATTAACGGCGTTCTTGACAACATACGAAAAACGGTCGAAAGAAAAGGCGACTCATGAAACAGTTGCGCATAACGCTTCTTGCCGGACTGATTCTGCTTGTTCTTGCAGGATGCGTTTTAACAGTTTTTTTTATAATGGATCGCAGGGGAACCGACGCTTTGACAAGGCAGCAGGACAGTTTTAACAGGCTCCTTCGCGAGTTTGACGCGGATTTTTCCGACATTTATCGCACTGACAGGGAAATTGACAGATTGGGTTCGCTTTTGGACAAAATGGAAAACAGGGCTGTCGGCGTTGAATCATGGCTTTCCATTTTAAAAAGAAGAAGAGCAATCGCTTCGTTAAGCCCTTCATTGATTTCGCATTACCGCTCGACAATTGAAAAGGCGCTTGTTGCATATCCGTTATCGCAGCCGATTGTGATGATTGCAGCGGCAGACCTTATAAAAAATGCCGCAATTACAAGGGAGACAGAAGAAAAATTAAGAATCTGGCTTTTGAACATTACGGATCCTTCGTTTAACGATATTGCGTTAAGCATTCATATTCTGCTTGGCGATTTTAAAAACCCGGAGACGGCGCTTTTGCTGCCTGAAAACATTTTTACTGACGGCACGCAGGACATTAGCCTTAATTTTGCATTGTTAAAAACATTGCGCGGCGATGTTTACGGCGCATCCGCGGACATTCAGGATTTTTTGAATTTGGTCTCCCCCTCCGCAAACACGCTTCGTTTTTGCGCGGAGTTTCTTTATGACTTTGGCGACCTTTTGAGAAGCGCGGAAATTTTTTCCATGCTGAACGACGAATATTCGACGATTCGTCAGGCGGACGCATTGTACCTTGGCGGATATGCGCAAATGGCGGCTTCCATCTGGAATATTCTCGCTCAGGACAACAATGAGACAAGCCTTTACAATTTGGCGGTGAGCGCAAGCGACGATGATGAAGCGTTGCCGTTTTTGGAAAAACTTGTCAATCTTGAATCCGTTTCCAATAAAAACAGCCGTCAGTTTGCGCTTATCCGATACAGCCGTCTGATGGAATATCAAGATGCGCTTCGATTGTTAAGAACAAGCACAAGTCTGATGCCGGAAGATTTTCCGTATATCGACTTGGAAATCGTCAGACGACATTCGCGAAGCCTTCATCCGGATCGGCAAATATCGGAAACGTGGCTTTTGCTTGACAGGCACGAAAGAAACGAAGATCTGTACAAATGGGCATTTTGGCATTTGTTTTTCAAGAGATATTTTAACGATACCAGGATCCTTCTGGATCGGATGAATTTGATGCAAATAAGCGCTCCTTGGATAGACGAATACAGGGCGATTCAAAACATGCTGGACGGCAACCTTGAAAATGCCGAGAGACTTTTCAGGTCTGTCCCGGAAGCAGACAGAGACTGGTCTTTGCATGCGAATCTTGGGCGTGTTCTGGAAAACATGAGTTTGCCTGCGCGCGCCATTGAACAATACGAAAGGGCTTTTGAACTGGCGCAGGACAACAGAAATGCATCCCGAATCATGTCCCGCATGGCAAGGTGTTACACTGCCCTTTCACGCCCTCAGGATGCAAGACAGGCATACTTGCGCGCCGTGGAGCTTGACAGCGCCAATGTAGGTGCAAAACTCGAGTTTGACAGGCTTTCGCGGTAGAACCTGTCTTGACGAAAGCAGGCGGTTTTTATATCATGAAGACATTATTTATTTGTTACGGAGGATTACAATGAAAATTAGGCCCTTACAAGACCGGGTCGTGGTTAAACTCGAAAAAAATGAAGCCAAAACCGCAGGGGGAATCATCATTCCCGATACAGCTCAGGAAAAAACGCAGGCGGGAACAGTTACTGCGATTGGACCTGGTACGGAAAAGGAACCTGTCACTGTAAAAATCGGCGATAAGGTTATGTACGACAAATATGCGGGAACCCAGATCAAAATTGACGGAGAAGAACATCTTGTCCTTAAAATGGCAGACATTATTGCTGTTGTCGAATAAACGGGAGTTTGTTTATTAAAAAAACCTGTTTGTTACTTCTAATTACTCTTGCATCCGCGGTTTTTTGGTCGTGTTCAAGGATAGGATACGGCGTTTTATTGTGGTCAAGCGATGATCCGCATGTCGATTCCGGCACTGTGCTTCCGGTTTACCTGAAATCCAACATACAGCAGTTATGGGTTGTCGGTATTCCGGAATCCACAAGAACGGACAGGGATTACAAGATAGAAGTCCCGTTAAGCCAGCTTGAATTTTTCAATACAAGAAGAGCGGCTTCCAAATGGGCAAGCGGTTTTTCCGAGTATGCAACAGCCTATGCGGAGAACCTGCAGGACAGGCTTCCCATTCGCGACAATGCGGACAATAATGCCCGTCAAATTTACCGTTTAAGGCTTGGAGAGATAATTAAAATTCTGGGGATTGCAAGAGGCATTGCGCCTGTCGGAGCATCGGGCGATCCGCTTCCCGGCAACTGGTACAAGGTAATGACACATGACGGTGTCAGGGGTTATTGCTTTTCGTACAGGCTGAGAATTTTCGACAACATGGAAGGTTCCGTTAACAGCGAATCCGCCATATCAAGGGATATACGCGATCCAGAGCTTGATCAAGTCCTTTCCAAGGAATGGTTCACCGACTCTTATGCGCAGATGGTAAATACAAGACGCATCAACATTCGGGAAATGGAAAAAAAATACCGCTTCGAGCCGGGATACGAAACAGGCATTGCGCGCGTTATTCTTCCTGACATTGAAAGAAATTTTAATTTTCAAAGAATTCTTCCAAGCGGCGAACTTACATGGCGGTTTGACGGCACCAATTTGACAATGGCTCTTCGCTCGAATACGACGCTTCAGGTACAATTTACCGATCCAAGCGGAATCAGGCGCAACCTGATGTTTGTCACGCTGACATCGGACATAAACGATCTTATTCAACAGGAAACATTAAGAAGGGAAGCCCAGTATCAATCCCTTTATTCGCAGGGACCCGTTTTTACAAGCAATAATTACGGAACGATTACATTGCTTCAGACGGGCGATTTTACATGGACGAATTATGATTTGTTGGTTCCGCAGTTGATTCCGGCATCCACAAAGGGAAGCGGAAGAATCAACATGGATCTTTTCATTGCGCCAGGTTATGAGGATCATTTTAACGGCGCGTTTACAATGCAATTTACCGACATAAGAAGCAACAATACCCTCAATTTCATGTACGCCATCGACAATCAGGGACTTCGCATGGAAGTTGTTCCCAATGTCGGAATAGACGACAATACCGTTATGCGCCGTTCCACATCTCCCATGGTTCTATATTTCTTTAAAGACACCTCGGAATAAAAATGTCCTTTGTACAGTTTTCCCGCATAAGCCTTAGTTTCGGCGACAGGGATATTCTAAAGGACGTTTCCCTTCGACTTGCCGCAGGCTCAAGGTCGTGTCTGACAGGCGCAAACGGAAGCGGCAAATCAACATTGATGAAAATAATCGCGGGCAAAATGAACGCCGATGCAGGAGATCGCGCGGTGCAGCGCGATGCGCGCATTTCATATCTTCCGCAATCGGGAATAATTCATAACGGAAAAACTCTTCGCGATGAAACGGAAAGCGCATTTTCTTTTGTTCACGGTTTGATAGAACGCATGCAAAAAACCGGAGACCTATTGCAAAACGCAAAGAGCGATGACGCTTCAACTGCCGCTCTCTTGCAAGAGCATCATTCTTTGCAGGAACAAATCGAAGAAAGCGGCTATTACAGAAGGGAAGGCGAAATATCTTCCGTACTTTGCGGTCTTGGTTTTACCATAAAGGATTTTAACCGCGACGCAGGAGAGTTTTCGGGCGGCTGGCAGATGAGAATCGCGCTTGCAAAAGTTCTCTTGGAAAAACCCGACATTCTTTTATTGGACGAACCTACAAATTATCTTGATATAGAAGCAAGGAACTGGCTTGAGATATGGCTGAAAGATTTTAAGGGCGGGTATCTTTTGGTAAGCCACGACAGATATTTTTTGGACTTTTGCGTAAACGAAGTTTATGAACTTTTTGGAGGCAATTTAAGGCGCTTTGCCGGCAATTACACTTCTTACGAAAAGACGCGTCAAATCGAACTTGAAGGTCTTATAAAGCGCTACAAGGAACAGCAGGAAGAAATTGCAAAAACGGAAAACCTTATAAGAAAATTCAGATACAAGGCAAGCAAAGCGGCTTTTGCGCAGGAAATGATCAAGCGTTTGGAAAAAATGGAGATTGTTGAAATCCCCGAATCGTTTAAAAAAATAAATATCGGTTTTCCTTCGCCGCCGCACAGCGGAAACATTGCCTTAACGCTTGAAGGTATCGGGAAAAGTTATGCGCAAAGAAAAGTTTTATCGGGTCTTGACCTTTGCCTTGACGCAAAGGAACGTCTTGTTGTTGCAGGCCCAAACGGAGCCGGCAAAACCACCTTGCTTCGCATAATCGCAGGGAAAGACGACAATTTTGAAGGCTCCGTAAAATTCGGAAGCGGAATTTGCGCAGGTTATTTTTCGCAGGATGCGGCAGAATCGATGAACTCCACCCTTACAGTTCTTGAATACCTGGAGGAAGAAGCGCCCACAAACCTTATTCCGAAAATACGCGATATGCTTGGCGCGTTTTTGTTCAGGGGAGACGATGTTTACAAAAGCGTTTCGGTTCTTTCGGGCGGAGAAAAAAGCCGCCTTGCCCTTTTAAAAATGTTTTTAAAACCGATGAACCTTTTGATTTTGGACGAACCGACCAATCATCTTGATTTGCATTCCAAAGACATACTTTTGGACGCGCTAAAAAAATTCGAAGGAACGATTATTTTTGTTTCGCACGACAGATCTTTTATGGAAGAGCTTTCGACAAAAGTTTTGGAGCTAAAAACAAATGAACACAAGGAATCCTCTTCTTCAAACGCAATTATATACTACGGAAATTATGCCTATTACCTTGAAAGAATTTCAGGCGCAGAAACGGAAATGAAAAACAGGGAAGCGGAAAAAAACAAAAACGAAAGCAAAAGCGTTATAACCAACGAACAAAAAAGGTTTATTGACAAGGAAAAACAAACTGCAATACGCAGATTGGAAAGACAGGAAGCGCAAATACTAAAAGAAATGGAAGAGCTTGAAATCAAAAAATCTTCTTTGGAAGAAGATCTTTCGCGCCCGGACATTTATTCAAACGGAGAAAAGGCAAAAGAAGTCAAGCAAAAACTTGACAAGTGCGTATCCGACATTGAGACAAAAACCCATGAGTGGAGTATAATTGCCTCAGAGCTTGAAAAGGCAAAATAAAAACCCGCATTTTAGGATTGATTATGAAAGAAAAACTGTTTTCATGGCTTGAAAATTCATCCGATATGGCTGTCGAACTTGAAACGGAACTTACAAAACGCCCTGCAGTATCTCCCGAATCCGACGGCGAAGGCGAAATTGACAAATGCGTTTTTCTTGAGAAGTGGCTTCACGCGCACGGCATCACGAAACTTGACAGGTATGACGCTTCCGATTCTCGCGCCAAGGGCGGAATACGTCCGAATTTAGTCGCCACCATTAACGGCACTTTGGGCGAAAACGAAGGTTGTCTTTGGATAATGAGCCATTTGGACGTTGTGCCGCCCGGCGAAGAAAAGCTCTGGGATAATGACCCGTGGACAGTTGTTTATAAGGACGACAAACCCGGAGCAAGAATTATCGGGCGCGGCGTTGAGGACAATCAGCAGGGAATTGTTTCTTCCGTTTTGGCGGCTCTTGCATTTACGGAACAGGGTTTAAAGCCTTTGCGTACAATAAAACTATTGTTCGCATCCGACGAAGAAGTGGGTTCCGCCTACGGAATCGATTGGCTTGTAAAAAATCATCCCGACCTTTTTGGGAAAAACGACATGGTCTTGATTCCGGATGGAGGAGATCCCGACGGCGAATATATCGAAGTTGCAGAAAAAACCATTATTTGGGCTAAATTTACGGTTCACGGAGAGCAAACGCACGGCTCGATGCCTGACTTGGGAAACAATGCGTTTTTGGCGGGAAGCGATTTGGCGGTAAAACTTCATTTTGGACTTTCGCAAAAATTCAACGAGCGCGATAAAATGTTCGATCCCGACTACTCCACTTTTGAACCGACAAAAAAAGAGGCAAATGTTCCAAACATAAATACAATCCCCGGCGAAGACGTTTTTTACATGGACATGAGGGTTCTTCCGCGCTATTCTTCCGATTCGATTCTTGCAGAGATTGACAGAATCAAGGCGGAAGTTGAAAAAAAATATCGCGTAACAATTGACTGTACCCTGCCCCAGCTTATGCAGTCGAAGCCGACGGACGCAAATGCGCCGATTGTCAAAAATATCGGAAAGGCAATTACTGAAGTTTACGGCGTAAATCCGCGTCCTGTAGGAATTGGCGGCGGCACAATGGCTGCGTATCTTAGAAACATCGGAATTGACTGCGTGGTGTGGACAAAGACCCAAAAAACGCTGCATCAGCCGAATGAATACGCGCTTTTGGACAACATAATCGGAGATGCAAAGGTAATGGCTCTTTTGGCATTGAACAGCGATAAATAAATGGGTACAAAAGCATTACTGGATAACGACGAAATAATTTCGTCGTTATGTGAAGACGGTTCTGTCGCAAAACTTCTCCCTTCCTACGAACCGCGAAAATCCCAATTGGACCTTCTCTCTTTGATAATACGCGGGTTTAACGAAGACGCGCTTGTCATGGCAGAAGCGGGAACAGGCGTTGGAAAATCATTTGCATATCTGTTACCCGCGATGCATTACGCTCTTTTAAATAAGGAAAAGGTTGTAATTTCCACCGCTACTATTACGCTTCAGCAGCAATTATACGAAAAGGACATTCCTCTTGTCGCAAGTTCGATGGGAAATGTTAGAATAAAATCTGTTATCATGAAAGGCAGGGGAAATTATCTTTGTTTTCGTCGCCTTAACGACATTTTCAAAGAGCCGCCCCTTTTTGATTACGACAATGACGAATTGAAAAATATCACAAATTGGGCAAAGACTTCAAAAACAGGCGACAAATCCGAGCTTACTTTCAAACCTTCCGATTCGCTTTGGTCGTCGGTTTGTTCCGAGTCGGATCTTTGCATGGGAAATCATTGTCCGTACAGGGCAAATTGTTTTACCCTCGCCCTCAGAAGGGAAGCTAACAACGCGCACATTATCGTAGTAAATCATCATTTGCTTTTTGCCGATTTGGCTGCAAGGTTTCAGGGAGCGGGTTACGAAAGCGCGGTTGTTCTTCCGCCTTTTAACAGGTTGATAATAGACGAAGCGCACACAATCGAAAACGCGTCTTCTTCGTTTTTTTCGTCCGAATTTGCGCGCACTGGAATTTTCAGGCAGCTAGGCCGGCTTTACAGCAAACGAAGGGGGAACATTCAGGGGCTACTTGCAAGACTGTGCGCGATGCTGCCGTCCAATGAAGACCCGTTGGATACATTGGCGGATACAGTTCAAAAAGTGCGAATCTGCGCGGAAGACCTTGACGATGAAGCATTGGAAATTTGCGGAACGGAAGGAATTTTCAGGCTCTCTCCTTCCGTTGACGAATCGTTCCTTAAAAAAAATCTTTTTCCAAAGTTAAAAGATTTAAGAAAAAAAATATTGGAATTGACCAATATGATCAGGGATGTAACGGAACAAATAGAAGGGCAAACTTCTTCTTCGGGAAAAAAAGATGAAGATGACGAACGCGAAGAAAACCCGAATGTCTGGGAAACAAAAACAATCGTAAGAAGACTGGAAAGCATCGCGGAAATCTGCAATGTATTCATAAAATACCAAAAACACGAAAACGACATTTTATACATGGAAAGAATAAATTCTCCCAAAGAATCGTCGCGTAATACGAGCGCTGTGCATTTTACGAAAACGCCTTTGGACATGGCTCCAATTTTAAGGGACAGCGTTTTTGCCCCCAACAAAACGGTGATTTGCGTATCCGCCACTTTGGCGATAGACGGCAATTTTTCATATTGGGAAAGCCAGTGCGGCATAGGCGCAATCGAAAAAAGAAAACCCCTGTCGGGATGTTTTTTGTCCCCTTTTCCCTATTCAAGCGCGGTGCTTCTTGCCTCTCCCAAAGATGCGCCTCTTCCCGACGAAAACGGGTATCAGGAGTTTGTCAATTTGGCGGCGTGCAAGCTGGCGGCAGCTTCGGGAGGTTCTGCGCTTGTTCTTTTTACCTCGTACAAATCTCTGACAGAGGCTTACAATGCGGCAAAGGACGAGCTTGCCTCTCTTGGGATACGCTGCCTTAAACAGGGAGATGACGACAGGACACGCCTTTTAAAGGATTTTCTTTCCGATACGCAATCGTGCCTTTTTGCCACCGACTCGTTCTGGGAAGGGGTTGATGCGCCGGGCGACACCCTTCGCCTTGTAATCATCTGCCGCCTGCCCTTCAGAACGCCGGGCGACCCTGTTTTTGAAGCGCGAAGGGAAGCTGTTCAAAAAAGAGGGGGAAATCCCTTTATGGAGATGTCCCTTCCGCAGGCTGTGATGAAGTTCAAGCAGGGGTTCGGGCGTTTAATGCGGCGAAGCGCGGATTCGGGCGTGGTTGCAGTCCTTGACGGACGGCTTTTAAGGAAGACCTACGGGCAGATTTTTTTGCACGCCCTCCCAAATACCAAAACCTGCTTTGCAGATTTAAATAATATTGTTTTAGACATGGAAAACTTCCTGTATTGATGATATAATCCCCTATAAAGAGAGGATTTAATGTCAGATTCGGCAGAAATGCTTGAGCTTATGGAAGAAGCGCCCGAAGACGAAAATTGCGAAAAATTCCTTGTTTTTTCCATAATGGGCAAATTGTACAGTTTCCCGTCCCGTCTTATAGGGGAAATAGCGCTCTTTGACACAGTTTATCCTTTGCCCCTTTTGCCTCCTTATGTGCTTGGCGTTGTAAACAGGTATTCCGTTCCCTATGCGTTATTCGACATCGGCATCCTGTTTTACCAAACGCCGTGTCCCCGCAAAAAGATAATCATTTTTAAGGATGAAATTGACAGAATCGCAATATTGATAGACGACATTTCCGGTATTGCCGAAAAAAGGCCGCATGACATAACTATAATGGAAAGAAACGCCGACAATTTTGAATTGACAGATTCTGTTGTCGCATCTTTTGTCTGGAACGAAGAAAATGTTTTTGTGCTGGACATTCATCGCATTTTGGGAAAAGTTACGCAGGAAATATCATAATGAGAGTTTTTATTTGTTCTTACAGAAGTTTTTCTCTTGCAATACCGATTGATTGCGTATCGTCGATTTTTTTGCACCGCGACAATTCAAACGAAAAAATTCATTATGATCATGAAAAACGAAACACCTATATTTCCCTTTCAAATCTTTTCTGCTGCAACGATTTGTCAATACATCACGGAATCATTCTTAAAGGCCAAAACCCCGACTCTGACCAAATCGAAGACAGAATGATTCTTTTGTCAACGGAAATTGAAAGGGAAAAGGACATTCCGGCGGATAAATTTTTTCCTGTTCCGAAAAGTCTTGGCGTTTTTCAATTTTCTTCCGTCTTTTCGGGAATGTTTTACAGTATCGGCGCGGGAAAATTGATTCTCCTGCTTAATCCTGAACAGTTGGTTCAAAACATAAAAAGGGAAATTTTATGATTAAAACACTAATCGTGGACGATAGTCCTCTTGTTCGCTCGATTCTAAGGGATTTTCTTGAGAGCGAAGGATCTTTTGAAATTGCCGACGAAGCGGAAAACGGACGGGATGCCGTCGAAAAGGCAAAACAGCACAATCCCGATCTTGTCACCATGGATATCGAAATGCCCGTGATGAACGGACTTGATTCCATCGTGGAGATAAGAAAGTTCAGTTCCTGCGGAATAGTTGTAATCAGCACCCACGATACCGCAAAGATGGCTTATGACGCAACTGTCAAAGGCGCGCATGAATTTTTTGCAAAGGATATTTTCACTTCACAGATGACAGACAGGCAAAGAAGCGGGATTTTCAATACGTTAAAACAAATCATAAACATAAAAAACAAGGCTGCCTCGCATCATGAAGCGATAAAACAGACAATACAAACGCCGCGAAAAATAAATTGCGTTGTAATAGCTTCGTCAACGGGAGGTCCAATGGCTCTTTGTCAGTTGGCTTCCGGTCTTTCGGCAAAATTTCCGGTTCCCATTTTGCTTGTTCAGCATAACACGTCGGGTTTTGACAGGGGATTTGTCCAGTGGCTTGACGGATATTCGCAGTTAAAAATCCAACTTGCACAAGAAGGAATTTTTCCTTCCAAGGGAAACGTATATGTCGCTCCAACCGACAAACACCTGACAATCGGAGCTGGCGGAATTGCGTTTGAAAACAGCGAACCTGTGAACAATCAAAAACCGTCCGCCGATCTTTTGTTCAAAAGCGCCGCTGCGCAATACGGAAATTCGCTTGTCAGCGTGGTTCTTACGGGTATGGGCGAAGACGGAGCGCAGGGCACGCGCATTGTAAAAGAGGCGGGCGGAATTACAATTGCCCAGGATGAAGCGTCTTCCATGATATACGGAATGCCTCAAGCGGCAGTTGAAACAGGATGCGTGGACATGATTTTGCCGTTAAATGAAATTTCAAACAAACTGTTGGAGCTTACGGGAGGAGAATCCTGACAATGTCCAACGGCAAAAACGAGCTTGGGAATATTGCGGAAATTCCATCCGATGTTCCCGCAGAAGTGTTATCCGACGCCGCTTTGCTGTTTTTGTATTACAGAATCGAACATATCCTTGGAATCAAATCGGGATACGAAGCTTTGAGAAATTTGAACAATTACCTGGAAGAAACATGCAAATCTTCTTTTGTGGAAAATCCCGCCGCATATGAATATTTGCTGACATCGCGCGAACAGATATTCGAAATTTCCAATTTTTTGACCGTAAACGAAACTTATTTTTTCCGTGAAAGTTCCCAATTTGAATTGTTGGCGCAGCTTTTGCCGGAACTGTCCAAATTGGGACGCCCCGTTCAAATATGCTCCGCTGCCGTATCCACAGGCTGCGAAGCGTACAGTATCGCCATGCTCCTGGATTATTATGCAAGAAACGGGCTTGATTTTGATTTTGCAGTTGACGCTTTTGACGTAAACTCAAACGCAATAGAAATTGCAAAAAACGCCCGTTATACGTCAAACACCCTTCGCGCAGACGGCTCTTCATTCAGGCATATAATGGATTCCTATCTTATTTTCGAAGGAAACGAACATATCGTTACGCAAAATATTAGAAGAAAGGTGAGATTTTTTCCCCATAACATCATGCGCGGACTTGACAAGCAATACGATATTATTTTTTTCAGGAACTCTCTTATTTATTTTTCTTCCAAAAACAGGCTTTCTGTCATAAACAATCTTGCAGAATCCCTTATGCCGTCAGGGCTTTTGTTTTTGGGCGCATCCGAAACTTCTTCCGTAAAACACCCTCTTCTTGCAAACAGGTTTTCCCGTGATGTTTTTTATTTTCAAAAAATCAATCCTTCCGATTCGCAGGAAAACATTATTTTAAAAAGCCCGGTTGCGCACAAGAAAAAAAATTCGTTGCTTCTTCCACTGAATGCGGAAAGGCATCATCGCAAATTATTGCCAAAACACAATGAGATAACGGTCAAATGCGAAGAAATTTGCGAAATATTAAAAACCGACGAAGGCAAACCCAATTCGGTTGAAGTTTTGAATTCTTTGGGCACCAGGGATTTATCGCAGTTTTCGGGCGGACGCATCTGCGCTTGCGCGATTCATCTGCTTAACATCAGGGATTTTAACAATGCGTCAAAAATTATAGAATATCTGGAAAAAAACAATTCGGGAGCCTTTACAAGATTTCTGCGCGGAGAAATCTTGTTTTTGCTCGGCAATGCGGAAGATGCCGAAAGTTCCTACCATGAGGCTGCAATAAAAGACAAATATTTTTGGCCTGCATATTACAGAATTGCAATTCTTTCTTCCGAGGGAAATCAGACAAGATTTGAATACAAGGTAAAAAAAACAATTGAGAGCATAGAGCTTTGTCAAAGTCTTGAGCCGGAATCAAAATTGAATTACGAATGTTTCTTGGGAGGTTTTTCTCCCGACTATTTCAGAAGAATTTTGGAGAAAAAGCTTGTATAAGAGAGGCGACATATGGAGAGTTTTTTAGGCAATGTTTCCCGGTTTTTCAACAATATGGGAATTTCTTCCAAACTTGCGGTAATTTCATTTCTGTTTTTATTGCTTCTTTCCGTTAATATTTGGTTTTTCCTTGTTGGCGGCAACATGGCGCTTTTGGTTGTCTGTGTCATTGCGGTGTTTTTTGGAATCCTGATTTCCGTTTTAACTTCGTTGAATTTGAAAAAATCAAAAAAAAACATGCTTGGCATTTTTGAGAAATTGTATTATTACGATCTTGCGGTAAACATTGATACGCTTTCTACGGATGAGTTCGGTCATTTTATGATAGAATTGAATGAATTCATCCAAAAACTCAACTCTACATTTTCTTCTTTTAACGAAAGCGCCAACATGGTAACAACCGCAATAACCGAAATTACGTCCAATACGCTGGAAATAACCGCAACGGCAAACGAACAATCGGCAAGCGTATCCGAAATTGTAAGCACAATGGAAAACAACAAGACGCTTTCCTCGCAGGCATCGGAAAAAACAACCGAAGTTGCAGAGCTTGCGGCGCAAACAATGGAACTTAGCAAAAGAGGCGCCGATCTCCGCGATTATAACGAAGGCATGATGCTTGACATAAGAAATCAAAACGCCAAAACCATCGAAATAATAAAAAATCTTGCCGAGATGCTTTCAAGAATCGACGAATCCATAGCCCTTATTGACACAATCGCGGATCATACAAAATTGATAGCATTTAACGCCGCTTTGGAAGCGTCTTCTTCAGGCGAAGCCGGCGCGAGATTCTCTGTTGTAGCGGGAGAAATCAGGCGTTTTGCGGACAATGTTGTCGAATCCGCTTCCGAAATAAAAGAACGGATTCAGGAAGTAAACGAGGCTGCGCAAACGCTGTTAACCGAAGCAAACAGCGGAACTCATACCATAGATTCCGGTTACAACAAAATGGTCGAGCAGAAAAAGGTTTTTGAACATATTGTCGAAGCGTCCGAGAATGTTGCCATAAGGTCTGCGCAAATTTCAAACCTCAGCAAACAGCAGGAATACGCTTCCGCCCAGGTTTTTTCCGCGTTAAAGGAAATATCGACAGGCGTAAACCAGTTTGTAAGCGCAACGGCCTTAACTTCAAAAACAACGGAAAAACTCAAGAAAATGGCGGAAGAGTTCAATGACACTCTTGGACAGTATCATATAACGGACAGGGGATAATTATGACTGAAAACGAAATTCGCCAATTGATAAAAATTGACGAATTTAACGGAGAAAAGATAATTTGCAAAATCCGCATGGTTCTTGCAATTATATTCCTGGCAAGCGTGCCTTTAATCTCGTTTTCCAGAGTTATGAACGGAGAAAGCCATTTTCCGCCTCAGGCCTATTTTTGCTGCTGTTTGTTTTTTGTTTATTCAATTTTCATCCATTTTTACCTTTCCAAAAAAACTTATGTCCATTCCTCATTTAAATACATATGCGTTATAATTGACATGACAATTCATTCTGCAAGTATCTGGATTGGCTGCACATATCCCCTGATTGCGCCCGCAATTTCATATCTTTCCACATGGGCGCTTTTTTTCCTTGTTTTGATAATGGTTGGCGCATTCAGGTACAGCGTAAGATGCGCGTATTTTTCGGGCGTTTTTGCGGGTTTATGCTACTTGTCTGTTGTTATCATAAACGAAAAGCATTTGGATTTGCCTTACTTTTTCATTTTGGAAAACGAAACCATGAACGTGCGGTTTCCCGTCTTTAACGAAACATTTCGCGTAATGGCAATGGTCGTAACGGGCGCAATTACCGGTTTTGCCTGCAAAAGGCACTTTTCCCTTTTTAACAACATGATAAACACGCAAATCTCGGCAACCGAAGCCGCTTCCAGAACGGTGGAACAGACAAGAAACATGGCAAAAACAATTCAAAAATCCACCGATGAAATATTTCTTTCATCTAAAGAAATATTTTCCACCGCGAACAGTCAGGCTGCAAGCATTCAGGAAATCGAGGCTACAATAGGCGAAAATACGGGGATCGCGGGAGACATAGCGGAAAAAACTTCCAGCGTCGCTTCCATTGTGTCAAAAATGGAAAATGATGTCATTCACGGTTTTACCGTTCTTGGACGCAATGTGGATCAGCTTGAAGACATAAAAATGAAAAATGACGGACTGATTTCGGGAATTGTGTCGCTTGGAAACAAGATTTCAAAAATTCGCGATATTGTAAAAAACATCAATACAATTACGGATCAAACCAAAGTGATTGCGTTTAACGCGGCTTTGGAAGCGGCAAGCGCGGGAGACAAGGGAAAACGTTTTTCTGTTGTTGCAAGCGAGGTAAACCGTCTTGCAGACGATATTTCTTCGCTTACAAAACAGATACGCGAAAATGTCGAGGAAATTCAAGGTTCGTCGTCATCCCTGATTGTTGCAAGCGAGGAATCGGCGGAAAAAATAACTGAAGGAAACAACCTTATCAGGGAACTGGAAGAAATATTCACAGAGATAAGAAGCGGAGCCGAAATAACGGCAAACCGGGCGCAAACCATAACGATATCAACCCAAAAACAGCAAAAATCGTCGGAACAAATCAACATTGCGATAGCCGACATTTCAAAAGGTTTGACCAATTTTATCCAATCAACAAGAATTGCAACAGGCTCTGCGCAGGATCTTGTGCAATTGACCGGGGAATTGGGCGAATTGCTGACAGATAAGGATGAAACCAAAAATGAAGGCGGCGTTTAAAACGAAAAAATTATGGCAATAGACAAAGAAAAATATATTAAGAAATATATTGACGAAGGACTTGACAACACAGCCCTGGTCGAATCTCTTGTCTTTGACATTAAAGACGGCGTATCGGTAGAGGACGATCTTGCCACCCTGCTTCGCGCGCTTCATACGCTTAAAGGTTCATCCCGCATGCTTGAGTTCAGGCGAATCGAAGAATTAAGTCACGCTCTTGAAAGCGTTTTTGGCTCTCTCAGGGAACAGCGCATTGGAATGTCCGAAAACGCGGTCAAACTGGTTTTATCGTCTTTGGATTTGCTGAAAAAGGGATTTGCCGCAATACGGCAGGAAAAAGAAGACGCAATTGACATAAACGATCATGTAAAAAACCTTACGCTTCTTGCCGCAAACGACGATTTTGAAATTCCGGACAACGATAAGACAAATACGCAGCAAGAAAGCGGCGAAGAGACAAAAAAACGCAAAGATTCAAAATCGGAAACAATCCGTTTGTCACTCGAAAAAATTGACGGCATTATCAAAAGTATCGCGTCTTTGCAGGCTTTGGAAATATCGGCAAAAAGCCTGTCTCAAAGCGGCGCCGAACTTTCCAAACAAATAAAAGAATTTTACAAGTCCATAAAAGATTTGACAAAACACGATTTTGCCGTTACTTCCAATTACAGAAAACTTGAACGTCTTTGCGAACGGCTCAATTCGTCGTTGAAAAACTATTCCATTGACGCGGGTACAAGCATAAGGGGAGCGCATGACAGCGTAATATCCCTTCGCACTCTTCCAATGTCCGTGATTTTTGACAGTTACCCGCGCTATGTTTTCGAACTGTCCGAAGAATTGGGAAAAAAGGTGCATCTTTCGATTGAAGGCAACGAAAACGAAATAGACAAAAACATAATAGAAGCAATGTCGGACGTTTTTTTGCATATGGTCAGAAATGCCGTGGATCACGGTATTGAAACCCCGGAAGAAAGAAAGTCGTGCGGAAAAAACGAAACGGGGAAGCTTTCAATTGTCTGCTCAAGAGAGAGCGGCAGCATGAAAATTTTCATTTCAGATGACGGACGCGGAATTGATGTTGAAAGAATCAGAAAAAAAGCGGTGAAAGACGGGTATGTTTCCCAGGGAGCCGCCGATCTTCTGTCAAAGGAAGACCTTACCAATTTTATTTTCCAAAGCGGTTTTTCAACTTCGGGAAACGTAAGCAATGTTTCCGGCAGAGGCGTTGGAATGGATGTTGTGCGCGAAACTGTCGAATCCCTTAAGGGAAGCATTGTGGTGGAAAGTTATTTTATGGAAGGCACAACATTTACAATAACCGTTCCGCTCTCCATTGCCGCCTTAACGGGATTCCCCGTAGAATGCGGAGGGTTGAAATTCATAATTCCCTCGAATTTTGTCGACAACGTTTTGCTTCTTAACCGCGAAAATATCATAACCGTGGTGGACAGACCGGAAATAAGGTACAATGACAGAATAATAAAACTGTTTTTCCTGAATCAGGTGTTAAACATAAAAACGGATGCGATTCAATTCAATGATATTTTTTTTGTTGCAATTATCAGGTCTTATGACGATATTGCCGCAATTGCGGTTGACAATATCGACAGCATGAGATCCGTCATATTGAAAAACATGCCCGCCTTTATGGAAAGCATGCCCGTTTTTTCCGGTATTGTTCTTAACGAAGATTACGAAATGGCGAGCGTTCTTCATATTCCCACTGTCTTAAAAATGGCAAAACGCATAAAATCCATCGAAATAAAAAAACGAAGCGCAGAATTCGAAAAACAGAAAAAATCGATACTTGTAGTCGACGATTCTCTCCCTACAAGGGAAATAGAAAGAGAAATATTGATGTCGGAAGGTTTTATTGTCGACACCGCAGAAGACGGCTCGCAGGGATTAAAAGCCGCAAAGCAAAAACATTATGACCTTATTTGCACCGACCTTAACATGCCTGTTATGGACGGCTTTATGTTTATAGAAAATTTAAAAAAGAACGATTCGCTTTCCGGGATTCCCGTTATTGTAATTTCATCCAACGCGAACGAAGAAGACAAGGCAAAAGCGTACAAACTGGGCGCTTCCCGTTATATCTTGAAGAATTCGTTTAACAATCAGAATCTCCTTGAAACGGTAAACGAGTTAATCGGAGAAAAAAATGCCTGACATGCAAAAAAGAATTTTAATATTGGAAGATTCCGATATTTTTTCCGATATGCTGTTCGAAGCTTTTGGCACTTCCGGTTTCTTATTGGAAAGGGCCGTTAACGGTTTTGAAGGAATAAAAAAAGTCTATTCGTTTTTGCCGCATTTGATAATAACCGACATTGAAATGCCCCTGTTCAAGGGATACCAGGTTACGCGCCTTTTAAAGTCGCGCAAGAACACAAAAAACATTCCTGTTGTCATGTTTACGTCTTTGGAAGAAACAAAAGACAAATTCTGGGGAGCCCAGGCGGGAGCCGATTATTATATCGAAAAAACTCCCGACAATATTGAACCTCTTGTAAGGGAAGTGACAAAATTACTGTCTTCCAAACAGGATATTGATTTTGGCGCGATAGAAAAAGAAAGCAAAAAAATAAACAACGATTCCATCATAGAAATTACAAACAATCTTTTGGACAACAAACTTTTCCAGACAACCATTGTCGGTTTGCTTGCCGAGTTGTCGGGAGAAGCGCATTCTTTGGATACTGTCGTTCATGGAATATTCGATTTATTGAAAAATTCATGCGAAGCGGAAATTGCAATCATGATGATTCGCTCAGGCAACAGTTTTTTGCATGTTTATTCTTCCAATTACTCGGGATTTGCCAAAGAACAATTTGAAAATTTTTCCGGTATTTGCTTTTCCGATTTTGGCAATCTTTTCCCCGATTTTGGGCATTTGTCGAAATCTTCCAAACATTTTTTAAAGGAAGGAACCAATACAAACAGCATAACATCTTATGTACGCATTCCGCTTAAAATATCGGGAGAAATATTCGCTTCTCTTCACATTGCAAATACAATCAACGATTACTTTTCTCCTTCCATTATGGAAAACCTGAATGTTTTTGCAGCCTCCGCATCTCCTGTTGTTTCAAACGCGCTTACCATGCACGAAATGACCGTTCTGCAAAAAAATACGCGCATGGCGTTTGCGCGTTATGTTCCCGCCGACGTCATTGACGAACTGATAAACGAAACGACAAAAAAAGCGCAAAAAAGCGAAAACAGATACGTCTCTGTCCTGTTCTGCGACATAAGAAATTTTACCAATATTGCGGAAATGTCGGAAGCGCAAAATGTTGTCGATTTTTTAAATACTTATTTTGCAAAAATGGGAACGGAAATAATTTCGGAAAACGGACACATTGACAAGTTTATAGGAGACGCGATAATGGCTGTTTTCGGCGCGTTTCATACGACGGAGAACTCGCCTTTAAACGCAATAAGGGCGGCAGTAAAAATGCTTGCCGCGCTTGAAATGATAAATTCTTCGTCTTCTTCAAAACTGGGAGAGGATAAAATAGGAATCGGCATCGGCATCAATTGCGGCGAATGCATTATCGGCAATATCGGTTTTAAGAACAAAATGGATTTTACGCTGATTGGCGACACTGTAAACATTGCGTCAAGACTTGAAGGACTTACAAAAATATACAGGCATCCGCTAATTGTTTCAGAATCCGTTTATGAAGCGGTCAGGGAAAATTTTCTGTTCAGGAAAATTGACAACGTGCGCGTTAAGGGAAAGGAAAAACCAATCGGCATCTATGCCGTCTATTCGGGATTCTACGGCACAGAGGGAAAAAGATTAAGATCGGGGGGCACCGCCGACATCGTTTCGGTTCCGTCCCTTTTGATAAACCGCGAAACTCTTGCCAATTACAATAAGGGATTGCAGGTTTTTTACATGCGCGAATGGAAACTTGCGCAGGAATATTTTATAAAGTCGCTTGAATTCGACAATGAGGATTTTCTTTCCAAAACGTATCTTGAACGCGCAATTGAATATGAAAAATCTCCGCCCGACGAAGACTGGGACGGAATAATCACAATAAAAAGAAAATAAAAGAGGTAAGACATGAAATTGGAAGAAATCAACGAACGAATAAAAAAAGACGAGTATCAGGGCGAATTGTTAATAAATAAAATTCGTTTTTGCCTTGGCATAATTTTTGTTGCAAGCCTTTTTCTTCTTTCCCTGTTAAGAAATATTGAAGGTCTGCCGCATTACCCTTTTCGCACATTTATATTTACATCCTGTTTTTTACTCTACTCTGTCGTCGTTTATTTTTACATTAAAAACAACAGGGTTCTTGACAAGTATTTCAAATATATTCTTGTTACGATCGATTCTTTGCTTATAAGCGCGGCAATTTGGGCGGGATGCACCTACCCCGAACTTTCTCCTCCAATAGTTTTTCTTTCCATTCAGGCGCTTTTTTACATGGTGCTCATAATGGCGGGGTCGTTCAGATACAGCGTTTCCTGCGCGTTTTATTCGGGATTTTTTTCCGGTTTTTGCTATCTGATTGTCGTTTATGCAAACGGAAAATATCTCGATTTGCCGTATTTTTTCCACTTTGAGGGCAGCGTGATAAATGTAAATTTTCCCCTTTACAACGAAGCTTTTCGCGTAATTGCGATGATTGTTATGGGGCTTGTTTCGGGAATAGCAAGCAAACGTCATTTCCTTCTTTTTAAAAACATGATTGAATCCCAGGCGGATGCCGCATTTGCAGCTTCCAAAACGGTCGAGCAGACGAAAACAATGGCAAAGGTCATAAAAAAATCGACAGACGAAATATTTTTATCGTCAAAGGACATTTTTTCAACAGCCAACAATCAGGCTGCAAGCATTCAGGAAATAGAAAGCACCATAAGCGAAAACACAAAGATCGCGGGAGAGATTCAGGACAAGACGACAAGCGTTGCGAACATTTCTTCCAAAATGGAAAATGACGTAATACACGGCTTTTCCGTTTTGGGACACAACGTCGAACAATTAATAGACATTAAAAAGAAAAACGACGGCGTTATTGCAGGCATCATAAGCCTTGGAAACAAAATTTTAAAAATACGCGACATAGTGAAAAACATTAACACCATAACGGATCAGACAAAAGTTATCGCGTTTAATGCGGCACTGGAAGCCGCAAGCGCAGGAGACAAGGGAAAACGTTTTTCTGTCGTGGCAAGCGAAGTAAACAGGCTTGCGGACGATATTTCCGTTCTTACAAAACAGATAAGGGAAAACGTGGAAGAGATACAAAATTCTTCTTCGTCATTAATCATTTCCAGCGAAGAAAGCGCGGATAAAATAACGGAAGGCAATCATCTGATAAAGGAACTTGAAGACATATTCCGCGAGATCAGATCGGGAGCCGAGATAACATCGAATCAGGCGCAGACAATTTCCGTTTTTTCCCACAAGCAGCTAAAGTCGTCCGAACATATCAATATTGCAATTTCAGACATCTCCAAAGGTTTGTTCAGTTTTATCCAATCTACAAAAGTGGCAACGTCTTCGGCTGAAGGGCTTACGGAAATGATAAAGGAGCTTGATACCATTCTGACTGGACAAAACGCCAAATAAGGAATAAAATGACAATCATGCGCCTTTACCCGATCAGATTTGCTGCCGTATTTTTTTTGTTCTTCTCATGCTTTTTTCTGTTTGCCCGCGATGTCAGAATTACGGTTATCGACTCCGATTTGAATCTTCCGCTGGAAGGCGCAACGGTAAGAACCAGAGACGGAATCGAATATACATGCGATGCAAACGGAAACGTTACAATACAGGCTCCCGAAGACAGGCAGATAATTGTACAAGCCGCTTATCCGGGTTATGAAGCGGGAATTATATCAATTCCTGTTACAGGCAATCATTTTACAATACAGCTTCGTCTGTCGGGAGTTATGCAGGCAAGAGAGCTTGTAATAGAAGCGGAAAGACCCGGGCAAAACGAAACCAGAACAGGGCGCAGTATCGCGGTAAGTTCGCGCGACATATCCCAAACGGCGGAAATCGGCATAATCGAAGATGTTATGAGCACCATTTCACTTCTTCCGGGCGTAAGCTATTCGGGTTTTCTGGACGCGCAACCAAGCATTCGCGGAGGACATCCGGGAGACATGAGCGCGTCGTTAAACGGTTTTTATATAAACAATCCGTTTTTTTGGGGTGGCACTTTTTCAATTTTTGATCCGCGAATGGTACAGCACGCGCAATTGTCTCACGGCGTTTTTTCATCACGCTATGGACATACAATTTCGGGGTTACTCGAAATTACGACAAAAAACCCCTCTCCCACACAAACGCAGTTTGAATTAAGCATGAATACAAGCGCCGCCAACTTTAACATATCCGTTCCGTTTGCAGGAAAGGGAGGGATATTGGTAATGGGCAGGATCACATATTACGATCCTGTTTTGGCTCTTGCGGGCGAATTGTCACCCTTAATTCCCGAGCTTGAACTTGTTTCTTCGTTTGAGCCCGTTCCGTACATAAGAACCGCAACATTAAACGGCAATTACAGATTTACCGACAAACTGGAACTTAACGCAACAGGATTTTTCGGCATGGACGGCGTTGGCGTAAAATTCAACAATGTCAGTACCGTTAATGAATTTCTTTCAAGCAATACGTCAATAGATTTTTTGTTTACAAATTATCAGGCTTTCTTCACTTCTTCCCTTTCATGGAATCCGAGCGCAAATACGCTTTTGAAATTCATGGCGGGAACGGGTTATGAAGAACAGGTAAATTACGGCAACATCAATTATGACATAAACAGAAGTTTTTCCGATACATTCAAAACCACTTACCCTGCATACTTTTCGCTTTTTCAGAATATCCAGGGAGCCGATTACAATTTTAAGGATTCAGGTCTTATCGATCAAAGCGAATCAAATTTGAACGTTCAGGGAAGGCTTGATTTTGACTGGGAAATTTCCAAACATGTTCTTTTGTCGGCGGGAGCGCAGACAATGTACAATCATTTTAACGCTTCCGGCATACAGAGCATGACAATAGAAAGGGCTTTTAACGGAAGCAACGGCATTACGGATCCTGCAATGAGGGAACAAATAGAAGCGCAAATTACCGGTTATTTTTCGCCGTATCCTGTGCCGCCTGCGTTATATGATTTTTTGATAGTTGCATTTCCTGTCGGATATCCTCCCAATCCCAGCAACAATTTGCTTTCGACATCGGGATTCATCCTTGGAGAATTCAGCATCGGAAACAGGTTTAATGCGGAGCTTGGAATAAGAATCGATCATTTCATGTTATTCGGCAAAAACGATTTTACGGTGCAAAGCGATCCTGTTTTCAATCCGCGGTTGAATCTTGAATTCAATCTTTACAGCGGTTCGGGATTTTTCAGGAAAATCGATCTTGCTCTGGGTACGGGCATTTTTTCTTCCATAAACAGCAATGTTTTTTCTGCGGAGGAACAGTACAATATAACAAAATTCAATCCAAACCGTTCGTGGACTTCCATCTTTGGAATTAAATTCGAATTCCCGCAGTCCATTACCCTTAATGTCGAAGGTTATTACAAACATATATACGATCGAATGTATATCGTAATGAATACGGCAACCGACGATTACAACACCTCTTATGACATCTCGCCGCACTTCGACGGGGAAGGAACGGTTTGGGGCATTGATGTAATGATTCAAAAACTTCAATCGCGTTATTTTGACGGATGGCTTTCGTATTCCTTCAGTTATGCAAAATACAGGGATCCGCAGGGAGGGAATCAGGGTATCGGCGGAGGAAACCGCGGAAACGACTGGTATTTTCCGACATTCCACAGATTCCATACGCTAAACCTTGTAATGAATTACAAGCCTGTCCAAAGCATTAACATCTATACGCGCTTTGGATTGGCATCGGGAGTTCCGTTAAGAAGAAGGTCCGAAGAAGGTCCTGTAAGCCTGCCTGTCTATCTTTATGAAAACGAAATTTTTATAGAAAAGTTTTACTGGCGTTCTTCTTATGACGATTCAAACCGCACAACTCCTTCCCTTAATCTTGACATCAAGTTTTCCTATTTTGGAACCAACAGAAAGGGAAGATCAAGATATGAATTTTATTTTGCCGTGGAAAACGTGCTTGGGTTATTGTACAGCGCTCAGGGCAACACGAGCTTTAACCAATACACAGGCGAAATGGATACAGGCAGTTTTGCCGCAACTTTTGACATGCCGATTCCAATTCCGTCTTTCGGTTTCAGAATCAGTTATTAACGGGGTGTTTGAACTATGAAAAAAGCGATTTGCATTTTGTCCGTAATGTTTTTTCTGAACAGTTGTCTTGGACTTATGGACGGAGCGGGAAGCATTCTTGACGGATCCCGTTTTGCCGAAAAAACAATTTTTTCCGCAAGCAATTATATTAATGACGCCGAAATGCAAATCCTGGTCGTAGAAAACAAAACATCGGAAAAATCAATAATCATTTCCATTGCGAATTATCCGATGATGCGCATTCGCGCCACTTTTCCGGATGAAAACGGCAATTTCATGTTTACTTCGCTTGAATATTTGTCGGGAAACACACACGGCTGGAATGAATTTTCATTGCAGCTTTTGGGCGGCGGAAAACTTGCAATAAACGACAGTTCTTTTGATTTTGACATAACGGAAGAAATCGAGGGTATTCAGATAACACAGGGACGCATTCATCGCTATGACACAAGAATTACGGGCGACGAAGCCGTTACGGCGCTCAGAAACCGTTTTGAGCGCGTATTGGCCCTTACAGAATGGATGTTAACTGTCGAGGGCGCTCCAAAAAATCAATCCTTAAAGGAATTTGAAAAACACTGGAAACCCCTGCTTGTCCCCGAGGCTGTCACGTCAAGAAACAGACCGGAAGGTTGGCGTCAGGAAGGCGATGTATTTATCCGCGCAGAAGACATTCGCTGGAATACAAGTTTTACCGAGCGCGTTTTCCCGCAGGAACTTTGGCTTGTAAGAAACACTGGAACCCTGTTAAGGGATTGGGAAGAAGCAATCTCACTTATTTACATGCGGTACGAATGGAAAAATATTTTGGAAATTTTTACAAAGAGAGGTAATTAATGGACAGCGCATCTTTTTCACTTTTGGAATTGTTTAAACTTGGGGGCGTTGTCATGTGGCCCCTTCTTGCATTCTCCATTTCTGTTGTTGCAATTACAATAGAACGCCTGTTTTATTTTCTCAATCATAATCTTGATGTGGAAGAAATTTCGCAAAAAACAATGGATTTTGTCAGGGAAAAGAATTTTTCGGGCGCAGACGAATATTTATCCGGGCTTAAGGGAAAAAACATGGCCGCCCGCGTTCTTCTTTCGCTTGTTCTTCATGCAAAACCGGAAACCCAATTTAACGAGCGGCGCGCCGAAAAAGCCGCCGAAACCGAAGCTTCCAACTGCATCAATTCATTGGAAAACGGATTTAATTTTTTAACCGCTCTTGGCTCTTTGTCTCCGCTAACGGGCTTTTTGGGAACGGTAACGGGCATGATAGGCGCTTTCAGATCAATTGCGGAAGCCACTGAAGTAAACGCCCAAATTGTCGCAAACGGCATTTACGAAGCGTTAATCACAACCGTATTCGGCCTTATTATCGCAATAATCGCGATGATCTCCCATTCGGTTTTTTCCTACATCGTTGACAGATTTGCCGCAAAAGTTGAAGGCGCGTGTACACAACTCATAGAAGAGCTGAGTATTGAATCGGAAAATCATCATGCAAAAAAAGCGCACGGCTGAATCGGGGTCGTATGAAAATATCACGGCGTAAAAAATACGGTTTTCTTGAAACATGCGCGGCAAGCGATCTTGCTTTCCTTTTGATTATTTATTTTCTTGTCATCGCGGGTTTTAACATCAATAAAGGCTATATAATGAATCTTCCCGCAAAAGATTCAACGCGAATGATAATGCGCGACGATCTTCTTCGTTTTGAAATGACAGAAACAGGCGAAATTGTTCATTCGGGTGAAATCATCCCGATTAACCGCGCAAGGTCCCTAATTGCCTCATCGCAAAGGGAAAATCCTAATCTTTCCGTAATAATTTCAATTGACAGCAATGCCGAATGGCAAAGGGTTGTTCATTTTGTGGAGATTGCCCAGGATTTGCAAGTCGATTCGTTTTCTTTTTCCATGAAAAAGGAGGATGAACTGTGAAGCTCAGGAGAAAAAGCCAATTTGTAAATGTTCCGCTTTTTTCGACATCGGACATCGCCTTTTTGCTTTTAATCTTCATAATGCTGGTTTCCCTTATCAATTACAGGGTGGAAGTGAAAATAGATTACCCCGAGGCGCAGTCGGCTTTGCGCGCAACTGCGGAAAAAAACCTTGAAGTGTGGGTACAAAAAGACGGAAACATTTTTCTTGACGGACTTGCATCCGACAGACTTGAATTTGAAAGAAAAATTCAAAATTTGTACATAACATCTCCTGACACAAGAGTTCACATTATCGCCGACAAGAACACTCCTTATATGCACATTAATTCAATATTGGAGATTATGCAGCTTCTTCAATACCGCGTTGTAAGTTTTGTGGTAAAAACCAATGAATGAAAAACAAAGACGACTTTTGATATTTTCTCTTGTGGCAATTGTGCATATTGCATTGATTTTATTTCTTGCATTTGATATGGGAATTATACATCAGGAGCCGTCGGAGTATGCCAGGGTTATGAAAGTGACAGACCTCGCCGAACTCCCCCCCCCTCCTCCCCCTGCTCCGCCCGAGGAGGAAATTCCGCAAGTGGAAGACATTGTGGAAAACATGATAGAAAGCGATGTTCCCATTAAGCAGGAAGTTATCGCCGCAGGAACGCTGACAGTCGATTCGTTTGAAAATTATCTGCAAATCCATCAAGTGTCGGTTGCGCCTAATTTTGACACAAGTTTGATAGCCTCTTCCCTTGTTTATCCGCCCATAGCCCTTCGTTCCGGCATTGAAGGCAGGGTTTTTCTGGAATTGTTTGTCGATCGGACGGGAACCGTACAAAGGGTCACAATTCTTCGCGAAGATCCCGAAGGTCGCGGGTTCGGCGAAGCTGCCGTCCGCGCATTTTTGGGAAGAAAAGGTTCACCGGCTTATGCAAACGGAGAGCCCGTTTCGTGCAGGTACAGATATCCTGTGGCGTTTACGATAAGGTAAGAGCGCAAGCCGCTTTTATTGCATACGCTTTAATAAATCAACATTGCATCTCCATAACTGAAAAACCTGTATTCTTTTTCTACCGCTTCTTTGTAACTTTCAAGCACCAATTCTCTGCCTGCAAAAGCGGACACAAGCATTAAAAGCGTGGAAAGCGGGGTGTGAAAATTGGTAAATAATGCGTTTGTCACTTTAAAATTGTATCCCGGATAAATAAATATGGAAGTATTCTGCAATCCCCGCTTTAGCGTTCCGCTACTATACGCGCTTTCAAGCGTGCGAAGGCTTGTTGTTCCCACGGCGATAATTTTTCTTTTGCTTTTTATGCAATTTTCTATAATTGCTGCATTGGGCTCTGTAATAATGAACTGCTCTTCGTGCATTTTATGCTCTTCTATATTTTCGCTTCTTACGGGAAGAAAAGTTCCAAGACCCACATGTAATGTAACAAATGCGCTTTCAATTCCATTTTCCTTTAAATTGTTTAACAATTCATTCGTAAAATGCAAGCCTGCTGTAGGAGCCGCCGCAGAACCTGCCTCTTTGGCATAAACTGTCTGATACCTTTCCATATCTTCTTTAACGTCTTTTCTTTTTATATACGGCGGCAATGGAACATGGCCGATTTTTTCCAACATATCGTCATTTATTTCTTTTTCAAATTGTAAAAATCGAAACTCATTTTTCTCTGTCTCTCCTGAAATTTTGCACCTGTTTGCTTCGTTGCCGCAACAATCATAAAATGCGTACCATGTTCCAACCTTACGCCGCTTTGCCCTTTGCGCAATTGCTTTCCATTCGCCGCTTTCATTTTTTTCCAATAACAAAAATTCAACCTGCGCGCCCGTTTCCAGGGATTTTCCAAAAAGACGCGCCTTGCGTACCTTTGTATCGTTAAAAACCAATAGCGGCTTCTCGCCTGACGGACTTAAAAAATTTTCGCCGCAAAGAATTTCGGGTAACTGTAAAACCGTACTGTGAGAACGAATGGCGCCAGAGCGATCCAGTGTCATCAATCTGCTTTGTCCCCTCTCCTTTGGAGGCTCCTGCGCGATTAAATGATCGGGAAGATAAAAATCAAAATCCTTCGTCTTCATGTTTCAAAACAACTCGCCGTCTGAGTTTTTATTTGGAGGTAAACCTAAGTGACCGTAACCAAAGCTTGTCACTACCCTTCCTCTTGCGGTGCGCTGAATTAATCCCGCCTGAATCAGATACGGCTCGTAATAGTCTTCCAGCGTTTCTACAGATTCGCCAATAGAGATTGCAAGCGTTTCCGCGCCTACAGGTCCGCCTTTGTAGCGTTCGATAATCATTTTTAAAATTTCGCGATCCTGTTTTTCAAGACCAAGCTCGTCAATTTCAAGGCGCGACAAGCCTGTGCGCACAACATCTTTAGTAATGCTTTTTTCTCCCGCGTACTGGGCAAAATCTCTCATGCGTTTTAAAAGCTGGTTTACAACACGCGGAGTGCCTCTCGAAGATTTTGCAATCAAACTTGCCGCATCGTTTTCTATTTTTACATTTAACAAACCTGCGGAACGATGAACGATATTTTCCAAATCTTCCTGTTCGTAAAACGAAAACCGGCATGTTATTCCGAATCTGCTTATTAAAGGACTTGATACAACTCCCGCCTTTGTCGTGGCTCCCACAAGAGTAAAAGGCTTTATCGCGATTCTTATTGTACGCGCCATGGGGCCCTGCCCCACCACCCAGTCGATACCGTAATCTTCCATCGCAATGTATAAAAGTTCTTCTATGGCAGGTTTTAAACTGTGAATCTCATCGATAAAAAATACGTCGCCTTTTTTTAAATTGGTTAAAAATCCGACAAGGTCTTTCGGTTTATCAAGCGCGGGCGCTGTCGTCTGAATAAAACTTGTTCCAAGCTCGTTTGCCACAACGCCTGCCATCGTTGTTTTTCCAAGTCCTGCTGGTCCTATTAAAAAAAGATGGTCGAGTGAATCGCCACGCTCCTTTGCCGCCGATATGAAAACGGACAGGTTTTCTTTCATCGATTTTTGACCAAGAAATTCTTTTAATGCGCGCGGTCGAAGCGCCAAATCCTGAGTATCTTCGTTTATCGTTTGCGCTCTTACAGGGCTTTCTTCTTTCATGAGCCGCTCATATAAACAATCGCTTCCTGGAATAAAAGTTTTTCTTTTTCCGTAGAAGGCAATTTGGGATCGATTCCTTCTTCCGCTTTTGCAATCGCTTCCGCCGATTGTTTTCTGTCGTAACCCATGCCGACAAGAGCCTCAATTAAATCATTGTAAGGCGAAGAAATTGCGATTTTTCCCTGCGATTGTACAAGTTTTCCCTTTAACGATAAAAGCATTTTTTGCGCTGTCTTTTTTCCAAGACCGGGAACCGCTTCTAGCCGCGCCAAATCGCCGTTTTCAAGGGCGGTTTCCAAATCGTCCTGACTTATGCCGCTCATTATTTTAATCGCGCCCTTGGGACCTATACCCTCAACTTTTAACAGTTCCAAAAATGTGTTTCGCCTTCTTTCCGACGAAAAGCCGAACATTTTCATTTGATCTTCGCGGTGATAAAGCCATGTTAAAATTCTGCACTCGCTGTTTAAGGAAAGAGAATGAATATCGTTTACGGGCATGTTTATTTCCCATTCGATATTGTTGCAGGCACAATAAACCGATTCTGCGCCTTTTGCGGTTATAAGACCCGAAATGCTGTTAAACATGGCTAATCATATCATTTTTAGGTTAATAGCGCAAATAGCCGCGCCCAGGGCATCCGCCGCGTGATCGGGCTTGGGCGCTTTTTCAAGCCCCAAAATGATTCTTACCATTTCCTGAACCTGTTTTTTATCCGCGGATGCGCTTCCGCAAACGCTCTGCTTTATCGCGTTAGGTGTAAATTCATAAAGGGGAATCGCCTTTTCCGCAATGGCTGCCGAAATTACGCCCCGCGACTCCGCTACAGGAATCGCGCTTGTCACATTCTTTCCGAAAAAAAGAATCTCAATGCCGGCTTCGGTTGGCTTGTATTTTTCGATTATCGATCTTATGCAATTCAAAATAAAAAAAAGGCGATCGGCTCTGGGCTGATCCGCCTTTGTTATTATTGTTCCGTGATCGACATATTTTATTTTTCCGTCGATATCGTCAAGCACGCCCCAGCCCGTACTTGCAAGACCAGGGTCAATGCCTAAAACTCTGCGATTGTTATCCAGCGTCAAATCCATCCGGAATCGCGATATTTGAATATACGTGCTGAACGTCGTCGTTTTCTTCGAGCTTGTCGATTAATTTTAACGCTTTGGCTGTTCCGTCATTATCAAGCGTAACTTCGGCTTCGGCGACCATGCTTACTTCCGCGCTCATCGTTTCAAATTCTTTTGCGTTTAGCGCGTTAAGTACGCTTTCAAAGTCTTCAGGTGCGCTTGTCACTTCGATAATTCCGTCCGAAGCTGCAAC
>WQSP01000004.1 GCA_009787795.1 Treponema sp.
GCAATCACAGCTCCATAGGTTGATACAATAGAAAAACCGAATATTGTTAATGCCAATTTTAACAAGCCGTATTTTTCTTCAAAAAATATTTTGCGTAAAGGCAATAATACAAGAGCTACGATTATACCTCTGAATATTTGCAAAAAACCTCCTCCTAACGCGACAATCGGCGAATCAATATCACGGTAAAAAGCGGATATATATTCTGAAGACCACCATTCTTTATAATCAAAAAATGCCATAGCGGTTATTCCGGCAATAAAATACGATATTGTATGAGCAGAAGTAACTTGCCAGAAATATTTTACCAATCCTTTTTTATTTTCCATAATTTTCTCCTTTAATATAAATATATATAAATAAATTCAATTTGAAAATGCAGCTTGGTCGTATAAAATGGCAACTTGGTCACAAATTCAGGCATCTTGGTAAATATATCATTGATCGGCAGATTGTGTTACGATATAATGCTAAATATGAAAATCAGTATCAACACAGGCAATCAATACACAGATACAGAAATTGTTGTTAATTGTCCTTGTATAAACGACGATATTGAAAAATTACTTGCAATATTACGAAAGCCGGATATGAAATTGACAGGCCGAAAAGACGGAAAACAATATATCATTGAGGCTGATAATATTATGTATATTGAAAGCACAGACAAACGGGCGTTTATTTATACTGCACAAGACATATTTGAAAGTCCTTTTAGGCTTTTTGAACTGGAAGAAAAACTTGAAGACGGTGATTTTATACGGATAAGCAAAACTTGCCTTGTTAATATTGACTATATAAAATCCATTGAACCTGATTTGGATCGCAGGCTTGTTTTAACTGTTGAAAAAGACATAAAATTGATTGTTTCACGTCAATATTCATCTGCAATAAAACAAAAATTGGAGGAGTATAATGAATATTAAAAATACAGAGAAGCCGTTTGTTTTGGAGTTGTTTCAAACTTTTACGACTATCTTTACTTTGTCTGTTCTTGCCATATCCTTTACGGGTTTACTGGTTATCAATTTTACTGCTGTTATACAGGATATACCGGCTTTATTTGCTTCCGACAATACATTTAAAGTCATTTTGCAAATTGCCGGTTTTGCATTCATAATGGCATTCTTTTGTGTACTGATTATAACTGAAAGATTTATTTTAAAAATGCGGTTTTGGCTGCGTCTTTTACTTTTATTATTTTTGGCATTGTTAACATTTGCTGTTTTTGCAATAATATTTAAATGGTTTCCGACAGATAATCTGCAAACTTGGATTGGTTTTATTGTTTGCACTATTATCAGTTATATTTTAAGCGTTTGCCTGACATTGTTAAAGTTTAAACTGGAAGGCAAGAAATATGATAAACTTTTAACAAATTATAAAGAACGAAAAAATGATACTGCTTTTCATTAATATTCTATATTATTTTTAATATGTCCTTTATAGCATAATGTATACCATCATTATTGTTATCCATATTGACAAAATATTTATTATAATATATCATTTTTTTGATTTGGGGGGAATATGAAAAAAAGAGCTCTTATCAGCGTATTTTACAAGGAAGGCATCCTTGAGCTTGCGTCTTTTTTGACAAAATCGGGTTGGGAAATCCTTTCTACAGGCGGGACTTCCAAGCATCTTCAGGAAAATAATATCCCTGTTACCGATGTTTCGGCAGTTACGGGTTTTCCCGAATGTTTGGACGGGCGCGTTAAAACGCTTCATCCCGCGATTCATGCCGGTATTTTGGCACGCCGCGACGTTCATTCTCACATGAAAACACTAAAAGATTTAAACCTTGAAACCGTCGATTTGGTATGTGTTAATCTCTATCCTTTTTTTGAAAAAGTGCAGGCAGGTCTTTCTGCGGAAGAAACAATCGAGTTTATCGATATCGGCGGGCCCGGAATGCTTCGGTCTGCCGCAAAAAATCACAATGACGTTATCGTTTTGACAGACCCTGCGGATTACGAAGAGGCAATGGAAGGACTTAAAAAAGGAAAAGTTCCTGTCGAATTCAAGAGGAAATTGGCAGGCAAGGTTTTTAATTTGACATCCGCCTATGATGCCGCAATTTCAAGATATTTGTTAAACGAAGAATATCCAAAGTATCTTTCGCTTTCCCTAAAAATGGGGCAGCCGCTGCGTTACGGTGAAAACGGGCATCAGTCGGGCGCGCTGTATCTTAATGCCGATCGGCCTGGCGTGCTGGAAGGCATGGAACAGCTTAACGGAAAAGAACTTGGTTACAATAACATAAAAGACCTCGATTTGGCATGGAAGGCAGCCTGCGCCTTTGGTCTTCCTGCAGACGGCACGGAACCTGCGGGCGAATCCGATTTGAAAAAATTAATACCTTGTGCAACAAGCAAAAATAAAATCTGCTGTGTTGCAGTTAAACACAATACGCCTTGCGGAATCGCTTTGGCTGACAATCTTTTTGACGCTTACCATAAAACATTCGCATGCGATCCCACATCAATATTCGGCGGCATTATTGCAATAAATTGCAAGGTGGACAAGGCAACAGCTTATAAACTTGGCGAACTGTTTTTGGAAATTGTCGCCGCTCCCGATTTTGACGATAATGCCCTTGAAATTTTACGAAGCAAAAAAAATCTTCGCATAATTAAATTAAAAAAAGCGCCAAAAGAAACGCACGAACTGATTGCAGTGGACGGCGGAGTTTTGGTTCAGCAGACAGACAGAAAATTTTTGGAAAAATGGGAAGTCGTAACCGAAACAAAGCCGGAAGAAAGGGATATCGCCGACATGGTTTTCGGCATGAGAGCCGTAACTTTTGTAAAATCAAACGCGATAATGCTTGTAAAGGAAGAATCGGCAACAGGCATTGGAGGCGGACAAGTTAACCGTATATGGCCGACAAAACAGGCGATTCAAAGAAGTTCTGACGCTTTGGCGGCATCTTTGCTGGAAACTTCGGACACAGGCGGAAGCCCTTGGACAGACGGCAATCCTGCTAGAGTTCTTGCATCCGATGCATTTTTCCCGTTTGCAGACATTGTACAAGAAGCGGCAAAAGCTGGCATTAAGGCGATTATTCAGCCGGGCGGTTCAAAGAACGACAATCTTTCCATCGAAGAATGCAACAAGCACGGAATCGCAATGGTGTTTACCGGTACCAGACACTTTAAACATTAATAAAAACTTGGCGTTCTTTGCGATCTTGGAGCCTTGGCGAGAAATATTAGCAAAAATAATTCACTGCGCCAGAGAATATATCCATTTTGCGGATGCCGGGTATATTTTTATACAATCCGTCTTCGAAGCGTTCGTTATGCGCCATGCGCCCGAAGACCCTTCCGTCCGGGGAAGTAATCCCTTCGATAGAAAAATCCGAATTATTAGGGTTAAAGCGTATATCACAGCTTGCGTTTCCGTCAAAGTCCGCATACTGCGTTGCTATCTGCCCGTTGGCGCCAAGATCGCGTATTACGGATTCCTTTGCAACGAAGCGTCCTTCGCCGTGAGAAACTGGCACTATGTAGCTTGTTCCAAGCTCCAAGTGTGATAACCACGGCGATTTATTCGAGACAATTTTTGTATTTACAAGCGTGGATTGATGTCTGCCTATGGCGTTAAATGTAAGGGTGGGGGAGTCTTCCGTCATGCTTCTGATTTCGCCGAACGGAACAAGACCCAATTTGACAAGAGCCTGAAACCCGTTGCAGATGCCAAGAATAAGCCCGTCCCTTTTGTTTAAAAGTTCCATCACGGCGTCTGTTATCGCGCCGTTTCTTAAAAATGCCGTAATAAATTTACCCGAGCCGTCCGGTTCGTCTCCGCCCGAAAAACCGCCCGGTAAAAACAACACCTGCGAATTGCGAAGGATTTTTTCAAATTCATTTACGCTTTCCATAATTTTTTCGGAAGTCAAATTGCGAATGACAAATATTTCAGCTTTCCCTCCGGCTTTTTCTATTGCCTTTGCGCTGTCATATTCGGAATTTGTTCCCGGGAAAACGGGAATCACAAATTTTGGCTTGGAAGATGAAGAATTTTTAACCACGGAGTTCACGGAGTTACACGGAGTTTTTTTATCGAAGAGGAAATTTTCTGTTTTACTTTCTTGTTTTGCAAGATACGGATAAACAGGTTCAAGCGTATTTTCCCATGCGTTTTGCAATTCATTCATGCCAATTTCAAAAGAAGGCGTTTTAAGCGTATATTCGGCTGTAGTGCGTCCCAATAAACTTAATTCAACGGTTTGTGATTGTTCGTGTGGTTTGTGGTAAAATTCTTCATCAATTTCAACCACAAAACCGCCGAATCCTTCATCCGCTTTCAAATCGATTTCCGATTCAAAGCCGACGCCGTTGCCGAAACACATTTTTATTACAGCTTCGGCTGTTCCGCCGGTTCCTATTGCCCATGCCGACAGAATTTTTTTATCCGCAATTAATTTTTCCACTCTGTCGAAATATTCGCAAAGAACGGTAAAATCGGGCTTTTCGTAAGAAGAAAAAGGCGGTTTAATCAAACAGACAAAACTTTGCGCTTTTTTGAATTCGGGCGTAATTATATTTTGTGTTTTAGCTGTTGAAACCGCAAAAGAAACCAAGGTAGGCGGAACGTCAATATCGTTTCCGTCTTTTAACGAAAAACTTCCCGACATTGAATCTTTTCCGCCGATTGCCGCAGTTTGCAATCCAAGCTGTGCGTCAAGAGCGCCCAAAAGGGAGGCGACAGGTTTTCCCCAGCGCAAAGGATCGTCGCGTAACCTTTCAAAATATTCCTGAAACGAAAGATAACATTTTTTTCTGCTTCCTCCCGAGGCGATTGATTTTGCAATTGAATGAACAACTGAAAAAATTGCCCCGTGATACGGGCTTATGGAAGAAATTTCAGGGCAAAAACCCCATGACATTATCGAACAGGTATTTGTTTCGCCTTCAAGCAATGGGATTTTTGCAATCATTGTCTGCGCGGGCGTCAATTGGTTTTTTCCGCCGAAAGGGGAGATAACTGTCGCCTGTCCGATACATGAATCAAAACGTTCTACAAGCCCTTTTTGCGAGCAAATGTTAAGGCTTGAAATGAATTTTAAAAGCTCTTCCCGAGTTTTAAAGCCTGCGCCCTGAAAACTTATAATCGATCCCTGATCGCCAACAAACACTTTCGCGTATTTTTTTGCGCCGTTGGAATTTAAAAATTTGCGCGAAAGATTTACGATTTTTTTTCCGTTCCAGTTCATTACAAGACGCGCGTCTTGCGTTACTTCCGCAATTACGCTTGCTTCGAGATTTTCCGCGTCCGCCATGGCAAAAAAAGCGTCAACGTCTTTTTTATCAATGACAATCGACATCCTTTCCTGACTTTCGCTTATCGCAAGCTCCGTTCCGTCAAGGCCTTCGTATTTTTTGGGAACTTTGTCCAAGTCGATTACAAGTCCGTCCGCAAGTTCGCCGACAGAGACGCTTACCCCTCCCGCGCCGAAATCATTGCAGCGTTTGACAAGACGCGTAGCTTTTGGGTTCCTGAAAAGACGCTGAATTTTTCGTTCTTCCGGCGCATTTCCTTTTTGCACGTCTGCGCCGCAGGTTTCCAATGAAACTTGAGTGTGCGATTTGGAAGAACCTGTCGCTCCTCCGATGCCGTCCCTTCCGGTTCTTCCGCCAAGAAGGACAACAACGTCTCCCGGCTGTGGTATTTTTCGCACAACGTTTTCGGCGGGAGTGGCTCCAATTACGGCGCCTATTTCCATGCGCTTTGCGGCATAACCGGGGTGATAAATTTCATGAACATGGCCTGTTGCAAGACCTATTTGGTTTCCGTAAGAACTGTAACCTGCGGCGGCTGTACGGCAAATTTTTCTTTGCGGCAATTTTCCGGGAAGCGTCAGCGATGCGTTTTGAAGCGGATTTGCGGCACCCGTTACGCGCATCGCCTGATAAACAAAAGATCTCCCCGAGAGCGGATCCCTTATGGCTCCGCCAAGACATGTTGCCGCTCCGCCGAACGGCTCAATCTCCGTCGGGTGATTGTGCGTTTCGTTTTTAAACATTAAGAGCCAGTCTTTGTCTTTTCCGTCAACATCTACTTTTATTTTTACAGAGCATGCGTTTATTTCTTCCGATTCGTCGATATCGGGTAGCATGCCGTTTTTCTTTAATGCCTTGGCTCCGATTGTCGCAATGTCCATAAGCGTTACAGGTTTTTTAAGGCTTCCCAATTTGTCGCGCAAACTCAAATAATTTTCGTAGCTTTCGCCGATTGTCTTGTCTTCGATTTGAACGCCGCTTAATTCCGTCAAAAATGTCGTGTGACGGCAGTGATCGGACCAATATGTGTCAAGCACGCGAATCTCGGTTATCGAAGGATCGCGTTTTTCCTCATCGCGAAAATAAGCTTGGCAAAAAAGCATATCCTGCAAGTCCATGGCAAGACCTAACGTTACGCGCAATTTATCAAGCTCGTTTTCCTGCAATGAAACAAAATCGTCCAGAAACTCAACGTCTTTTGGTTTTGGATAATTTACTTGAAGGGTTTTTGGTTTTTCCAAAACAGCTTCGCGGCTTTCGACAGGGTTTATAAGCCACGATTTTATCCGCGAAAAATCATCGTCGCCAATATTTCCGTAAACTGCATAAATTTTGGAAGAATGAATTTTCGGTCTCTCTTTTCCTGTTGCAAGGGAGATGCATTGGGCGCAGGAATCCGCGCGCTGATCAAACTGTCCCGGAAGATATTCAACCGCAAAGACGGAAGAATTGTGAAACGAAGGCAGCTCGTCATAAACAAAATCTACGGGCGGCTCCGAAAATATCGTATTTTTCGCGTTTTCAAAATCTTGCGAAGAAATCCCCTGGGCAAAGTATCGGTTTATGACCCGTACCTTTTCGATTTTTTCCAATTGAAGCCCAAGTCGCAAATCGGCGGCTACGGACAGCGCTTCCTCGGCATATTCGGGTCTTTTTTCCACATAAATCTCAAAAACATTCATGAGGTATTATACGCTTCATAAAGCAATTGAAAAAGAGGCAAAAATGTAACTTTTAGCGCCTATTGGCATTGTTTGCATATGTATGTATAATAATTGCATGAAAAACGTAAGGCTTTTAATTTCGGTACTGGTTGCGGGTGCGCTGGCTCTTCCGGGCGCGTTTGCGCAGCAGCCGGAAAATACCATGATTCGTGTACAGGGTGGTTCTTTTCTCATGGGAAGTCCCGAAAATGAGCCGGGCAGACACATGACAGACGAGAGCCCCCAGCATCGGGTTACTGTCAGTTCCTTTTTTATATCACGATATCCCATTACACAGGCGGAATACCTTGCGGTTATGGGTGTAAATCCCAGTCAGCACAGAAATATGCTGAACCATCCTGTCGATTTTGTAAGCTGGAATCTGGCAATCGAATATTGCAACAGACGAAGCACAGCAGAAGGCTTAACCCCGGTCTATACGGTAGAGGGTACCAATGTCACATGGGACAGAACCGCAAACGGATACCGTCTTCCTACCGAGGCAGAATGGGAATACGCTTGCAGAGCGGGAACCACAACGCCTTTTCACAGCGGAACCTCCGCAGACGAAGCTGGCTGGCACAGGGGCAATTCTGTCGTAATCGAAAACGATTACCGAAGCCGACGCACTTTTCCTGTCGGACAACTGGCTCCAAATGCATGGGGTATTTATGACATGCACGGCAATGTGCTTGAATGGTGCTGGGATTGGTTTGCGCCGTATACGGCAGAACCCAAAGTGGACCCGATTGGTCCCGCATCAAGCCCAAGGGGAGGACGCGTTTACCGCGGCGGCTGCTTTGACTTTGTGCCGGAATGGTGCAGAAGCGCTTACAGGTTCGGAAACAGGCCGACCTTCCGCATGTTTTACACGGGTTTTCGCGTTGTGCGTAACGTCTAAAAATGATTCGAATATCGATTCCTTATCTGATTACAATTTTCTTCTCTATTTTGATTCTTGTTATTGGTCATAATTTGGCAATAAGCGGCGGAATAAGCAGCATTCACAATACTAAAAACGAAATAGTAAGGGCAAAAGTAATAAAAATTGTTGAAGAAATAACTCCTGAGTACGATGAGCTTATGGGTTCAATGATGCCCGGAAAAAAAATTATTTTTGAAGCGCTTGTAACAGGCGGAAACAAAAAAGGCGATGTCCTTAAAGCCGAGCAGAATTTTTCCTCTCTTTCAAAAAACAGGTTAAGGGAAGTAAAGGCGGGCGATTCGGTACTTTTAATCAATAATTTCATTTCCTGGAATTTTGAGGGTTTTTATCGCGTCAATTGGCTTGTGATTTTGGGAATTCTTTTTGTGATTTGTCTTATTTCCTTTGGCGGAAAAAAAGGTTTTAACACAGTTCTTTCTTTGGTTTTGACGTGCATCTCGGTATTCGCGGTTTTTATTCCGGCAATTTTATCGGGAAAAAACATTTATTTGATGTCGATACTTGTCTGCATTTATAACATTGTAACAACGCCTTTAATCATAATGGGTTACAATAAAAAATCTTTTTCCGCCATTGCAGGATGCATGGCAGGCGTTATGCTCTCGGGGCTAATAGCAATTGTTATGGACAGATTAATGTCATTGACGGGCATTAACGAACATTCGCGTTATTTGGTAAGTCTCCCGGGTGACATCGATCTTAATTTAAACGCAATAATTTTTTCCGGGATTATTATTGGAGCAATGGGAGCCGTAATGGACGTTTCAAGTTCGCTTGCATCGGCGCTTTGGGAAGTCAAGGAAAAAGCAAAAGACATTACATTCAAGGAACTTTTCAAATCGGGCATCAATATCGGAAAAGACATTATGGGAACAATGGCTGACACATTGATTCTTGCGTATATCGGAAGTTCGTTAACAGCCGTTTTATTGTTAAGCATGATTTCCCAATCCTTCCTTGGCCTTTTTAACAGCGAGCTTATCGCCGTAGAAATTCTTCAGGCTCTTGCGGGAAGCTTTGGTATTTTATTCGCGATGCCTCTTACTGCATTGTTCTGTTCTGTCATCTACTTTAGAAACAAACAATCATGATATAATAATATTATGGTCCTCAAGGAAAAAAGAATAAAAGAATTGGAAAATCTCATTGTTGGATATCAGGCCTCCTATTACAACGGCGAAGCCGAGATTTCCGATTCGGAATTTGATCTTCTTTGGGACGAATTAAAGGAACTGAACCCAAAAAGCGATGTGTTAAAAAAAGTGGGCACAGGCCCTGATGTTGACGGCTTTCCAAAGGCGCGCCACTTGATTCCAATGGGAAGCCAGGATAAGGCTTCCAATCATCAGGAATTTATAAAATGGGCGGAAAAACAAATTGCCAAAAAAAACAAAAAAGACATTACTTTTCTTGTCCAGTACAAACTTGACGGCGCGAGCCTTGAATTGCAATATGAAAAAGGAAAGCTTAATAAAGCCGTAACGCGCGGAGACGGCATCACAGGAGATGAAATTACGGCAAATGCAATCCGCATGAAGGGAACTGTGCAAAAATTGGGCGTTCCCTTTACGGGAGGAGTGCGCGGCGAAGTAATAATGACGCATAACGTTTGGGAGAACAAGTACCCTGCAAAAGCAAACTGCCGTAATGCAGCTAACGGAATAATGCGGCGAAAAGACGGCGAAGGATGCGAAGATTTGCATTTGATTGTCTATGACGCCTCGGCTTTGGATGACGACAATTTTTTTACGGACGAAATGAAAAAACTCGAATGGCTTAAAAAATGCGGCTTTGAAACAACAGAAACAAAAATTTACAATTGCATCGATGATATTTTGAATTACCGCGATGAGATTGCAAAAAAAAGGGATACGCTTCCTTTTGACATCGACGGGCTTGTGGTAAAAGACATTGAAACCGACATGACGGATTTAAGAAAGGCGCGCCCGGAAAAACAGATTGCGTTCAAGTTTGAACTTGAAACCGCGTTCAGCATTTTGCGCGAAGTAATATGGAGCGAATCGGGCGCGACATATACGCCAATTGGAGTTGTTGATCCTGTTCGTCTTGCAGGAACAACAGTAAAACGCGCAAATCTTAACAACCCGGACATGATTCGCGCGATGGGCTTAAAATTAGGCTCATATGTGTGTGTTGTAAAGCGCGGCGAAATAATCCCAAAGATAGAAGGATTGGCTCCCGTTCAATCGGACGAAGAGATAAAAGAAATTGAATTCCCGAATAAATGCGGCACATGCGAAACTGATCTTGTAGACGCAGGCACAAGACTTTATTGCCCAAATCAGGATTGCCCCAAGCGTTTGCTGCACAGGCTGGAAAAATGGGTGTCGGTGCTTGATATCCGCGAACTTGGCGAAAAACTTATAAAGCAGTTATTCGAAAACAACATAAGGCATATTCACCAGTTGTACGATTTAAAGGCAGATGAACTTTCTGAGTACGACAGAATGGGAAAGCTTTCCGCAGAAAAAGTTATCCGGCACATTCAAACAAAACGGGAACTTTCGCTTGCATCTTTTGCCGCAGGTTTTGACTTTGAAGGAATAGCGGAAACAACAATGGAAAAAATTGCAGCCGCAGGTTTTGATACTCTTGAGAAGCTTCGTAATGCGACTGTCGCGGATTTGGCTTCTGTATACGGTCTTGGCGAAATAACGGCAAACGTCATTGCGGAAGGATTAAAAGAATGCAAAAAAGAGATGGATAGCGTATTAAATGCAAACATTATTACGATTGCGCCTCCCCCGTCCGAAGAATCGCAGCCCCTGCGCGGAAAATCGTTTTGCTTCACAGGAGAGTTAAAAACAATGAAGAGGGGAGAAGCGGAAGAAAAAATCAGGCTTTTGGGCGCGCAGGCAAAAACCTCGGTTGTAAAAGGACTTTCGTATCTTGTAACAAACGACCCGTCTTCGGGCTCTTCAAAAAACAAAAAGGCAAATGATCTTGGAATCCCGATTATCGACGAAGACGGATTTTTGGAACTGATCAAAACGAATCAAGAACTTAAAAAAGAAACGTTGCAAGGGGAATTGTTTTAGTTATTGGCCCCGGATGTATCCCGAATGACATAATGATCTTCCATCGCTTCAAATCGTTCGCGGACAGCTTGCAGGGATTGCAATTCCCTGTTAATGGTTCTTTCGTAATTCAACGTGCCGTTTTCTATTCTGAACGCTTCGTCCTGCCAGAATTGGACGCGCGGCAGGTTAATCCACCTGAAGCGCCTTTCGTTTGCTCTTGAAGCCCATGTTATTACCTCGGCCCAATAGACAAGGGCTGTGCGGTAGCATTGTTCGGCAGTGTTAAGGCTTTCCAAAATTTGATCGCGCCACGGAGCGTTGTAAAAGTATGCATTCCGCTTGTTGTATTTGTTTCCCAAAAACATGTATTGTTCAATCAATTTTATGTGGAGATGCATGTTAAAAAGATAGCGGTATTTTTCCCATTGAATTTCGTTTTCGATTAATGCAAGAGCGTACAGCGGATTTGCAAAAGGAGCGGCAATTGCCTGTTCAAGCCAATAAATGTTTTCCATCGAATCTTCGGGATATTGAATCAAATGAACATGAAAAAGCCTGTAATATTGCTCCTTGTAGGTTACAAAATAACTGTTTACGGGTATGGCGACTGTCAAAAGAACGAGAAAGCAGGCTATTTTAGGAATTATTTTCATTATGCTTCAATATCGGCATTTGACTTACAATGCTCCATACCATATCGAAAACTTCCTGCGCGCTTTTGGACGCATCGACTGTTTCCACCCGTGCGCCTTGTGCGCGATATTCCCGGATTGCGGTTTTATATTTTTCGCGCACTTTTTCCTGAAATTCCCTGTATTCGTATATTTCAAGAGAAGCGCGATCTTTCATCCTTTCCAGGGCAATTTCCGGGTCAATATCCAGGAAAACGGTCATCTCCGGTATCCCAAATCCCGAATTCAACAGTTGCGGCAGTTCGTCTGCGCACTCAATTCCCTGATAAACAAGCGAAGACAGCACATATCTGTCGCAAATTACCATTTCTCCTTTATTAACATGAGCCAAAATGCCGTTTTGGGCGTACAAATGTTCGTTTCTGTCTGCCGCAAAGAGAAAAGCGAGGGTTTCAGGCTTTATTTCAGACTCTTTTTTTAATGCAGAACGTATTATTTTGCCGATTTGACCGTCAGTAGGCTCAAAAGTTGAAAGGAATATCGGTTTTTCAAGTTTTTTTAACCTGTCTCCAAGCATATTTAGCTGGGTAGTTGTCCCGCTTCCGTCCCCCCCCTCAAACACCAGGAAATTCGGTATTATAACCCTTTTATCATTCATAATTCAACAATCTCCGTAAAAAATGGACAGATTTAGTGTGACTTTTTGCCTGTAAAAGTATTATAATTATAGAAAGCAATTAAATACAAGGTATACCATTGTCAATTTTTACAGTTAAGGACGGGAGGAAGATTCTGCCCCGTTCGTTCTATGTCAAAATCCTCATTTTTTTGGGTCTGATCGGACTCTCCGTAGCGACAATGCAGCCTTTGCAATTATTCATCAATCGGGAAATACAAAAAATTCGCGATAATTTAATAACGGAAATGGAAACCCTGACAGGAATGGAAATACGCTATTCGTCCGTCAAGCCGTCTTTTTTCAATTCGCTCGAGATTAGAAATCTTTCGTTTTCAAAAAATCATGAACCTGTTTTGACAGTATCAAAAGTAAAAATCACTTTTTCCATTATCGAACTGCTCCTTAAGAAAAAATCGTTTGTTCACACCGTTATGCTTGACGGGCCCGCAATCAGCATCGACATGCAAAGAGACAGGGAAATTCTAGACACCCTGGCATCTCTGTTCGGGACAAACGACGAAAAAAATGAAGGCGATCCTGCAGGGCAATTGCGGCAATATTTTCCAAAAGATGCGGATTTCAGAATTCAACACGGTTTTTTCTCTCTGGTTGACGGAAATTCGTCATTCCGGGCGGAAGATGTGAATTTGCATGTCCGCGAAGAAGAAGGCGGATTCTCAATTGACGGAAGACTGCTTTCACAGGTAAAACAGGTCGGAGTGTTCGAAAGAACGATTGTCCTGAAAACGGAGATGAACATAAACGGCCTTGCCGGCATTGACTTGCAGTCGGTAAATGCAAGAATATCGTTTGTTTCGACAAGCTGTCATGAACAGGATGCCGTTTCAAGAAACGGATCGTATTTCAATGTGCCGGTTAACAATGCAAAATCTCCCCATGTCCTGTTTACGGTAAAACCTTTTGACATTGACGTGTCGTATGCAAATTCGGCAGTCAATATCGACATTCGGGACGAAAGCAAAACTGCGTTTCGGTTTTTATTCGACACGAAAACGCAAAACATGTCGGCCGCATTAAGATTGGACGATTTTAGCCTGACGGATAAAATTTCCTTCTCCGGAAATTTTTTCATTCCGGGACATCTTTTGGACATGAGAATGAACGGCGAATCGTCGCTGGAACTGATTGACAACAGAGCAAGGTATGACATTAACATAAGGGGCGGAAATCTTTCCAATTCGCCGTTGTTGCCGTTGACGGATGCGTTTCTGATTTCATTTTCAGGAAACAATGAAAGGGTAAACGTCAATAATTTCATTGTAAGCGCTTCCGAGAACACCGCAAGAAAAGGATACTTTAGGGGCAAAGCGGGTTTTTCCGGAAACATGGGAATAACTCCGTTCAGACCTTCGGGAACATTGATTTTTGATCGTTTCAGCATAAGCGGCGACAAGGACATGAGCGCTACCTTCAAAATTCAAAACCGCGCGGGAGAAATAGACATTCTGTCGGATGACATTTCAATCGCGGATGCGCAGATAGAAAGCGTGGAAATTTCAATTACTCCCGCAAAAAGGGATGTAGGCGTTTCTGTTTCCCTGTTTACAAAAGAATCCGGAAACATCTTTTTGGATGCCGTCTACAACCTGAATCCCGGTCACATAGAAGCGTCGCTGACGTTGGATGAAATTTCTTTTTTTGAACTTACGGAAATATTCCGTCCGTTCGCCGACATGGGATCAAATTCAGTCATAAGCAGAACCGTTCTAAAAAATTCATTTGTGGCAACCGATATTTTCTTTTCCACAGACTTCAAAAACATGATTTATAACGCTCCTTCAATCAGGTTCAATCTTGGCGAAACTGAAGGATTGCTTTCCCTTTCCGGAACGGATCGTCAGTTCATATTAAGCGAAGGAGTGTTTTCCGGAAAGGAAAATGAATTCCTGATTGCGGCAAATGTTGATTTTTCAAACCCGATGTACCTTAATTTCAATGTAAACGCAAACTATATGGATTTGGCGTGGAATGTCGACGGACAGGTATTGGACAGATCGACATTGATTGTGCGCGATCTTAACGGTCTTTACATTTACGGAAACATCGACAAATCGGGAGGACTCTCCGGTTACATCGAAGGCATCGATTTTCCGTTTCCAATAGACGGCAAACCGGTTTTTCTGAATTTTTACAGTACGGTAAGATACGGTTCCGCAGATTTCTGGAATGTTGACATCAACAGGTTCATAATAAGCGATTTTGCCCCGGAAAGCCAAAATGAATTCCTTCGCATATCGGGTTCTGCGGATCAGGACGGAGCGAGTTTCAGGGAAATACTGTATTCGGACGACGTCGGCATATTGGCGGGAAGCGCGGATTTTGCATGGGACAACGATTTTTCATATTTGGAATTCATCGTAAATATCACAGACGGTTATGAAGGCGGCGAATTCTACAATCTGGAAGGCTCCCTGAAAGACGAACGAATTAACGTTAAAGCCGCAGTTTCCAATATGCATATCAACCGTTTTGTAAACAGTTCCAATCCCGTAACGATAAGCGCGGAAGCGAATGTAATCTGGGAATCGATTAATTCCTTTAACGCGCAAATAAACCTTTCGTCATTAAGAACCAGGGTAAACCACGAATTGATGAGCGCGTCGGTTGCGGTTGTGTTTAACAACGACGAACTGTTTGTTAGAAACCTTCATCTCGATTACGGCGGAATCAAAACCGTAATGCCGGAATTGGAAATATCAAGGGCGCTTGGAACTGCAAAAGCAAGAGCGGATTTGGGCGGCTTTACGGCTTACAGAAATATCGAAGCCAACATGTCGCTTGATGTCGATTTTGACATAATAGATTCATGGATGGATTTGGAACAGGTTATCAACAATTTTAACGGCACGCTTTTGATAGGAGACGTTCAATACGGCAATTTGAGGCAGGACAGGTTTGTCTTTGAATTTTTAAGCATTGACAGGGCAATTTCCGTAAAGGGCGGCATAAATGAAATGCTTCGTCTTGAAATGGACAAAACCGGAAATTTCTTCCTTGGACTTTCTTCGCCGATGCCTGTCAGGGGAACATTTATAGGAACGTTGAAAAACGGTTTGCTTGATTCGACATGCAATAATTTTTTCATAGACCTTTCGACATTGTATTCCCTGACAGCGCCTTCAAGGGATTTTAACATTACGGGCGGTTATGTAACAGGGAACCTTGACATACGCGGTCCTTTGATCAATCCGGAATTTTTCGGATCGGGTAGGGGAACCAGCATGCGTTTTGACGTTCCGAATTATTTGGGAGACGAAATAAGGCCTGTTCCGTTTAACATAACGGCGGAAGGATACGAAATGACTTTCGGTCCCGCAATTGCATTATGCGGTACGGGCGGCGGAATGATCAGCGGCTGGTTTTTCTTCCAGAACTGGTCACCCATAAATGTCGGTCTTGACATAAACATTCCAAGGGAAAACCCCATACCGTACGATTTTAACATAACAGGTTTTCTTGCAAGCGGAAATGCGTCGGGCAACCTAAAGCTCACTCTGGACGGCATCAATTCCCAAATGGAACTTACAGGAGACCTTTTTACAAATGACGCAGAACTTGGAATGAGCATGGAAGACATAGCTTCAAACAACAACGACAGCGAAGAAAACATCATGGACACCTATGTCGAACTTACAATTACAACAGGTTCAAAAGTTGAATTTATCTGGCCTGTCACAAATCCCATTATCAGGGCAAACCCAGAAATGGGCACTGTAATCAACGTTTCGTCCGATACTGCGGCAGGGCAATTTTCGATAAACAGCGATATCAAGGTAAGATCGGGCGAACTTTATTATTTGGACAGAAGCTATTTTATAAGGCAGGGCAACCTTGTATTCAGGGAAAATGAAACGCACTTCAACCCGAAATTCAGCGCAAGAGCCGAAATCAGGGAACGCACCGATACAGGACCTGTAACAATTTCCCTGATTGTCGAAAATCAGCCTTTGCTCAGCTTTGCTCCGCGTTTCGAGGCAAGTCCAAGCTTGACACAGCTTGAAATTTATTCCATTTTAGGGCAGAATTTCAGTGCCCTTGAAGGAGACGAGGACAGTACGGATCAAGTCAGGCTTTTGGTCAATTCAACCGATTTTGCCGTACAGGTGCTCGCAAGTTCGGATCTTTTTTCGCAATTTGTATTTTTAAGGCAGTTTGAAAGGGGAATCAGAGATACGTTTGGCTTGGACATGTTCAGCGTAAGAAGCAAGTTTATCCAAAATGCCCTGATTGCAGGCGCAGGATTGGATTCGCAGCCTACGGACGGCAGCCAGAGGTTCGGTAACTATTTGGACAATACAACTGTTTTTATTGGCAAGTATATAGGTCAGCATATGTTTGTTTCTACGATGTTAACCATGAAGTACGATGAAAACAGCAATTTTCTGGGCGGTTTAAGGATTGAGCCGGACATTGGAATCGAACTCCAAAGTCCGTTTGTAAATATCCGTTGGGATTTCTTCCCGTATTCCCCTGAGAGGTCGTGGGTTTTTGACAATTCAATTACTCTAAGCTGGAGTATGTCATTTTAGGAGTTTTAATGAGATTTGGAGTTTTTGTTCTATTGCTGATTTTGCCCGCAGTTTACTGTTTTTCCCAGGATTCTGTTTCCGACGATTGGTATCTGGGAAGGCCCATCAGGGAAATATCCTTTTCAGGTTTGGCAAACGTGTCCAATCAGGAACTGCTTGGCATAATGAATCCGTATGTCGGACGTTCATTCGATTATAATGTTTTCTGGGAAATTCAGGGCCGCCTTTACGCTTTGGAATATTTTGACAGAATCGAACCTTCCCTGGAACGTCATGCCTCCTCAAACGATGTGATTATCAAGTTTGCCGTTGTTGAACGTCCCGTTATCGGACGCATTAATTTTATAGGAAACTCGGGGCTTCGTCCCGCAGAGCTGCGCGACGTTATCACTTCCAGGGTGAATGACATTCACAATCAGGCAAAAGTGCGCGCGGACATAGAGGCGATTATAAAAAAATATGTGGAGAAAGGCTATCCCAACGCGGTTGTAACAACCTCGGAGAGTCAATCCGGAACATCCACCATTACGCTTAATTTTCACATAACGGAAAACGAAAGAATTTCCATAACAAGAATCAATTTCCACGGAAATTCAAGATTCAGCGCAAACACTTTAAGAAGCCAGCTTTCCCTTAAGCAAAGGTCTTTGGTAAATCCCGGAGCTTTCCAGGAATCAAGTCTTTTGGCGGACAGGGAAACAATTGCAAGGTATTATCACGATCGCGGATATATTGACGCTGTTGTAAGAGACGTTACGCGATCTTTTGAAAGCGACGACAAGGGATCCAATTTGACGCTTACGTTCATGATCGAAGAGGGCGCCGAATACAGATTTGCCGGCATTACATTCGAAGGCAACGTGATTTTTGGCAACGATCATCTGGAAAAGCTCGTTACGCACAGGGTGGGCGATATTGTAAACCTGACCAGGGTGGAAATGGATTTGCAGAGAATCGCAGACCTGTACTACGAAAACGGGTATATATTCAATTCGATAAACAGGACTCCCAACAGAAATACGGTTACGCATACCCTTTCCTATCATGTCACCATCGTGGAAAGAAGCAGGGCGTACATAGAAAACATAATTATCGTCGGAAACAACAAAACGCAGACCGAAGTCATTTTAAGGGAAATTCCGCTGGAACCGGGCGATGTTTTTTCCAGAACGAAAATTTTGGAAGCCATGACAAACCTTTACAATCTTCAGTATTTTTCCGCAATTATCCCCGAGACTCCGCCCGGAAGCGCCGAGAACTTGATGGATTTAATCTTTACTGTGGAAGAACAGCCGACAATTGACGTTCAGTTCGGAATCACGTTTTCGGGCAGCGCCGATCCGGAATCGTTCCCGATTTCCGGTCTTGTCAAACTGAACGATCGCAATGTCGGCGGCAGCGGAAACGAGTTGGGAATCGAACTGAATTCTTCGGTTGTGGATACAAGTTCTCTTGCGTTGAATTATGTGCACAGATGGGCATTCGGTCTTCCGCTTTCGCTTGGCATCGACTTTTCCGCAAATTATTCAAGAAAACTTGCGACAATGGACAATCAGTATCCGTTCTTTAACGGCGATGAAAGCTGGGCGTATCCGGACGGTTTTATTTCCAGGGAAGAATACGATAGATACAACAGAATCCCGACAAGGGATTACCTTATGCAGTATGATCAATGGTACATTTCTTTGGGTCTTTCCACAGGCTATCGTTGGAACAATACGCCGCTTGGCAGATTCAGCATCAACGGCGGCATAAGATTCGGCATGATTAAAAACAACTATGATGAGGAATACAGGCCTTTTGATCCGATTTTAAGGGCCGGGAACGACGAATGGACACCGAGAAATTCGTTTTCGATAGGGCTTTCCCTGGACCGCCGCGATATTTTCTACGATCCTTCAAGAGGTTTTTATATTTTCCAGAGATTTGCGATCTTTGGTCTTTTCCCGGATGAAAGGGAACATTATCTGCGAAGCGAATCGAAAATTCAGTTCTTCCGCACACTGTTTAACATACCGGTAACCGATACATGGAATTTAAAGGGCGTTTTGGCTTTCCACACGGGGCTTTCCCTTTTAATGCATCAGCCGCACAGATTCGATTCGTCAAATCCGAACGTTCCTCCCGTTATTGATGACGGCAACAAACTTGCAGTAGACGGCATGTTTGTCGGAAGAGGATGGAATACGGCATTCAGAAACAAGGGACTGTTGCTTGTAGACAGTTGGCTTGAACTTCGCATTCCACTGGTGCAGGGAATTTTGGCGTGGGATTTTTTCTTTGATGTTGCCGCCGTTGAAACGGAACAGGGTTATTATTTTGGAACAAACTCAAGGGGAGAACCGAACTTTACCGAAGAAAATTTGCGATTCAGTTATGGCGGCGGCTTAAGGTTTACAATGCCGCAATTTCCAATTAGAATAAGCATACTGAAGCGTTTTTTGATTCGGGACAATCAGGTTGAATGGATGCCGGGCGTGCTTGGCGGAGACAGAAACAATCCGTTTTTGGGTGTGGATCTTGTAATGTCATTTTATTTATCATATTAGTGCAGGAGTGAAAAAATGTTTAAACGTATTATAATTTTATTGTTGCTGAGTTTTATGTGTGCGGGGTTTGCTTTTGGCCAGATGATCACAAGAGCTGCGGTGGTTGATCTTCCGCGCATCTACACGACATTCTTCAGGGAATCTGCGGCTGTAAGAGCATTTGAAGAACGCAGCGCAAGGATTCGGGCCGAGCTTGCGGCTGTGGAAAATGAAATTCAGGAACTCAGGACAAGATATTCCAATGCAATGCAAGCCGGAAATCAGGCGGAAGCTCTGCGTCTGGAATCCCAGATAAGCACAAGAAACGATTATTACAGGCAATTGCATCAAACTCGCACCACAGAGCTTAACAACATTCGCAACAATCTTTTGCAATCCGATGTGTTCATGAGGGAAGTTCAGGAAGGCGTGAGATTTGCCGCCGAAAGCGAAGGATACACTTTGGTTTTTAATTTGCGCGACACTCAAGGATTGGTTTGGTACAGCCCTTCGATTGATATTACGGATAATGTTATTCAAAGACTTCAAAGATCCAGAAATTAATTTGCTGTTATGGACGTGAAAAAACCCGGTCCAATGCTTGAGCAGTACAGACGCATAAAAAACGGGCAGAAAGACAATATCCTTTTTTTCAGACTGGGTGATTTTTACGAAATGTTCGCAGAAGACGCGGTGGAAGTGTCCGCTCTTCTCAATTTGACCCTTACAAGCCGAAACGGTCTTCCCATGTGCGGCGTTCCGTATCATGCGTCGCGCACCTACATTGCGCGTCTTTTAAAACTCGGAAAAAAAATTGCCGTTTGCGAGCAGCTTACGGCTCCAGGAAAACAAAAAGTGATTGAAAGGGACGTAGTTGAAATAATTACGCCCGGCACTACGGTAGACGAGGATTTTTTGGACAAGGGAAGTTCCAATTATGTTTCCTGTCTTGCTTTTTTTAACGGTTTTCTTTCTTTTTCCTATATCGATCTTTCCACCGGCGAATTTTTTACAACGTCTTTCAACAGAAAAAGCGAACTATTAAGGCAGGAACTCGAACGCCTGTCCATAAGGGAAATGCTCGTTCAGGAATCATTATTGGAAAAAAACAGCGAAATCCTTTGCGCGATTAACGACAGAAACGATATGGTGTTAAACCGCATTCCCGACTGGCTTTTTGATCCGATAAAGGCAAAATCAAGACTTGAAAAGCAATTCGGACTTGCCAATTTAAAGGGGTTCGGTCTGGAAGAAAACAGCCCGGAAATTGTTACTGCAGGCGCGCTTCTTGATTATCTTGATACAACATCAAAAAGCCTTCTTCCTCATGTAAGAACAATTAAAGTGTACAGGGACAGCGAATATTTGGGTTTGGACGAATCAAGCATCCGAAACCTCGAACTTTTGTCAAACCAAAGAGATTCAAGCGCGCGTTTTTCGCTTTTGGAAGTAATGGACGAGACGCGATGTTCAATGGGAAGACGTCTTTTAAAAAGGCGTATCCTTCATCCCTTGCGCGATATTGCAAAAATAAACGAACGGCTCGATTTTGTGGAACTGCTTTACAGGGAACAGAATGTTTTAAATAAACTTGGAGACCTCTTGGGCAAAACTCCCGATCTTGAACGGCTTTGTTCTCGTCTTGCAATGGACAAGGCTCATGGCAGGGATATGCTCGCGATAAAAAACGCAATCAATTCGTTTTTGGAAATCGAAAAAACAATTTTGTCGGTTGGCGCGCAGGGAACAGCGCAAATGTCGGGGGAACTTTTATCGGTCGGCGAGTTGCTGGAAAAGGGTATCTGCGAGGAACCTTCGATACTGTTAGGCGAAGGCAATCTGATTAAGGACGGTTTTAATGCGGAACTTGACAATCTGCGTTCCATCAAGGAAAACTCAAGGCAAATTTTGGAAAATTACCTGGAAGAAGAAAGGCAACAAACGGGGATTTCAAGTTTAAAGATTCGTTATAATAGGCTGATAGGCTATTATTTTGAAGTTACAAAAACGCATCTTGATAAAGTGCCGAAACATTTTATTAGAAGGCAGGGAATTGCAAACGGCGAACGCTATTCGACAGATCGCCTTGCCTCTCTTGAATCGGAAATAAACGGCGCATCGGACAGGATATCGGAACTGGAAAAGAAGCTATTCATTGAAATACGCGACGAAGCAAAAAAAGAGCTTGTCCGTCTTGGCGAAGCCGCGCGCAGAATGGCGGAAATTGACACGGCGCAATCTCTTGCAAAAGCGGCATCAAGGCGCGGCTGGATTCGTCCCGAATTGACACAAGACGCTTCTCTGGAAATTATCGACGGACGCCACCCCGTAGTTGAAGCGCACTTGAACCGCGGCGAATATATCCCGAACAATATTTTGCTCGACACAAAAGACATATCGTTTGTAATGCTCACAGGACCCAACATGGCGGGGAAATCCACATATCTTCGCTCTGCGGCCCTTATTTCGATCATGGCGCAGGCGGGAAGTTTCGTTCCCGCCTTAAGGGCAAAAATAGGCATATGCGACAGAATCTATTGCAGAGTTGGAGCCGCCGACAATTTGGCCCGCGGAGAATCGACTTTCCTTGTAGAAATGAACGAGACGGCTTTTATCCTGAACACGGCAACGGAAAAGAGCCTTGTCATCATGGACGAAGTGGGAAGGGGAACTGCGACCAATGACGGCCTTTCAATTGCGTGGGCTGTAAGCGAAGAGCTTATAAACAGAATAGGATGCAGAACCCTTTTTGCAACGCATTTTCACGAACTTTCGCTTTTAAATCATCCCAGGCTTGCGAACCGTTCAATGGACGTTTTGGAACAGGGAGAAAAAATCATTTTTTTAAGGAAATTGAAAGAAGGTCCTGCCGCACAGTCTTACGGCATACATGTTGCCATGCTTGCAGGTCTTTCTTCCTATGTTTTGGAAAGAGCGGGGCAAATAATGGCGCTCCTAAAGGAACGCGATGCAGATTTAAGCGAAACATTCGGAGTAAAAAACGATTCTGTTAACCCTGTCGAAACAAAGGTTAACAAAGAAAGGCAAAAGCGCACAACAAGGGAAAGTAAAAAAGAAGAAGAGCAGGCATCCCTGTTCGATTAAACGCATGAAAAACACATTATTAAAGGTAATACAGTTTTTCTTTCCCGCTTCATGCGCTGTCTGCAAAAAAAATCTTTTGGACACGGACGAAATACGTCTTGGCCTTTGCCAAAATTGCAAAGAATCGATTAAACCCATAGAAGGCGAAAAATGCAAAATTTGCGGAAAGCCACTGATTTCGGAAATTGACACATGTCTTCCCTGCAGGGAAAACAATACCCGATCCTACGATCGTCTTTGGACGCTTTATCCGTACACGGGAAATTACCGAAAGCTTCTTGCCTCTTACAAGTTTCACAAGAACCTTTCGCTTGGCGCATTTTTTGCGTCAAATATTATATGTTTGATAAATGAAAATCCCATCCTTAAAGATGCGCAAATAATCCCCGTTCCTCCAAGACCGGGAAAGATAAAGGACACAGGCTGGGATCAGGTTGATTGTTTGATGAACATGCTGAAAAAATCGGGAGTTGAACAGCCCGTTAACCGCTGCCTAAAACGATCAAAATCAAAAGTTCAAAAAAATTTAAACAGACAGGAAAGACTTGAAAATTTAAAGGGAAAAATTTACCTTGAAGGCGAGTCTCCAAAAAATGTTCTGATAATCGACGACGTAATTACAACAGGTTCCACAATGGAAGTATGCGCAAGTGTTCTAAAACATGGCGGAGCGCAGAAGGTATACGGTCTTTGCCTGTTTTACGATTAGGCGGGAAGAATCAGTGCGAAGGGAATTGCGGTGATACCAGTTTGCCAAAACCCTTTTTACCCGAAAATTTACAGTCTTTCATTACAAACTCGCCCCTTACAATTGTGCAAACGGGAACGCCTGTTACTTCCATTCCGTCATAAGGGGTAGTTTTGCATTTTGAATGAAGTTCGCTTGCGCACAGGGTTTTCTTCATGTTCATGTCCGCGATTGTCAAATCTGCGTCTGCGCCCGGTTTAAGGCATCCTTTCTGCGGATATATTCCCCAAATTTTTGCGGGGTTTTCGCTTGTAAGGCGCACAAAATCGTTAATGCCCAATTTCCCGCTGTTTACTTCGTTCAAAAGCAGGGGAACCAGTGTTTCCGTGCCGCATAATCCTGCGGGCGATTCCCATGTTGTAACAGCTTTTTCCGCCTGCGAATGAGGCGCATGATCGCTTGCAATCATGTCAATAATTCCGTTTCCAATCGATTCCCACAAACCGTCTCTGTGAGTTTCGTCCCTGATTGGAGGCAAAACCTTGTGGGTAAAATTTTCGCTGTCAAACAAAAGGTAGTGCGGACATGTTTCCGCAGTCAAGTCGATTCCATGCTCTCTTGCTTCGCTGCAAAGCATTGCGCCGTCGTATGATGTAACATGGTGAATGTGTATCTTGATGCCGCTTTCCTGCGCAAGACTTGCAATCACCTTGATTGCGTTCACTTCGGAAATGACAGGACGCGCATAATCGAGCCAAAATCCGTCGGGGATTTCGCATTCGTTTTTTGCAATGGATGTAAAGTTATCGTTTATTTCGTTTGTCTCGCAATGAAAACCGATGCGCATTCCAAGCCTTGCGCTTTCATCCATTTGTTTTGCAAGCATATCCATGGAAGGGCAGGCAAGGCTTCCTGTCGATGTTCCAAAGAAAACCTTGAACCCCAAAGCGCCGCATTCTTTTAACGCCTTCATTTCCCCCAGATTGTCGTTGGTAAGAAGGGAAAAAAGCGCAAAATCGATGCATGATTTTTCTTTTGCAATTTTTATTTTTTCCCTAAGAAGGTCGGGCGTGGAAGTTGCAGGAATGACATTGGGCATATCCGCCGCCAAAGTAATGCCGCCCATTGCCGCCGCAACACTGCCGGTTTCAAAATCCTCTTTTTCGGTAAGACCGGGATCCCTGAAATGCACATGAGCGTCAATAATTCCCGGAAACACATGTTTGCCTTCTGCGTCATATATTTCTTTCGCAGTATCCGCAGGATCAATATCCTTGATTTTTGCAATTTTTCCGTCTTTAACGGCAATGTCTCCCCGAACGCATTCTTCGGGAGAGACAAGAAAACCGTTTTTGACAATCAAATCGTAATGCACATTAACCCGGCACTCTTACCGACATAAGCATGCGGTTTAATGCAACCAGCGGATCTTCGTACATTTCGAACCTGAAGCGCATCTCGTAGTTTTTATCGGAAACAATTCTTATCGTTTTGTTTATGCAATCCCTGACTTCACCTGTACCGATATCGGGGAAATATTTCGGTTTTCGCGGAACAAATGTAAGGGAACTTCCGTTCCTCCTGATTTCTCCGATACCGCCCGGTATGGGAACAAGGAATACAAGGAAATCGTCTCCCTTTGCGCCGCCAACAGAAAGACTGTAACCGGATTTAAGCGAGTGAATGTTTCTCCTTCCTATCGCGGTATTTTGATCCTCGACAAAGAGATTCAACAAAAGGGGCCCCGAAGGATTGATTACAGGTTGACCCTTTCCCGAAGGTCTGTCGTCATACGGAGACGTTCGCCTTGTGCTGCCGGAAGCGAAATTTGCCAAGTCTTTGCTGTGATCGACAAATCTTTCGACCTTTTGCGCAGGGCTTGCGCTTGCGGGAACTGCAGATGAAGATGCCATTACGCGGTTTGGACTTGATCCAAGACGGCGCGACGAAAGAAGAATTATAAGTCCCAATATTAAAAGAAGAAGCAATATTCCGCCAACGATATACGGCAGCGAAGCCATCGCGGTTTGTTCCTTTTCGCTTCTCTGGTGCTCCTGCCCGGCGGGAGGTCTGACAGGCTGTGCCGTCACCGATTCACTTTGCGTTGTTTCCTGCGCGGAAGGCTCATCGCCTGTTTGGGTCTGTGCGGTTGTCCGCTCTTGTGTCTCAGGCGGCTGTGTCGTCTGTTGAGTTGTTACAGTTTGGGTGTCTCCCGAAGGCTGTGTTGTTTGCTGTGTCGACTGCTGAGTTGTTGCTTGCGTGTCCCTCGAAGTTTGCTGAGTTGTCTGCTGTGTCGATGTTTGCGTGTCTCTCGAAGTCTGCTGAGTCGATTGTTGTGTTGTTGTTTGGGTGTCCCTCGAAGTTTGTTGTGTTGTCTGCCGCGTTGTCTGCTGGGTCTGTTGTTCCGTTGTTGTTCTTTGAACGGCAAGCCGTCCCGAAGACGGCGGATTTCTGATCGCCTGTCCCGGCGTTACCTGAACAAAATCCAGCGTTGTGTTTCTTGAGCCAAGACGCTGTCTGGAAGCGGAAACAAGACTGTCGGTGTCATTTGCACCGATACTGACAAGAACGATTTTTTTCGGTCTGTTTGGAAGCGATTGAATGTACTGTTCGGCATAACTTAATGCCGAGCCGATATTGCTTCCGCTTTCCACCGGGTATTGCAAAAACATGCGTCCAATGATGGTTTCGATGTCTCCCACGCCCGCGATTCTTCTTGCAAGATCAAGTCTCTGGTTTTGGGAAAAGGCAATCAGGTGAAAAGTGTCGCCCACGCGAAGGAACTCATTTAAAAAAGCGCCTGTGATATAGTTGTTTACATGTTCATAAGACGAACTCATGTTTGACGAAGTATCCAAAAGCAATACAAGATCGATGGGCGCAGACGAAGGCGTATTTGTCTGCCCAAAGGCCTTTTCAGTAACCGAACAAAAAAGAAGCCCAAAAACCAGTAATGCCGGCAAAATTGTTCTTTTCATAATTACCCCTTTAAAACCTGTCAAATCGCAGCCAGCGAAATATCCTCAACCAGATATGAATTCTGCTCATCGTTAATGGAGAACTCAAACTTTTCGCCGACCGTTCTGTTAAGTATAGCATTACCAAACGGAGAAAGATAGGAAATAATGTGATTATTCGAATCGGATTCCCAGGGGCCAAGAATTGTGAACTCTTCCTTTTGACTTGTTGTTTCGTTAAAAAGAACAACTTTTGTGCCGAAAGAAACTTTTGAAGAATTAATCGAGTTGGGATCAAAAAGACGCGCCCTGTCGATGTCTTCCTGAAGACGCGCAATCTGGGAATTTAGCTCTGTCTGCTTTTCTTTTGCCGCCTTGAATTCCGCATTTTCGCGCAAGTCGCCCAAAGAAAGGGCATATTCTATTTCCTTTGAATTTGCGGGAACTTCCACTTCCATTATGTGCACAAGCCGTCTCTTTATTTCCTCGAACATTGCTCCCGTAATCATAAGTCCCCTTGAAACTTTCTTTTCCGCCTTTTCCAGGAACTTGAAGTTGGGATATTTGTCCAGAATGCAGGAGCGAAGGTTAAGCTTGTCCTGCGGATCCAAATCCTTAACGTCGTTTACAAACGTAAAGAGCCTTATGATCGTGTCTTCATCCGCATTTTCTATAAACGACGTCAAATCGCCGTCCTTGAAAAGTATGTTATAAACCTGCTTGTTTATTTTTCTGTTTTCCACCGTGTCTTTTGAATTCTCAATGTCGCGGAACGTATAGTCCATTATGTGAATCAGGGTGATAAGCTGTTTTTCCTCCCCGATATTCGCAGCCTTAAACCAGCTTTTTTCCCTTGCGTTTTTGTAGAACCATACAACAGCCTCGCGGTTGTCCCTGTGTTTTTCGAAACAGTCAATGCAAAGCGATGTAAGTTTGTCCGCAAATCCCGCTTCTTCAACCTGCTCGGGAATTGACGGAAGCTGCGAATACGGAAAAAGTTTGACATAGATATCCGCCCAATTGCCAAGGTAATTTTTTACGTTGTGAAGGAATTCGGTTTTCAATTTTCCGTCTTTCAGATTTTTGAACATCGCGGGAATATCCTTGATGTTGGAAAAAACGTCCGAGAAACTTACCGTAAGGGACGATTTGAGATGAGCGTAATTTTTGTTCTGCGAAAGTTCCGCGATTAAAAGAAACGTGGAGACCGCATATTCGGCGTTCTGTGCGGAATATTCCGTCGTTCTTCGCGGTTCGTTTGTCGCAGGGCGCAAAAAAGAAGTGAAAAACGAAAACATTTCCGTAAAATATTCCGAGTCCGGGTCCGCTTTTTTGTTGTCAACGTAATCGCGGATTGCCGAAACCTTGTCGTAAAAGCCTTTTGCCGCGCTGAACTCGTTGTAGAGTTTTTCCGTAACGCTTACGGGTCTTTCCCTGACCATGTAAATGTCGCTGTTCTCGGGACTTATTCCAAAATCGGGATTCGATTTTAAAATTTCTCTCGCTTTTGAATTCCATGTTGACCATTCGCCGGCGGTCAAAAGGGCGGGGGAGATTTCCGCCTTGATGCGCTTCATGTCGCATGCGTTGCCGAAACTTCTTATGATTGTTTTCAATGTCAGAACGATGTTGTCATTGGAGTTTTTTTCCTTCTCCTTTAATATCATTTCGCGCAGTTCTTCTTTCTTTTTTGTCGCCTTTAAAACCCAGATATGATCTTTGGAAAGGGTTTGAAGCGCGTCAACGGCCATTTTAAGCGCCATTGTATGACCGCGTTTTTTTGAAAAGTCGATTTTGATTTCGTCGCCTGCAATGCTTGCAATGCGTCCCACGCCCCATGTTCTGTGGTAGACAAAATTGCGGTTGTCAAAGGCAATGTGCTTTTCAAAATCGGCAATCGCCTGATAAACCGATCTGTAATTCTGCGAAAGATTCGAAATGCGGATATATTCTTCCAGTTGACTGTGGGACGCATACTTTTTTCTGAAACACTCGATGATTTCCCTTCGTCCGTGAACGTCCTTTTCGTCATATTCAAGGGCGATTTTCAAAATGTTAATCGAAATGTCAATGTCTTTCTGCTTGTATTTTGCGTACAGTTCGTTAAGCAAAACAACAGCCTTGTCTTCGCTTATCGACTTTGCGATTTTTTTCTGAATATGCAGGAAGAAATCGATGTCCTCAATGTCGATATCCAGAAGTTTTTCCCAGATTTCCTTTACGTTTGCAAAGTTTCCCTTGTTTATGAAGCGGTGCAGCGCCTTTTTGTAATAGTCGATTGCATCTTCCGTTTTCTTTTGCTTCTCATAGTGTTCGGCAAGGGATTTTGCAATATCGGCTTCCTCAAAATCGACTTTTACAAGCCTTTCCCAAACTTCGTAAATTTTGTTTTCTTCGTTGTCCTGCTTGTGGCAATCGGCAAGAGTGCGCAATGCGTATTTCGATTCTCCGTAATCCAGGATTCTTTCGCAAAGGTATTTTACAATTCCCCATTTGTGATTGTCCAAAAAAATCGACACAAGGTTGATCATCGCCGAATCGTCGATGATCTGGCGCGAGAGCGCAATCATGCCGGAAAGATACAGCGCAATAAGCGAGTTTCTTGTATGGGACAAATGCTCGTCGCATGTTTTTTTAAGTTCGTCCAAAACTTTTTCCTGACGCGCAGTTTTCAAAATTGCGTCAAGGTCCTTGAATTGGTTTGTCGAATAATTGCCAAGGCTTGCCCTTGTCCATTTTTCCTCGTTCAACGTTTCATGCAAATTCCTTAAAAGGGTTTGAGCCGCTTCCGATTGTGTCACTCCCTGTGCTGTTTCAGCATTGTTCATACGCTTATACTCCTCATCGATTATCCGGTATACATTCTGTAGATTTCCGGATCTGTAACTTTTATTTTAAGCAAGGTTTCTTCGATAAGCGAAGGATCCTCGCGGCTGATTTCATAATAGTCAACAAGCCAAAAATATTGATTTAAAAGACGCGGTTTTATTGTTTCCCGGCGCGCGGGATTGGAATCGTATTCCGCCTGCAGCGCAAAAATCGACTGCTTTAGGCGTCCCGCTTCCATTTGTTTCAACTCGCGCTTTACGGAAAACACCCCCCATAAATAACCGTAAACGGGCAGCCATTCCAAAAGCTCGTTGTCCTTAAAGCCCATCCTGCCCACCTTGTCGCGCAAACCCAAAATAAGCGCAGACTCCATAAACCTCAAATCTATTTTCAGGGGATCTATGAAAAACGCCTCCCTGAAAAGCGCCTTGGCCGTTTTTGTTTCAGCTAACAGCGCGTTGATGTCCGCAACCTCCGCAAGCGTTTCCGCATCCTCCCTTTTTATGCGGACAGTCTGTTCAAGAAAATTAAGCGCTTCGTCATAATTTCCAAGCCCCTTGTAACAGCGTCCGACAAGCAGAAGCAGTCCCGGATCGTGCTGGTTGGCGGGGCTTCCCAAAAGTCCTTCAAAAAAAAAGAGCGCTTTGGAATAGACAAAATAACGAATTGCATATTGGCAATCATCGTACAATTTGCGAAATTGCCCAAGAAAAACGTGATACTGTTTCAATTGGGAGATCATTAAAGCGCCCTTTTCGTAAGGACTTTTTATCTCGTCAATCCTCCTGGTATTATCCAGCCACCAATGAACGCACTTGAGCGCATGGGTGATTTCTTCGCTTTCGCAGTCCAAATCAAGAGCCTTTTCCAAAAGGGCCAAAGCGGTAACCGCATCCTGAGCTTTCAGTTTATCATAGGCATTTTTTAGGAGCCCTGCGCTTGCCGAAAGCGTAACCTGACCATTTTCCATTATCTTGTTTCAGTATACCATTTTTTCACAGTTTGACAATAGTATTTTAAAGCTGTATATTGACAAAAATGAATAAAACCATCGTTTCGGCATCCATTTTATCCGCCGATTTTGCCGATTTTGGCGGCGCAATTGCGCAAATTGACGCAAGCAATGCAGGCTGGATTCACCTTGATGTGATGGACGGCTCATTTGTTCCGAATTTGACATTCGGTCCCAAGCTTGTAGGCGATTTAAGACACAGAACAAAGGGAATTTTTGACGTTCATCTGATGGTTGTAAAGCCCGGCAGATTCATCGGGGAGTTTGCCGATGCGGGCTCGGATGCCATAACTTTTCATTACGAAGCGGAACCCGACGCGAAAAAATACCTTTCACAAATTCGCAATTTGGGTTTGAAAGCCGGCATTTCGATAGCTCCCGCAACGCCTTGCTCCGTTCTTGCGGATTTGATGCCTTATATTGATATCGCCCTCATAATGACTGTTAATCCCGGTTATGGAGGTCAAAGCCTTATCCCCGAATGCCTTGAAAAGGCGGAAAAACTCGCAAAAATGAGGGAAGAGGCGGGGCTGGATTTCAGGATTTCGGTAGACGGCGGCATCAACGAAAAAACGGCAGAAAACGCCAAAAAAGCGGGTGCCGATGTGCTTGTAATGGGTTCCGCATTCTTTAAAAGCGAAGACAAGGCTGGACTGATCCGGCGATTGCAAGGCTGAATTATTTGTAATTTGCATTTCGATTTGCTATAATATAAGTATGAGGCGAGAAGGACTCAAATTTTTGCTTGTTTTCTCTGCATTGGCCTTTTTTTCGGGCATGATTGCATTTGCCCAATCAAACGGACAGTCGGATTATGCGCGCAGGTACCAAAACGGCAGCCAGCTTTATTCCCTGCAAAGATGGAGCGAAGCCGCCGTGGAGTTTCGCCGCGCGGAAGAAACAGCAGCAAACATCAATGACAGGGCGGCAGCCCTTTATTGGGTTATCTTAAGCCAGCTTGCCAATACCGATTACGGCTCGGCTCTTTTGGACATGAACGAGCTTCAAAGGTCTGCGCCTTTTTCCACTTTTGCAAGGGACATGAACTATCACAGGGCAAGAATCTATTTTAACCAGGGATATTTCGAAGACGCGCTTTCGTATTTTAACAATTATTTGCGCCTGACGGACAATACGGACAGGGAAATTGCCGACAGAAGGGCCGCCGCGTATTTCTGGATGGGCGAATGTCTTTTTGCGATGGGTCAGCTTGACGAAGCGGAAAAATTCTATGCATGGATTGTCGGAAGATACCCCGAAAGCCCGAAGATCGAGGCTGCAACATACAGAATCGACCTGATAAAGCAAAAGAAAATCGAAGCCGAACTTTTGGCTCTTTTACAATGGAGTCACGAAGAATCGCTGCGCACAAGCGAAGATTTTCAAAGAACGATAAGAACTTATGAACATACGCTGAATGTTTACCAAAGACGGATCGCGGAGCTTACAAACAACATGAACGAGCTTCAGTTGAACGAACCGCAAAGATCGGAACCTTACGACGGTATCAGCGGAAACAACAATATAAGACAGCCTTTGGAAAACATACCGCAGCCTGTCTATGTTCCGCAGACCCAAAACGACGATTTGCTGGAAAGGGCGCGCGAACTTGGAAATCATGTACAGGAATTAATAAGAGATCTTGAGGCCCGGGGTGAACTTTGATGTTTTTGCGAAAGCTTTTGACTTTTTCCCTGCTTTTGGGTTTTGCGTTATCTGCAATTGAAGCGCGCGCGCAGGATATATCAAACGGAAATCTGCGCCTGATTTTAAACGGGGATACGGGAAGTTTTTTTCTTTATTTTTTGTCCGATCCGGAAACAATGCGTTATGAACCGCTTTTCAACAGCCGCCAAAACCTTGCAAGTTTTTCTTCGGTTTCGGTCAACGGAAGGGTTTATCGTCTTGGAGACAGGAATTTCCGTCCAAGATACGAAAGGTACGACGGAAACCCCAGTTTTGTTTTCGAATCGCAGGACCTGATTGTAAGACAGGTTTTTACGCCGGTAAAGACGCAAGGTTCAAGCGTTATAAACGGCGTTATGATAACATTTAACATTCAAAACGAAGGGAGCCAAAGCGCAATGGTCGGTTTGAGAATGCTTCTTGACACCGAACTTGGAGAAGGGCGGGGAAGGGTGCCTTTTATCACAAGCCAAAGAATTCTTAACGATGAAATGCTGATAGACAGCAGCGTTTCAGGCGAAAGGTTTTGGATTTCGCGCGGACAGAATGTTTCCCTGATGGGAAGCATAATCAATCCCTTGAATCCGTCCGACAAGGCGCCCGATTATGTTCATTTTGCAAATTGGAACCTGCTTAACAGGGCAAAGTGGCAGGCACGTTTTTCCGCGCGCCGCTCCTTTAACAACAATTCGGCGGTTTGCTATATCTACGAACCTGCAGAACTTGAAAGCGCACACGCGTTTTCATATACGATTTTCCTGACAACAGAAGATGTTTCATGGTACAATAACGCCTTGGTGACCGACAGGCAAATTGCCCAAAGGCAGGAGACATCCGTTCCTGCACAGACAAGGCAAACAACGCCGCCGCCAAGAGAACCCGCGACAATCAGCATAACGGCAATACAGGAAGAGGCGCGCATGGAAGCCCAAATCAGCAATGAAAGCCCGGAGCGTTTAACGCTTGTCAGGCTAAACGAGCTTATTGACAGATTCCTTTCAGGCGATCTGTATCTTAACGAACAGGATATGATCGAGATAGAAAATTTTCTTAACAGGCACAGGTAAAATCTTTTTATGATATCGGATCCATTGTTGAACAAAGCGGCTTCTCTTGCAAAAAAGCGCAATTACGAAAGTGCTTTAAGAATGCTTAAAGACGAAGAGGAGAGATACTACGGCTCTTTCAGGTTTTATTATCTTTATGCCGTAATTTGCCTTTACAGCGGCAATTATGTGGAAGCGAAAGAAAATTTCGATTTGGCAAGAAAGCAAAAACTGAAAGACAAATCCACAATGCTGGGACATGCGGTTCTTTATTTGAAAAGAATGAATACCGTTCAGGCTGTAAATTATTATCTTGAAGTTTTGGAAGAAGATCCAAAAAACAGAATCGCAAAAAAAGCGCTTTCTGTTATCCGAAAATATTCTGCGTCGGAGGCTCTTTCCGACTGGATGACACAAGAAAGACTTTCAAAATTATTTCCAAAAATTCCTTCTCCCGGCATTGATGCAAAAACGATTATAACAGGTTCAATGGTTTTTTTTGCCGTTTTGCTTTTTTTATTCATACTTCTTACGGGTCTGAAAGTCATAAATCCCTTCAGGCAAAAAAACGAACGCGCAACAGCGGATTTTATGCTTTCCAATCAGGACAGAAACGCGCCCGTTATGGTGGACGGCTCGTTTGGATACATCCTGACCCGCGACGAAATTTCCAATCTTTATGACAGGGCCTTGAATCTTTTTACATCTTACCGCGACGAAGCTGCAAAAATCAATTTAAACAGAATTTTGGAATCGAACGCTTCCGAAAGCATAAAGGAAAGGGCGCGTCTTTTAATCGACAACATGGAAGTTCCGGGCTTTGACAATTTTACAAGAAGCGACAATCCTTCCTATTCCGCCGTAAGAAACGAAAGCCTTGTTTACAGAAACGTGCATGTCATTTGGAACGGCATGGCAACTAACGTCGAGATAACCGACGAATTTACAAAGTTCGATTTTCTTGTCGGTTATGACACAAGAAGAACCCTTGAAGGCATAGTACCTGTTACATTTTACAGTCCTGTTAAAATAAACACGGAACGTCCGCTTGAAGTGCTTGGCAGGATTGTCATTTTGGAAAACGGCTTTGGTCTTGAAGGAGTCGCGATACATCAATCGGGACGGCTGGAGAATTGAAAAATAAAGAATAAGGAATAAAATGCAGTGAGAGCGGTTGTTCAGCGCGTATTGAATGCATCCGTAAGCGTTAATGATACGGTTATTGGCAAAATGGAAGGCGGGCTTTTGGTTTACCTTGGCGTTGCGCATAACGACAGTGAAACCGACGCGGAAAAATTGTGCGATAAAATAACAAACCTTAGAATTTTTAACGATAAAGACGAAAAAATGAACCTTTCCATTTTGGATTTGCAAAAAGACTTTAAACAATTTGGCATTCTTGCAATTTCCCAGTTTACACTGCTTGCAGACGCAAGAAAGGGAAGGCGTCCTTCTTACACAGATGCTGCAAATCCCGAAAAGGCAAATCCGTTATACGAACATTTTGTCAAATCCGTAAAGAAACAGGGCATTGTCTGCGAAAAAGGGGAGTTTGGCGCGCACATGACGGTAACGTATACGAATGACGGACCTGTAACAATTGTGCTTGATACAGCGGATTTTTAACATGATAAAAATAAATAAATTTGACAAATACTCCAAAACCCCTTAAAATTAATCATCGATTCTGCTTTTATACTCAACTATGTCAAATAAACCGTATTTGGGAGCAAAATATGAAAAATAATAAAATTCATGCGTTAATAGCCGTATTTGCATTTGTTTTGCCTGTCCTAACTTTTACAGGCTGCGAAGAAGAGTCAAGCCCGCAATATTCGTTCCCTCAGCGTTATATCGTTTATCCCGGTTGGGTATCTGATGGAGATACTATTACCGTTAACAATTATGCAAATTTGGCGGTACGTTCCGCAGACGGTCAAACGCGCTACCTTAGGGTATTGGAAAAAGAATATTCTGCAGGTTTGTATACATATCTGATTTATTTGGGTCATATTGAAAATGTGCCGATGGAATCCGGCTATACCGGTTATTTTTACGATGGAATTTCTCCCATATACATATCACGTTCCAATTCCACATTTACAGAAGATTCTGTTAAGTCTACGTTAAGAACAACTGTTTCTGTTACCAATACCACTGTTTTGGATACCGAATTCAATGTAAACGTATCATTTGACAGTGCCGGTTTCTTTGCAGGGGCCGATTTTAGAAACCAAAAAACAACAACAAACTCAAATGTATGGGAAACCCAAAATACATTTGAAACCGTTACAACTTTCGCTCAAAGTTCAAGTGAAGAATTTATGGTACATATCGGCAATAACGGGGAACCTGTGGGAAGTTACCGTTTGTCGTTATTTGCAACCACCGATGTTTATTTGGTTTTACAGATTGATGATGACAGTAATGAACTGTCCGGTAAACCTGAATTTATAATTTGCGCAAGACCGAATTCCTATACATATATGCTGGATTACAAACCGGGACAAGCAACATCCGAATGGCCCAGAACAGGCAGCGGAGGAATGCTTCCCGTTCCAACCGACTATTCAACACTTGCACTCCCTGCCACTACTAGCGGGTTTGTTGCAGTAGGTAATAACATGAGAGCATTTTCATCTGACGGCATTAATTGGGAACTTATAAACGATATGGAAAATGGTGGCAGTCTTGTTGTTTCTTTCGGTAACAATCAATTTATTTATTCTGCATCGAACAATTCCGTGAAAACATCACAAACCGGTCTTCCTTCTGCCTTAAATAGTAAAATTTCATCACCTCGAAAATTTAATGGTATTTACCATAACGGAACCGGATGGGTATGTGTTTCTAATGATGGATATATATATGATTCAACAGACCTGAACAGTTGGAGAGAAAGAAGAATAACCAGGCATAGATATAATGGAGACGGTCAGGGTAGTACTGAAACACGTGATGTCTTTTCGCATTGGAATGATGTTACATATAATAACGGTATATGGATAGTTGTCGGAGGTTATTCTGACACTTATAGCCTTCCCGGTAATCCAAGTTATTCAACTGTAAATCGCACATATAATTTTTCTTTTGTGGCACGCTACAAAGAAGAAGATAATAATCTTGAATATTTGGACTATTCTGTTACGAATCAGATAAAAACAGAAACCCTTACAGCGAATAATATTAGTTGGAACGGAATTGCAATTGGAGAAAATAATAGCTATATAGTAGTCGGCAGTAATGGCATATCACGTTCGATTGACGGTGGATTAACATGGACATCCGTAAATTCAGGTTCGTGGAATAAAGTTGGTTATCATAACGGCATGTATGTAACGGTTGGAAACGCATTAAGCGGTTTTGGCAGAATCGCCTATTCAACCAACGGTATTAACTGGACTACCGTTTTTGTGGGTACGCCAAACTGGATGGATATTGCGTACGGCGAAAGAAAATGGGTGGCAGTTGGCGGAGAAGGCAATGATGCCTTTACTGCGTATTCATCTAACGGCATCAACTGGACACACAGGGTAATAGATGGCAGTAACACCCCCTTTACAGGCATTGCTTACGGAAAATATTAATTTTCTATCCCTGTTTTATGTACATTTATCGGGATTTATGAGATAATTACAAGGCAATGAATCCGTTCATAGTATGCGCAACGCGCTCAATGAGAAATTACGCTTCCCGGGTAATCGAAAGCCTTTCAAAATATCTGAGTTTTTCCAAAATCAAGGAACAGATAAACGGGCTTGATCTCTTAAATACGGACATTTTTGCAGACGGCGAAATGGAAGTGTCCGTTAACAATTCGATTCGCGGAAGGGATGTTATCCTGTTTTCATCCAGTGCGCGAAATGATGCGGGCGTGGATGTGGAAGAGGCAAAAATCGAGCTTTACCATGCAGTTGACGCGCTTATGCGCTGTCAGGCTGCAAGGATTATCGTTTTTGAGCCGTTTATTTCATGCTCACGCTCGGATCGTACAACAAGGCGAAGCTCCGTAGGGTTATGGGTTCATTTAAAGACGCTTTCAAGTCTTGGCGTAAGTCATGTTGTCACCTTTCAGCTTCATTCGGACAAATCAAAAACAATGGTAGACCCTGCTGTCTGCGCAATTGACGACATTCCCGCAACCGCCCTTTTAAAAAAACACCTTTGCGACAACTATATAAAAACCCTTGACAACCTTGAGCAAACGGTAAGAAACAATTGGGCGTTTTGCTCTGTAGACGCAGGCGGCGAAAAACTTGCTCGCATTTTTGCAAACTCTTTCGGCGCGCCTTTGGTTGTCGCCCACAAACAGCGCGATTATTCAAAACCAAACACTGTAGAATCGATTAACATTCTCTCTGCGGAACCTGTCGAGGGAAAATGTCTTTGGGTGGTGGACGACATGATCGATACTGCAGGTTCTGCAGAAAAACTGATCCGCGTTCTTGCAGGATTCAATCCAAAAGAAATCAATCTAATTTCCGTACATTCGGTTTTTTCCTCTCCTGCGGGAGAAAAACTGGAAGCTCTTTCAAAAGAAGGCAAATTGAACAGACTTATAGTAACAGACACAGTATGCTGTTCAAGTTACAAACAGGGCATCCCGGGACTGGAAATTGTCAAGTCTAGCGAACTTGCCTCGCAGATCATCAAGGCGATCATCAACAATGAATCGATGAGCAAGCTTCTGCGTCCTTTTGACGCAAGCATCTATCTGAGGGACAAATGAAAAATATTTTTTTTGCTGTTTGTTTTTTATTTCTTGTCTGCTCCTGTGTCAGGCAAAAACAGGTTGAATTTACTATTGACAGTTACGGAACCATTATCGAATATAAAGGCGAAGAAAAGTCTCTTGTCATTCCTTCGCAAATCGAAGGGAAAAATGTTTCGTCTGTAGCAAACGGCGTTTTCAGGGATAAAGGGCTTGAAAGCGTGACAATTCCCGAAAGCGTTACATTGATAGGATACCATGCGTTTGCCGACAATAGCCTGACCGAAATTACAATCGGACAGGATGTGCTTTTGGGACTGGATGCAGACTTGGAGTTTCATTTTGTCTTTGACGAAACCTTTGACAATTTTTACAACTTGAGCGGCATGAAAGCGGGAACGTATGTTTTAAAAGACGGGCAGTGGAGCATCTTGGAATGATTCCATGAAAAATTCCGATTGTGTAAAATTAACCTTTACGGGCGATATTATGTGCACTAAAAACCAAATCCCCGCCCATAAAATATCGGACGGTTACGATTTTTCGGGAATTTTTTTCGGATGCAAAGATTTTTTTTCATCGTCGGATTATGTTATTGGCAATCTTGAAACGCCGATCGCAAACGCAAAATATTGCAATCATCTTATAAATTACAATAGCCCCGATTCTTTTGCAAAAGCGGTAAAAGACTGCGGCATCGATATGGTTACAACCGCAAACAATCATTGCCTTGACAGGGGCGAAAGCGGCCTTGAAGATACAATCAATGCGCTTGACAGTATCGGTTTGAAACATACAGGAACTAATTTAAAAAACATATTGCCTACAGGCATCATCGAAAATTTTGGAGAGATTAAAACGGGTTTCTTGTCGTATACATACGGCACAAATGCCCGTTTTAACAAATGTTTTTTGAATGAAAACGAAAAATGGAAAGTAAATCTTTTAAGGGAACAGGAAACGCGCAAAGGAAACGATTCTTTATTTTTAAAAAGAATGGAAGAAGACATCAAAGCCCTTAAAAAAGAAGGCGCCGATTTTCTAATTATGTTTCTTCATACGGGAGGTCAATACAGTCCTTTTCCCTTAAAAAAAACAAAAAGACTTGCGGATTTGATTGCAAACATGGGCGTTGACGCTGTTATTGCAAACCATGAGCATGTCATTCACAATATTGAAATAAAAAACGATAAAATTTTTGCGTATTCCTTGGGTAATTTTTCATCCTTGTTCTGCGTTCAATCTGCGCCTTTTATCAAGTTGTCGGATTATTCCGTATTGGTCAATTTGTATCTTTCAAAAAACAAAAACGGTGATGTTAAAATGTCCGATGCAACATTTGCAATTGCAAAAACTGTCAAAGACGGGAAGAACAGGGTAAAAACCGTTCTTCTTTACGATTTGATAAATCAATGCTGCAATAAAAATGAAAAAAACAAATTGACAAAGGACAACCTGAAAATCCATAATCGGGTATCTTCCCGCAAAGAGGCAAAAATCGAATTAAAACGCGAATATTCCCTAAAAAACAGCTTTACAAACATGTAGTAATATATGGACATTTTTTTGCAAATATGCTAAAATTCTTTCGGTTTCACTAAAGCGTCACGCACGCTCGCGCCATATATAGGGGAGGAGATAATCATGGCAAAGTCAAATGACACAGAAAAA
>WQSP01000005.1 GCA_009787795.1 Treponema sp.
TCGCTTATAATGGCATCGGTAGTTGTATTATTTGCAGTAGCCTTAATACGCAGCCAGTCGGCAGAAAGACTGTCCACAAAAATGAGGGTGTTACCCTTTTCCGCATGTCTTGCAAAAAAGCCGCTATTGCCGTTGCCGGACAGTCTTGGCGGATTTTTTGTATAGTGTTCATCCAGGGCGTCATATTCTTCATCTGTCATATCAGGCATATTTTTCTCCTAAATATTGAGCAATTTACGGTGCGCATTGGTACATCTCATCGCATGAAAGACCTTCACTGTTTGCTCGTCAATTACATTATACATTATCTCCAGCAAATTTGCATTGTTATCAAATCCTATCAACAGATGTTTGCCAGGATCGTCCTCTACAATATCATCATATTTCCAGTTCAATATGGCGTGTCGAATATTTTCTTCGGTAATGTCATGTTTAAACGCAGACGGCACATATTTAACGACAACTTCCATGGAGTTAATATAGCATGAAAACAAACAGGAGACAAGGGAATAAGAATTTAACCACTATCATCACTTTATTCGTGGTAAATTTCTTTTTACTTACTTCCTGTCCCGAGGATATGCAATTCGGCGAAATGGTTTTACCCGAAGGCCAAGGCTCTCTTTCTCTTTATATAGACGAGATTTCCTCTTCGCGCACAATTTTGCCGAAGAATACGGATTGGTCGTCTTTTTCTGGCACTTTTGAAATTGACATTACAGGTCAGCCTTTAATTACGCGTAACATTAACAATTTGTCAAGTCCCATTGTTCTGGATGCGGGAAATTATGATATTACGGTAACGGCTTTGGACGGTACAGCCCCTTTCGCAAGAGGACAGATTAATATTACCGTTATCGCTGGAGAACCTTCTGCCCATATAATCAGGCTAAGGGCGATTTTCGAAGCGGGTGTGGCAGGGACATTTGGCTGGAACGTAACAATTCCCGCAGCAGCTACGGGGCAGATGCTCATAACCCGAATTGACGGCACTCCTGTTGGCGCTGAAGATCTTGCGCAGGGTGCAAACAGCGGAACAAGGGTTTTGGATTGTGACTATTACTTTGTAACCACTACCCTGAAAAAAACGGGACGCGTAGATGTTATTCGCCGTGATGTTTTGCACATTTATCAAAACATGACAAGCGTATTTGCAATCGAGTTTGCAGACGCGCTGTTTAACAACAGTCTGCACTATGTTACATTTGATTTTAATTACGGCAGTTTAAGCGAGATGGAGCCTGTTATTCACGGCGAACCGATTGCAAAGCCTTCGCCCGATCCGCAAAGAAACGGTTATGGATTTGCAGGCTGGTTCACCGAGGCTGCCGCGGTTAACGCGTTTAATTTCAGCCAGCTTGTTTTGAACGATATAACCCTGTACGCCTCCTGGATACCAAACACCGCAAGCATTACGCTTACTGTGGCGCAGATAGAAAACGGCGACCCGATTTTCTCGGCGCCTGTTGTTGTTTCGCGTAACGGTATCGGCGTTCCCGCGGTTTTTAATGTCAATGTACCAAGCGCGGGCAATTATTCGCATTTTAAATGGGAGATTGCAGGCGTCGGTTTAATGCCCTCTTTTGTTTCCGAAGGCGCATCCGCTTCCGCCTTTACGATAAACGGAGCGAATCCCAATTACGGCACTCTTGGCGGGCATGTATTAAAACTTACCGTAACACGAAACGGGATTTTGTATCAGGTGAATATTCCGTTTACGATTGTTGAAACAATACCGCCTGTAGAAGTCAGCACAAACGGAGTAATAACAGGGTACGCCGACCTTGCATCTGCGTTTGGTGCAATCGGAACGAATGCCGGTAACTATGTCATTACGCTTGGAGAAAACCAAACGATGACGGCAAACCGCACGATCAATTCCAACCAGCATATCACGATAACAGGCAAAGACGAAATGCGGACGATTAACTGCAGTACTGCCGGAACAAATATTACCATGTTTTCGATAAACAGCAATGCAAGTCTTACGCTTGGAAACAATGTCACCATTCAGGGAAGAACCGAAGCGGGAAGCGGCGATCTTGTCTTTACTTCTGCCGGTACTTTCAGAATGCTGGAAGGTTCAAGAATAACAGGGCATCAAGTTAACAGCGCAACTTCGGCGGCAGTCTATGTTGGTACAAGCGGCCGTTTTGAGATGTCAGGCGGAAGCATTGACGGTAACAACAGTACAGTAACGGCAACATCAACAAACGCTGCAGGCGGCGTGATATTTACAGGTCTTTCAGGCGGCATATTCATTATGACAGGCGGCAGTATCACAGGCAATACACAAGGCCCGGAAGCGTCCGATATGTATCATGAAACTGTCGCCGCAGGCAGCTTTACCATGTCAGGTAGTGCCAGTATCGGCGCGCTAAAAATGAACGCTCCAAACTCAACCACAGGCGCAAGTGTGAATATCGGCGAGGGCTGGACAGGAAGCATAGACAGGCTGAACCTGCGAGGCACCATTGCAGATATCGCGGCAGTTTCACAACGGTGGGATAACAGAATGCTTTTTAGCGGCATCAGCTCCGCCAAAGTTAACAGTATCGCTCTTGGGGAATTTATCAGCAGCGGCAATGATCGGCAGGCGATTGTCTCGTTGTGTTTCATCGGCACATCGGGCAATGATTTGGGCAGATTGTTGGCATTCCCTGCAACAGCGGCTGTTACTGTCAGTGCAAACGGCGTAACCTCAGGCTTCCTTAGTTTGACAGCCGCGTTTGCCTTTATCGGTTCGCAGGAAGGGGAATTCACCGTTACGCTGAGGGAAAACCAGACGATGACGGCAAACCGCACAATCAATTTTAATCAGAATATAACGATAACAGGTTCAGGCGGCATGCGAACGATTGACGGCAGTACTATTGGAACCGCTGTTGTCATGTTTACATTAAACTTTACCAGCGCAAGTCTTACGCTTGGAAATAACATCACCTTGCAGGGTAGAACCAACGCGGGTACGGCGGCTGTTGTCAATAATACAAACGGTACGTTCAGAATGCTGGAAGGTTCAAGAATCACAGGACATGCAAGCAGCAGCGCAACCTCGGCGGCAGTCAACATAACAGGCGCAAGCTCTGTTTTTGAAATGTCAGGCGGAAGCATTGACGGCAATAACAATACTATTGGTGCAACAAACACAAACGCCACAGGCGGCGTGTATTTTACAGGCGGCACTTTTACCATGTCGGGCGGCAGTATAACAGGCAATACGCAAGGAACAGAAGCGTCCGACACATACCATGCGGTTACCACCGCCAACCGCTTTACCATGTCAGGCAATGCCAGTATCGGCACACTTAAACTGAACGCGACAAGCACGACCGCAGGCGCAACTATGAGTATAGGCACAGGCTGGACGGGCAATATTACCACGCTAAATCTTCGCGGCGAAATAAACGCTATCGCAACGGCTTTGGGTTATTGGACAAACAGTACCAGAACAATTTTAAACGGCATCACCGCCGCACAGGTCGCAAGGATAGGTCTTGGCGAGTTTATCAGCAGCAACAATACACGGCAGACGATTACAGATACGCACATTATCGGCACAACAGGAACGGAATTGGGTGTGCTGGTTGAGAGACCCATCATTCCCGGTTCCGGCACACCGGCAGACCCATTCAACATTTACAACGAGACAGAACTTCGCGCAGTTGGGCGCGGAACATACAACGGCATGAGCTGGTCGACTTCGGCTCATTACCGTTTAATGAATAACATTACATTGACCGGCGGCAACTGGACACGCATTGGCGACATAGCAACAGGTTTCTCGGGAACATTTAACGGCAACGGAAAAACGATCGCCGGAATGACAGTTGCGGAAAGCTCAACAGCATATCAAGGTATGTTCTGTTTTATAAGCCCTGAAGGAGTTGTAAGAAATCTTGGGTTGGTGAATGTCAATATTACAGGCTTCAGAAATGTTGGCGGTATTGCAGGAGACAATGAGGGAACAATCGAAAACTGTTTTGTAACAGGCAGTATAACCGGAACCGAAACCCAAATCGGCGGTATTGCCGGATACAACTTAGCGAGCGGCACCATTCAAAATTGTTATGTAATTGCCAACATTACAGGAGCAAATGATTTGGGCGGTATTACCGGATATGCTTCTTTAGGCATAATACGAAATTGTTATGTTGCCGGAACCATTACAGGCGGCGTTACCAGTAATACTTTTGGTGTTGGCGGAATTTCCGGTTCCAATGCAATGTCAGTACAAAACACTGTCACATTACTTCAAAGCATAACAGTAACAAGCGGAACAGGTTACAACAAAATTACCGGCGTTAATTTAACTGGCGGCTCACTTGCAAATAAACGCGCATGGAGCGGCACGGTACTCTCTCCTGTAAAAACCGCTACAAGCAATTTAACAGGCGTTAACGGTTTGGACGTAACTGCTGCCGTTTTAAAAACACAAGCCGCATGGCAAGCATCAGGCGCGGCTTTCAGCTTCGGCACAAGCGACGCTTCGCCCTGGGTCTGGCAGGACGGTAAGATGCCGCGTCTGCATTGGGAAACAGGCAGCAGGGATTGGCCTGCGTATTTTACGGATTAGGGGAAAAGGGATGAAGGGATTGAAGAATTTTACCACTAACTCGAACCACGAACCCGCGAAAAGAAATCGAACAGCAAGTTTGTGTTTGTTTGTGTGGTTCGTGGCTACTCTATTTCTCTTTGCTTCCTGTACTGAGCCTTTTACTGCCTGGAATATCGATCTCCCCGAAGGCAAAGGTTCTTTCTCGCTTTCGCTTTCTTCTGCGCGTACAATTTTACCGACCGCTCCCCTATTGGACGATTTTGCAAATTACACGCTTGCCTTTGTCGCGACAACAGGCGGCGAAGACGAAACCGTAAACAGAACAAACGCGACGCTTTTAAGCGATCCCATAATATTATATGCAGGGACTTATACTCTTACCGTTACAGCTTACAAGGCCGGAGATTTGATTGCCGCACGGGGAACGACAACCGGCATTGTGATTACCCCGGGGCAAAACAATACGGCGAGCGTTACGCTTCATGCCCTTTTGGATGAACCGAACACAGAAGGAACATTCAAATGGAACATCACTCTTAACACATCGCCTGTTACGGTAACTTTGGCAACAATGAAAATTTATAATTCGGACGGCACACAACAGGGAGCAAATGCAAATCTTTCCGCCTCGGGAACAAGCTCGGGCGAGAGAGCGCTTGCTTCGGGAATGTATACAGTTTCTTTCTATCTTGAGGGAACGGAGGAAGGCGAAAATAAAAGCGTAAAGTGGGACGAGCTTCTTTATGTATACGCAACTCTGGAAAGCGGTTTTGCCTATACCTTTACGGATGAACACTTTAAAAAAATCAATTGGAAAGTTACTCTCGACAATAATTTTGAAGGCGGCGGCAGCGTTACGCAATCTGTAATGCACGGCGGCACAATTTCGCGTCCATCGCCTGATCCGGCAAGATCCAAATATGACTTTATTGACTGGTATACAACCAACGCCGCATTTACAACTCCTTATGATTTTGCCTCGCCTGTAACGAATGACTTAACCCTTTTCGCAAGATGGGAACTTACACCCGTTGTTACGGTAACTGTTGACGGCGTAACCTCAGGCTACAATGACCTCGCCGCCGCGCTTGCATTTATCGGCACTCAGGCAGGGAACTTCACAGTAACGCTGAGAGAAGACCAGACGATGTCGGTAAACCGCACGATTGTCGCCAGTCAGAATATAACGATAACAGGTTCGGACGGGATGCGCACAATTAACGGCAACAATCTCCCCGCAATTGCCATTATGTTTACAATAGGCAATGCCGGCGCAAGCCTGACGCTTGGCGAAAACATCACCGTACTGGGAAGAACCTCGGGGGGAGCGGGAGCTCTTGTGAGTGTGTCCGACGGCGGTACGTTTACCATGCAGGAAAATTCAAGAATACAAGGGCATAATATAAACAATACAGGATCAGGAGCTGTTCTTATAGGGAACGGCGGCACATTTAACATGATGGATAATTCCGTAATAACAGGCGTTATCGTTTCTACCGCTACAAGCGCCGCTGTTTGCCAGATCAACGCCAACACAACCTTCAATATGCACGGCGGACAAATCACCGCAAACAGCAATTCCATAACGGTGGCAACAACATCTGCGTCAGGCGGCGTATTTTTGACCAACGGTATTTTTAACATGACAGGCGGCAGTATTTCAGGCAATACGCATGTTGGAGAAGCCTCCGATGTGTACCATGCCATTACCGCCGCAGGCAGCTTTACCATGTCGGGCAATGCGCAAATCGGCGCGCTCAAACTGAACGCGACAAGCGAAACCGAAGGCACAAACATTACAATCGGAGCAGGCGGCTGGACAGGCAGTATTGAAACGCTTAACTTGCGCGGCAACATTGCCGCTATCGCAACGGCTTCTGGTTATTGGACCGGTACCAGAGCAATTTTCAATGACATAAACTTTGCACAGATTAATAATATCGGGCTTGGAGAATTTATCAGCAGCAATAACGCGCGGCAGGCGATAGGCCCTGTTTACAGAATCGGCACTGAGGGCGCGAGTTTGGGAAGATTGGTTATAGACGCGAATTTTGCGCCTGTAACCGTTACGGAAAACGGCGCGGGCACAGGTTATCTCAACCTTGCCGCCGCGTTTACCGCAATCGGCACGCAGGCAGGGAACTTCACCATTACGCTGAGAGAAGACCAAACGATTACGGCAGAGCGCTCAATCAGAGCAGGTCAAAATATAACGATAGAGGGCTCAGGCGGGATACGAACGATTTTCGGCAACACTCCTTCCATAGACAGTATTCATATATTTGCGATAGGCAATGCCGACGCATGCCTTACACTGGGCAATAATGTTACCATACAGGGAAGAACCCAGCCTGCCGCTGGAGCTGTTATCAATAATACAAACGGCACGTTCAGAATGCTTCCCGGTTCAAGGATTACAGGACATCGAAGCAACGGCGGAACCTCGGCGGCAGTTAATATAATCGGCGCAAACTCTGTTTTTGAAATGTCAGGCGGAAATATAGACGGTAACAATACTTCTATACCGTTTGCTACAACAACTGCCTCAGCGGGCGTGTATTTTACAAACGGGACTTTCATTATGACGGGCGGCAGCATTACGGGCAATACGCAAGGGGGAACGGATGCCTCCGATGTATATTTTGGACCAACCGTTGCCGCAAATTATAACACCGCCAGTTTGCAAATATCCGGCTCTGCCAATATCGGCGCGCTCAAACTGAACGCAAACAGCACAACCGCAGGCGCGACTGTAAGTATAGGCACAGGCTGGACGGGCAGTATTACCACGCTCAACCTGCGGGGGGACCAGATCGCTATCGCAACGATTATGGGTTATTGGACCGGCAGTGACAGAATCATTTTTAACGGCATCACCGCCGCGCAGGTCGCAAGAATAGGGCTTGGAGAATTTATCAGCAGCAATAATGCAAGGCAGACGATTGGCCCCGATTACATGATCGGCACAACTGCGCCGGATTTGGGCAGGCTGATTGTAAGACCTGACGGCACAGCGGCGGCCCCATTCCTAATTTACAACGAGACAGACCTGCGGGCAGTCGGGAATGGAACATACAACAACATGAACTGGTCTCTTTCTGCGCATTACCGGTTGGTAAACAATATTACATTGACGAGCGGCAACTGGACACCGATTGGAAATACAGACAATCACTTTACAGGTTCCTTTGACGGAGACTCAAAAACAATTTCAAACTTGACTATAACGGCAACAACAAATAATCAGGGAATGTTTGGGGTTATCGGTGTAGGCGGAGCGGTAAGAAATCTAGGTCTTGATATGAATATAACAGTAACCGGAACCGGCATTACTCATGCAGGCGGCATTGCAGGTATGAACGGAGGCATAGTCGAAAACTGTTATACAACAGGAAGCATTAATGGCGTTAGACGTGTCGGCGGTATTGTGGGTCAAAACGGTTTGGAAAATCAGGCAGGACCGGGAGCCGCAGTCAGATTGTCCCATTCAACGGCGGCAGTAACGGCAAGCGAAATAGTGGCAGGCGGTGTTGTAGGACGAAATGTTTTTTACGGCGTAATAGAAAACTGTTATTCAACTGGCAATGTCACCGCCAATTTTACGGGAGCGGATGTAAGGGCAGGCGGCATAGTGGGTTACAGCGGTAACGGTTCTGATATCAATATTGGAGGATCTGTCAGGTTTTGTTATGCCACAGGAAATGTCAGCACGCCGAATGCCACAGGTACAGGATGGGCGGGCGGCATCGCAGGTGATTTTACAAGAAGCACAGCAGAAGGCAATGTGGCATTAAATCAATCCGTAACCGGTGTTCCCGGCAATCGTGTTTTCGGTACTTTTCACGCAAACAGCGTAGCTTCCAATAATTTTGCCCGCGCGGCAATGTCGGTAAACGGAGCAACGGTAACAACAGGAACAGGCGAAGCAACTGCTCATGGTGAAAATGTCGCGGCAGCCCAATGGACTAGCGTACAATGGTGGCGCGATCGCGGCTTTACCGCTACGGCATGGCCCGAAAGCAGACTGCCTTTGACACTGCCGTGATATTTACTGCCTGCATTTAGCGCTGTTTGGCGTGCATTCTGCGCTGTTTTGCCATAAGTTACTTTTAATCGGGTTAAATGATAAATTATAATTTATACAATGAGCGGACATCTTCACTTTAAACCTGCCATCACCAAGCTTGCAAAGGATTCGTATATCTTTGTTGAGGGAAAACCGAATGCCGACAAGTTTTACATTGTCAAAGAGGGAAAGGTGCGCATTATCCGCGAAAACGAGGATTTGCACGGCGACATTTTAAACCCCGGCGACATTTTTGGAACAATTTCCGTTATGGCAGGACACGGTTATATCATGTCTGCAGTTGCCGTAACGGATGTGACTTTGCTTGTTATCGATCGCAAGCAATACGGCGATCTTGTCCGCAAAACAAACTCCATCGCAATGAAAAACATCAAAACGTTTTCTGTCCGTATGCGGGAATTAAACGATCATTTGTCGGAACGAATGCTAAAAAGTTCTTCCACCGCCGATTCTTCGGTGCTTTTTGACATTGCGGAGTATTACGAAAATTCGCAGAAAATAAACCACGCGGTTTATGTTTATCATCAGTATTTGAACAATTGCCCCAACGGAGAAAAAATCGAAGAGGCAAAGCAAAAGCTCGAAAAACTGCAAAACTATGTTTCTGTTGACAGACCTTCCTACCCCGAAAATACAATGATGCAGAAATACCCAAAGGAATGCCTTCTTTTTGCAGAGGGCGAAATGGGAAACAATCTTTATATCATTCAAAGCGGTTCCGTAAAAATCATAAAAATTGTAAACAACCAGGAAATTGTTCTTGCTGTTCTTGGAAAAAGCGACATTTTCGGCGAAATGGCGATGCTCGACGACAAACCGCGCGCCGCAACTGCGGAAATCTACGAAGAATGCACATTGTTAGCTGTCAATAAGGACAACTTTTCAAAATTGATTCATGATCAGCCCGATATGGTTGTAAAACTTACCAGCATGATGGCGGAACGTTTATGGCTTTTATACCGCCAGTTGGACAACACGTTTATCGAAGAGCCGATCGGAAGGCTTTTTGACGCGCTTATCATTCAACTGGAAAAAAACAAAGTGGATTTGACGTCAAAAGATTCGTATCAATGCAGTTTTGGTTACAAGGAATTAATGGGCATGGCGGGGCTTGCAGTGGACAGAGCCGACGGTTTGTATAATAAATTCCTTGATACAAAAAAAGTTTTAATCTTGGAAGACAAATTACAGGTAAATAATGTAAGCGAGACCTTTAAGGAAGCCGAGTACTACCGCAACATGCAAAAAAAGGAAAACTCCGTAAGGGAATCGAAAAACAAGGATAAAGAAAAAAGTGCCACCTCGGAGAATTGAACTCCAGACACGCAGATTTTCAGTCTGCTGCTCTACCAACTGAGCTAAGGTGGCAAGTTGACAGTCTTAATAACAATATGCCAAAAACGCCCGAATGTGTCAATACCCCAAAGAAAAAATTCTAGATTATCTTAATTTTCCCTGGACCTTTTTTATGTCCTCTATAAAGCGCGGTTTTATATCCTTTGGAATGGTTCCCGACTTGAAGAAGATAAAATCTTTGCCGGACTTGGTAAGCACCTTAAATTGAAGAACATCTTCGATTTTAAGGATGGTCTGCGTACTCATATGCTCAAATTGCGCATTTGAATTGTCAAAAATGGTCTCTTTTGTAATAAGCACAAAATTGACGGTTTTTGCCTTGGCATTTTCAACCCATAATGCCGAAACAAAGTCTTCTTTTTTGATTGCGCCGCTTGCATAGTCCTTGGTTTGCGACAATATTTTTTTGTCTACCTTGGTAAAATCTGTCGTGTACCTGTAATCGCCAAATTTTTCAACCATGAAAACCTCCCGATAAAAACTGGAGATATGGGGATTCGAACCCCAGGCCTATTGATTGCGAACCAATCGCTCTACCAACTGAGCTATATCCCCTGTATCTAATGAAATTTAGCCATAATTGGGGCGCTTGGTCAAGTGGCAAGGCGGGGATTGCTCCCCGCTTTGCATTATACTTTAACCATCCACCCCTTGGTGTCGGGCAATTTGCCGTACTGGATGCCCTTAATTGTGTCGCGGATTTCTATGGTAAGCTCGCCTGTATTGCCGTCGTTAAAAACGGCTTTTTTGCCCTGATACGTCAGGGATGTAAGAGGCGTGGCTCCCGCCGCAGTGCCGCTTACGAAACATTCCTTGGCTTCTTCCATCGCTTCGTCAATCGAGATTTTTCTTTCCTGTACTTTTATTCCCTTGTCGCGCGCAAGCTCGATTATGCTCTCTCTTGTTATGCCGGGAAGAATTGTATCACCAAGCTCAGGCGTTACAAGTTCGCCCGATTTCAAGTAAAAGAAAATGTTGCAGGACGAGCCTTCTTCGATATATTTGCGGTTTGTTCCGTCAAGGAAAACGCATTCCATGTATCCGTCTTTTAATGCCTGCGATTTTGCAAGAGCCGAGATTACATAATTTGAACATGCCTTTATCCAGCCTGTGCCGTTGGGCATTGCCCGTACCTTATCGGAAACAATTGCGTCCGACCTTCCCGACGAGAAATACGAGCTTACAGGCGTATTGATCACCATTACATAGGGTTCAGAGGACAGATTCACTCCGATACCGCCTTCGGCAATTGTAAAAGGTCTTATATATACCGAGTTTGCAGTCATGTAGGAATCTTTTTCCCATGCGCTTTCATAGTGAGGATAAAAACCGAGAGCGGCATTGCGCTTTACGGTTTCGATGCATGCTTCCATAAAAAGTTTATCCGGGAACGGCGGCATTTTTAAACCTTCCATTGAACGCGCAAAACGAGCTGCGTTTTTATCGGGTCTGAAAATTGCAAGGCCTCCGTTTTTTTGCGGAAGCGCCTTTAATCCTTCAAAACATGCCAATCCATACTGGCTTGTGTAATTGACAAGAGGCATATCCTCATAATGATTGCGGGAATTTTCAAGCTTTGCGCGGGCATCTTCGCTCATCGCAGCTTCTTCTTCCTGCGTCTTGTGCGGTTTTTCCAAATACTCCTGCGGCCATTTGCCGTCGGTAAACTTGGAGCGGTAGGTAATCGGATACGTGTTTAATGCAAAAGCCATAGTATACTCCTTGAGTTACTATACAAATTATATAAATACTATGCAATAGGAAGAAGAAGAATTTACCACGGAGGACACAGAGGACACGGAGTTTTTATTTTCTTTTCTTCGTGTTATTCCGTGGTTTATTTTTCTTAGTAAACAATATTTTTTTGCGGAGTTTTTCTGCCATACAAAACAAACTGTATAAAAAACCATTGTAGGCAAAATCCCAAGTGCCGCTTCTGTGCATTATTTGTCCGCCGAATCCTGTCTTGAACCGATACAATCCTGCCATCGGATGAGATGGATCCTCATTCGGAGGGATGCCGAAAAGATCGTAATTGATGCAGCCCTTTTCCTTTGCATCCTGCATTGCCTTCCACTGAAGCGCGTAGGGTGCCATTAAATTGCGTTTGTTGTTGGACGAAGCTCCATAAAGATATGTTGCGTCCTTCCCCCAAAAAAGAACAACAATCGCGGCAAGCGTTTCGCCCTCGTGAGACGCTGTGTACAGTTTGATTTTTTCCCCGCAAAGCTCAAAAAGCGTTTTGTAATAATTCAATCCGTGCACTGAAATTCCGTCCCTTTGCGCTGTTTCCTTTAACAAATTGTAAAATGTTTCAATTTCTTCAATTCCGCATGTTTTAACAGTTACGCCTTTTTTTTCCGCAAGCGAAATATTGTATCTCCATTTTGATTTCATCTGCGAAAGAATTTCTTCGGGTTTGTTTTCCAGATTGATGATAACGGTATCAGGCGGCTGAACTGTTGCTGCCGCTTTTTTGAATCCTGCGGATAAATATGAATCATTACTTTCATTACTACCCTGCCATGGCGGCTCAAAACGAACAAATACGCAATTTCGCGGCAGAAACGGTTTTAATTTTTTTGCAGTTTCCGATACGGCTTTTTCATTTTCGTTTGAAAAAAAATTTACGGGAAGCTGCGGGCCCCAAGGCACATAGGCAAAAGAAAAACCCGGCACAAGTTTTCTGCAAAGAACCAAAAGATGCGTTTTTTCCCTTAAATTGTCATAAAGCCATTCTGTTAAAAACGCTTTTGCGCTCCAGCCGAACTTTGCCTTAAATTCACCCCACATGGAAGACTGCAAAAACACATCTGCGTTTTCCAAGTCCGACAATTGCGCCTGCGAGACATTCAATTTAATGAACCTCTCCATTTGGAATTTTTTCCGTTCTTACGGGAATGCCGTTCAAACACAATTTTTTATCGCCTGTCATTACAACATTTTCTTTTACAAAAACAGGATACGAAAAAAATGTGTCTATGTCGATTTCATCAAGAGCTTTATTATCTTCGCCTTCGGGCAGAAACCTTGTTCCTGTAGGAGTATCTCCTGCGTCCAAAACTTCCACGCGTTCTTTTTTCTGCCCGTCCTCTCCTTCAATTTCATCGCCTGCGGCAAGAAGCATACCCCTGGATTCGACACCGCGAAGTTTTGCAGGCTTTAAATTGTACGCGACAATTATTTTTTTTCCAAGCAACTGCTCTTCCGTGTAATGCTGAACAAGTCCTGAAACAATCTGCCTCTCTTCGCGCACTCCCGTAACGCCTTCTCCCGTTTCAAGATTGATAATGTAGAGTTTGTCCGCTTTTGGATGCTTTTCTATCTTTTCGATTTTAGCGGCGCGAAGATCCACAACAGAAGAAAATGTTTTTTGCTCCTGCCTTTCCTTTTGTGTGCCGGAATATTTTTCCCTGAATGCGTCAACCTGTTCATCTTCCAGTTTTGCAAAAAGAACTTCGCTTTTTATCTGATAATCAGAAATGCCCTCGGGGGTTCCAATGCATTTCCAGCACAAATTTTCCCTGAATTTCAAACCAAGGAAAGACGCGATTTTTTCCGCGGCGGCAGGCATGTACGGCTCTATCAAAACGGCAAGGTCTCGCACAATGTACGTTAAATCACTTATTACGGCTTTTGCCTTGTCAGGGTTTTCATTCTTTAGTTTCCACGGCTCATTGTCCTGGAAATATTTGTTTGCATGCGACGAAAGCTCGAATATTTCACGGAAAGCGTCCCTTAATTCCGCCCTGTCAAGTTTTTCTGTAATGGAGTTTTCGCGTTTCCTTACTTCTTCCCATAACGCTTTGTCGCTCAAACCCGGGCAATCAGGCACCTTGCCGTCAAAGTAGCGCGTAACAAACGAAAGCGTGCGGTTAACCAAATTGCCAAGATTTCCAATAAGTTCGCCGTTTACCTTTTCCTGAAAATCGCTCCATGTAAACATTGCGTCGGTTTTTTCCGGTCTGTTGTAATAAATGTAAAAACGCCAGACATCGCCTGGAATCCCCGTTTCCATTGCGTCTGTTCCGAACACTCCAACTCCCCTGGATTTTGAGAATTTTGAATTTTCATAATTCAGGTATTCGGAGCTTGACATGTGATGAAGCATTGTCCATTTGTCGCCCGAACCCAAAAGGCTGGAAGGAAAAATAACCGTATGAAAGGGAATGTTGTCTTTGCCGATAAACTGAAAAAGCTCAACTTCGTCGGGGGCTTTCCACCAATAATCGGTAAATTTGCGCCAATCGCCCGCCTCCGATTTTTCTTCACCTAACAAACCGGTTATTGAAATATAGCCTATCGGAGCGTCGAACCAAACATAAAAAACCTTGTTCTCGTACCCGGGTTTTGGAACGGGGATTCCCCATTTCAAGTCCCTTGTAATAGCGCGTTCCTTTAATCCGTCGCGTATCCATGCCAAAGTCATTTGAATTGCGTTATGCGCCCAAAAACCGCTAGCAGAGGCCGACTTTATCCATTCTTCAAGTTTGTCCTTAATTGCCGGAAGATCAATATACAAATGATTTGTTTTTTGCAAAGACGGCGTGCTTTCGCAGGCGGAACATTTTGGCTCTTTCAAATCTGTCGGGTCAAGCAATTTTTGGCATGCTTCGCATTGATCGCCTCTTGCGTTCGTGCTTGCGCACTTTGGGCAAACGCCGATTATGAACCGGTCTGCAAGAAATTTATTGCACTTTGCGCAAAAAAACTGTTCGATTGTCCTTTCGCATACAAAGCCCGCTTTATCCAATTTTTTAAAAATATCCTGAACAACTTCCGTTTGAATTTCTGTCGATGTGCGTCCGAATTTGTCAAATGCAATATTAAACCATTTGTAAATGTCGGCATGAATCTTATGGTAGCGATCGCAAAGCTCTTTGGGAGTTACGCCTTCCTGTGCCGCTTTCGTTTCTGTCGCTGTGCCGTACTCGTCGGTACCGCAGACATACAAAGTTTCCATTTGGCGAAGTCTGCAAAAACGCGCAAAACAGTCCGCAGAAAGCACCTGAATCAGGTTTCCTAGATGCGGCTCGTTGTTGACATACGGCAGAGCCGATGTAATCAGTCTTCTTTTCATAATTGACATAATATAAAATTAATGGGAAAATTTCAAGGTGAATTCGTTTGTCCAGCTTTCGTTCGGTTCAAGGGAAATCTGAAAACCCGGGAAGATCCCCGTTGCCTGATATATGCCGTTTTTGCAGCAAGGAACAAGACATCCTGAAAAACCGTTTTTGGAAGAAAGAACAATCTGCACTTCGTTTTTCAGGTCGTGTATTTTAAGGTTATCCGTATCAAACTTGCTTTCCAAATGTATATCTTTTCCCGTTTTGTCGATTGTATAAAAGCGAACGTATTCGTCGCCGATTCCTGCAAACGAAAAATCGATTTTTGTTACAAACCTGAATTTTTGGCATTCGGTTCCCGTATTTTTCAACTGATACGAAACGCAAATGGCCTCTTTTTTAAGAAGAAAACATTTTTGTATTTCCATACAGTTAAACGGAATGTTTTCTGCCGCATTGGAAAGTTTAAAGCACGATTTTCCCTTTCTGTCCTGGGACAGGGCTTCATATTGTTCGTTATGGCACAATCTTGAATTTTTTCCGTCAAGAAAACCAGAATCGTCAATTTCCAAATCCTGCGGCGCAATAATGTCTGCAAATGCCGTTTTCCTCCCGTTTTCGTCGCAGCCGCAGTCAAGATAATTCCATTCTTTGGGAAGATAATCAAGTTCGAATATGCCGGCTCCCCTAAGCTGAATGTAACAGTTTATTTTAACATCCTGAAAAAGATGTTCCTTAATGCCGTCAAAATCAAAATCATGCTGAACAAGGGAAGAAACAAATTTTCCGTTATCCCTTGTAAGTCTTTCCGCGCGCAAAAGAGAGCTGTATGCGGATTTTCTAAGGGAGCTTTGAAATTTGCCCGCTTCGGAAAAAAGACACGAATCCTGCGCCTTCCATAATTCTTCCCTTGCGTTTAACTTTCTTGCCTTGTCGCCCTTTAGCTGATTTATCAAAACATTCGTAAAAATCATTTTGGAGTAAATTCCGTTCGCTTCCGCATGTTCAATCAAAAAATTACGCGGCGAAAAATTTTCGATAAGCCCGCATGAATCCTTAAAATTTGTTTTCTTGTATTTTTTTTGCGTTTTTAATATCTTGGAAGGCAGAATTGTTTCTACAATGTTTTCGGAAAGCGATATTTCCTCGAAAAACCTGTTCCATGCCGTATCGGGAGCCTCTTCCTGCGAAGACGCAACTTTTTGCGGAAATACGCTTATTATTTTCACTTCATTGGAGGCAGGACATTCCGTTTCGAATTTGTTTTTAAGCTCGACAAAAACCTGCGAAAAACTTTTTTGTTCAAGGTCTTTTTCTATCGGCAACGAAACGGGAAAAACCGTAACAAGTTTTCCCTGATCTTCTGTTATGCATGGAGAAAAAAGATCTGCGCCATTCATTCCCGCCCTTAAAAATTGATCCCCCGACAAAAAAGTATAATTCATGTCGCCTGAAGAAATGGCGGCCGCCAAATTCTGTTCCCAGACAAAATCCGGCATCCAGCAACCAAGCGGTCTTTTTCCAAAGTGTTTTCTAAGATATGTTGTTAAAAGTTCAATCTGCCCTATTCTGTCCGCAAGAGGAATAAGCGGAAAGCTCGGTTCGTAAAATCCGCCGCCAAGCAACTCAACCTGTTTTCTTGATACCATGTCTTCGATAAGCATTAAAAATTCCGAATGGTTTCGTTCTATCCAGTACAAAAGAACGCCCGAATAATGCAGAACCGCATGAATGTTCGAATAACGGTACAAATTCGAAACAAACGGCTTAATTTTATTAAGGTATGCAAATTCAAAATCGGCTTCTCTTGCGCCTGAAGGAACATGGGCATGAGAACCAAGAATCATATTGATTTTTTTTTCTTCTTTCACCCTACACTAATCATCCTAAAAAGCAGTAAAGAACCTGTTGTAAAAACAAGCGACAGTAACCCCATGGCGATCAGAATCAACGGTTTTCCGCGCAAAAAAACCGGAACGGCTTCCAATGCGGCGCGGTAACGAATCTCCCTTATAATTGTATTTACAAGAAAAATGCCCGCCGTAAATCCAAACGACAAAATGACAGCCTCAAGAAAACCGTTTGCAAGATTGATGCAGATAAAGACCGAAGCTGCCGTAACTCCCGCAGGGAAACTGATTATCGACTCGTCTTTTATTTCTTTTTTCATTATAAACTTGAATATCAAATATTCAAGCCCCGAATAACAGGCGGCGCTTAGCGGAAACAGTATAATGTAAATAAAAATGCCCTGAATCAGCGAAAACAGAATATGTGCAAAGAAAAACCACAATAGGATTATCGATGCAAATATGATGCCCGATTTTATCAATGCCGACAAATCCATCGATCCTTTGGATTCGACAACTCCCTTTATTCCAAGTCCGCACTGCAAGACAAGATTCATCGTAAATCCCGAATAAATCAATAAAATCAAAACTGTTATTCCTTCCATTTTCATTCTCCCTTATTCCCTTTGGAAGACTGATAAAGACAGATAATATATCCAAGCAAAAGCAAAGCTCCCGCGGAAGAGCCGAAAATTCCAATCGGGAAAAACGCGCCTTCCGTAAAATACATGATTGTCAGCATTCCCTGAAATGTTCCGGGAAACGAAAGCGAGCAATACGAGAGAGGTTCTCTTACGATTGAAAAAACGATAATCAAACCGGCAAGGGATGCGGCTTGCGAAACGGCATCCGAAACATGTTCAAAAACATCGGGGCGCGCATTTTCGGGAAGCACCTGCTCCACTATCCCCGAACTTGCGCAAAAAAGCGGAACAAGACAAAGAAGCATGAAATTTTCAAATACCACAAACGGGCAAAGAAGCCAAAAAAGGAAAATGTAAATTGCGCCGAAAAAAGACGCCAAACATGTATAGATGACAGCCTTTCCCTTTACGGGAAAAATTTTATCGCCTGCCGAATTCAACAGCGAGGAAAAAACAAGCGCGGTAAAACCGTATACCCAGAACAGACATCCTGCAATTGTAATTGCCCACGAAAGACGCGCGGAAGCCATTATTAAAAGCCCGGCTCCCATCAATCCCCCAAGAGGAGAGAGAGAACCCCAAAAAGAATATTGCCGGCTTAAACTCATTGTGTTTTTCCTTCTATTCTGTCAGTGTACATTTTGACAATACTGTCTGGCAAATCTCCAAAAACCTGAACGGCATGAGCGCTTAAGGGAAGAATTTCCCTAACTTCGCCTGTTTGCGCGACAACAGCTCCAAGAGGAATCAAAACGCCGTCCTGAAACGCGCCAAAAATAAACATTTTATCGTCTGAATATTGAATCGAAAACCAATAACCCAAAAGACCCGCCTTTGTGCTTTTGTCTTTTATATGCGCCAACAGATAACGCGAATCGCCGTTTGATGTCAAAACATAATTTGCGGAGCGCATCAGATAACTTGCCTGAAGAGGCGTTGTCAGAATCCATAAAAGCGAAATAAGCAGTAAAAGTCCTGTCACCCAGCCGAAAAAAAGCGCCTTGTCTCTCATACGGGATTCTCCTTGACAGATGCCGTATTTTTTCGCGAAAGAAAAATTCTTTCCTCAAGAAGCCTGATAATCGGCGTTATGCAATTTACAAGCGCAATGGCGATAAAACAGCCGGAATAATCCATGCATTTGTACCTGAAGAACCATGAAAGTATTGCGCCTAACAATACCGCAAGTATTATCCCCGGTTTTAATTTTGCGCTGCTTGCAGGTTCCGCCGCAAGAATGAAAGCTGCCGCAATTGTTCCGCCCGAGAACAAACCGTATAACAAATCGCCGTTCCAAAGCATCATCGAATCGCCCGAAAAACGAATCAAAAAACCGTAAACGGAAAGGAACAAAAGCGGAATCCAGCCGCGGTTTATTCCGATAGCCGTTATTATAATCGTGCCGATTAAAAGCGCAAATATTCCCCTGTCCGCAATAATGCCGGGTCCCGAGTTGAAAAGCAAATCGACATAACCGGAAGGAAGCTGAACTTCCGTAACGGAAAAAATCGTGCTGTTGAAAAATTCGGTAACGGTGTTGTCAATTGCGCTCAAGTCGCCCGTAAATACCATATCGGTAACAGAGGAACCGCCATCCTGCGCATTTTTATATGCGGCTGGCCATGAAAAACGAATGAAGAGCCATCCGCCAAGAGCCGGGTTCAACCAGTTTGCACCCAATCCTCCAAAACTGTATTTGACGACAGTAATCGCAAAAGCGGTGCCGAATATCACATAAACCGGGCTTAGCTGATTTGGAAGAAGCATTGTCAGAATCATCGCTGTAGCGGCTGCGCTTCCGTCTTTTATTTTTGCGCCCCTGCTTGTTCTGCATGTCAGCAAAAATTCCGTCAATATGGCTGTCGAAAGCGCGGTAAGGGCAATTATCAAAGAACTGCCGCCGTCGCCCAAAGACGATTGCAGAACGCATGCAAATGCGCAGCCGCAAATAAGCCACATCCGTCCCGTGCTTGGAACGGAAATGTTAATTTGGGGTTTATGCGAAAATATCCTTTTTGCCTCAGACATTTGCATCCTCCCCCGATTTTTCCATAAAAGTTTCGAGTAACGGAAGCGCCGACGGACACACTATTTTGCAGCATCCGCAGCCGTGACAGCCTGTAGTGCCCGCAAATTCTATTTCCTGCATCCTTATGCGCTTGTAAATATCCTGCGGATCAAGACCCATCGGGCACACTGCCCTGCACTCGCCGCAATTTATGCAATTCTGAAGACCGTGAATTGCCGCCTGGGATTTTGCCATCGCGACTATCGCATAACACGTTTTGCCTACAGGTTCGTCAAGATACATCACTTCCCTTCCCGACAAGGGAGAGCCTGTAACAATTCTTTCGGGAGGTTCTATAAATCCGCCGCATTGTTCTATCACTTCGCTTATGCGCGTTCCGATTCTCACTTTTAAAATTTGCGGTTTTTTTACCGCAGTGCCTCCGACTGCCACGTATCGATCCAGAATCGGTTTTTTATGCACAACTGCGTCATAAGCCGCGACAAGAACCGCAGGACCAAGAATCAAAATGGAACCCAAATTCACGCCTTCTTTTTTTTCGTAATCGCGCAGGGCAAGTTCCAGTTCCCGTTTGTTTCTTTGCGGATATTTTGATCCTGTCATTATAAGAGTTGACGGAGTTTCCAATCTTGCCGCTTCCGAAATAAGAAGCTGACCCAATTCCTTTTCCTTGTGAGAAACCGCAAAAACTATATTTGCAACCTTAAAACACGATTTTGCGACAATTGCCGCGCCGTCGATTACCGCCTTAATCCTGTCATGACAAAGCGCGTAATCCGCAACAAGCCAAGGATCGTCAAAAACGCATCTTACCACAAGCGAAATTTTTTCGTTTTCTTTTCTTGCATTTGATATCAAATCGGAAAGGGGCATTTCGGAATTTTCCATTTCCACTATTCCGTAATCGGAAATAATGCGCTGAAGATCGTATCCGTTCAATCCGTTCCAAATCATTATTTCGTCTTTTTTTCCGAGCCTTTCGAATGAGCCTTCCATTTTAATCACAAAGGCATCGTTGTTGATTCCGTCCCTGTCTTTCCATGTCACTTTTCTTATTATTCTGCCGGGAACCGTTGCATGCACATTCGCAGCTCCTGCTCCCGAAGCTCTTGCAACAAGCATGCCTTCGCGAACCGTTTCTCCAATGGAGACGACAGGGAAAACCTTTCTTGCCCAATTTCCAAGTTGAATTACGGAAATGGCGGGAAGAAAAGCGTTTACGGCTTGAGATTTTTCCGGTGCCGACGAGTCGTCATAGGGAAGTCCTCCCCTTGGAAAAGAATATACCTTCATTTTATGCGTCCTTTCGGCTTCCTCTCATGTTTTTTTTATTATACAACAATTTATTGTTTATAATCAATCCCGGCAAAACGAACAGCAACAATACAAGGAGCGACAAATTGTCGCCGATTCCGCCCAAAGCGCGCGAATCCGTTGTTGTCCTTGTGCCGCTGTTTACTGTATTGAAAAATTCCATCAGATATTTCAGCGGAAACGGCGGATAATCGCCCGGCCTGATTTCTGCAGATGCCGCATTTGCGTTCATTACGGGAAATCCGTCAGAATCGGGATAAAAAACAGGGAAAACATCCGAATCCGCGCCAAAGCGTCTTACGGAAAAAGACGTTTGAAATTCGATATGATCAAAATAATCCTTTTCTTCGATTATTATGTCGAATCTGTTTGAATTGTCGTAGGAACCCGACATGCGCGGCGTAAAAATCATTGTTACAAAAGCGCCGACAATAAACGGCAAAATATAAATCGGAAAAACAAATTCCGGGAAACGCCGTTTTACAATTGTTATCGGATTGAATCTTTTGTGCTCTACGCCCGAGAACGACACAATTTTAAGCGAAAAGAAAAAAACTGCAAAAGAAACAACCGAAGCCGCGATTAAAAACAAAAACTGCAATTGCGAAAAAATTACCAATACTGCAAATGCCAAAACGAATACGGGCAGAAAAAACCAGTAATTTTTATACGGCAGAATTATTTCCTTGTACATTTCCGCCATTCTTTTTTTAAAATATTTTGAATGCGGACGCGTCGGGTTTACAAGATCTCCCAAAGGTTCCTTTAAAAGAATGAAAAGTCCGTAAAGAAGGGCTGCGCTTCCTATTCCCGCCGCTCCAAAAAAACCAAGCGAAGACAAAACGGGAATCATCGGTATAATGTTTACGATGCTGCGGTGAACTTTTCTGTTTCTGTAAATAAAAATCAAAAGCAATGCGGAAGCTGTCGTATAAACGGCAAAAAAGAGAAAAAGCGGCCGCCCTATACCGAAATAATTAACGGAAAAGGGAATATCGCGCATCAGTTCCGCCAATTTTTTGTCAAGCGCGTCCGAATTCCAATTGCCCGCCATTAGCGGAATGTATGCGTAACGCTTTCCGTTTCTTACGAATATTTCCCGCACTTTGTCGGCATATCCGTCATTGCGCGGATCAAAATCAAAAACTCTTGTGCCGTACTCGTCAAGCGGAATCCTCAAAATGGAATCGAATCCGTCCAGAAAAACCCACTGCGTGGATTCGCAGACAGGCTCTCCGACAAAGTACAAACCTGTCGATTGGATAATGGATTTTAACGGTTTGTCTTCGATTGCGTCTTCATCAACAGAAAGAACCGCATATCCGCCCCTGAACTCTTCAAACCCCATGGAAAAACCGATAAAGTGAAGGGCCATTGCCGCGATGAGCGAAACCAAACTTGCTGCAATAACGGAGCGAAAGAAAGACATAAAATGCCTATTTCATAAAAAGGTAAAAGCAAATCGCAATGAATATTCCAAGGCAGGATCCCACAAGCACTTCCAAAGGCGTATGCCCCTGCACTTCTTTTACGGAATGAAAATCAAGACCTGTTAATTTTGCCGATTGCTTGCCAAGATTGTTAAGGGCTTTTGCCTGCAAACCTGCCGCTCTTCTGACTCCGACAGAATCGCGAAGAACGACCATCGCAAAGAACAAACAAAAAATGAAAAAATCGGAATCGATGCCGTGCCTGATGCCTGCCGATGTTGCAAGAGCGCAAACTGTCGCAGAATGGCTGGAAGGCATTCCGCCGGTACGCCATATCATTGTCTCTATTGCATCACGCCTGGTTTTGTGTTTGAAGGTTATCAGATAAAAAACCATCTTTAGAACTTGAGCAACACACAAGCTTGATACAGTGGACAGAAACATGGGATTAAAAAACAACGATTTTATCGCCATTGCGGCATTCATTTTTTTATCATCCATCAAAGCGCATTTCTTGTCAATATGGTATAAATATCAATATGGAACTTATAACAGGGGAAAATGACAAGGGTCGGCGGCTTGACAGAATCCTTCGCAAAGCGCTTCCCGACTGTCCTCTTCCTTTGATTCACAGGCTTTTAAGGCAAAAAAAGGTGTTGGTTGACGGGAAACCGCATAAAGCCAATGACAGAATTGATGAAGGAATAACGATTTCCATTCCGTCTTTGAATGCCGCGGATCAGGGGTTTAAAATCAAGGAGCGGGGGTTGGAAGCCGTGGATCGGTTTGTCAAACCGGAAATATTGTGGGAAGGGATGGGGCTTGTTGCCGTCAACAAACCTGCGGGCGTTGCCGTTCACGGAGATAACAGCCTTGATACAATTGTCCGCTCGTATCTTATCGACAAATTAACACCTTCCCTTTCATTTGCACCCGGTCCGCTTCACAGGCTGGACAAACCGTCAAGCGGCATCGTTGTTTTTTCTTCCGGTCTTGAAGGAGCGCGTCTTTTTACAAGTTTAATGCGCGAACAGAAAATAAAAAAAACCTACCTTGCAGTAATCGAAGGCAAACTTGAAAAAGAGGAAATTTGGCAGGACGAACTTTTGCGCGACAAGGAAATGAAGAAGACATTTGTTGCAAATAAAATAAGAAATACCCCGCATAAAAATAAAACAAAGACCGCAATTACAAAGGTTACGCCGTTGTCTTTTAACGGCGAATGCACTTTGATAAAAGCGCAAATTGCCACAGGAAGAACTCATCAGATACGCGCACAGGCGGCATCTCACGGGTATCCGCTTTTGGGAGATGTCAAATACGGAGCAAAGAAAACAGGAAATAAGGAATACAAGATAAGAAATAAGGAAAATGTTGAGTTTTTTTTGCATGCATGGAAGCTTGAATTTTTGGATGTAAAAATTGAAGCTCCTTTGCCTCAAACCCGAATGCCAATCGCTTCTCTTATTGCTTCCACAAGCGTTTTTCTGTCGGGAAGCCTTCCCGAGATACCGGGAATTTCTACGAGTAACGGATAATTGCCCGAAAGCTGCCAATCTGTCATGTAATCGCCAAGCCAATCTGCGGTTTCTTCCGTTAGCAGCAAAACACGGCAATAAGGTTCGTCGATTGCTTTTTCCGTAATGTCCTTAAAAACAAATACAGCGTGCTGCTGATCCCTGACTGCGATTCCGTCAATGCCTATAAAACGAAAAGCCGTTACAAGCTCTTCGTCGCCAAGAAAAAAATAATCCATTTAAAAATGTCAAAGGAATAAAATCAGGAACGCCACGATTAATCCCCAAAGACAGATTCCTTCCGCAAGACCTACAAGCGGAAGCGCTTTCCCGAAAAGGTCCGGGTTTTCGCTCATGGCTCCCATTGCGGCGGAGCCAATGCGTCCTACCGCAATGCCGCCTGCAATACAGGAAATGCCAACCGATAAGGCTGCCGCAATGTATTTTAATGAAGAAGCGATCGATGCGCTCTCTTCGCCTGCGCCATGCTCCTGCGCAAATGCACCAAACCCGAAAAAACATCCAATAAGAGCCGCGCACAAAACAATTACAATCCTTTTCATATCCTCTCCTTATAATTTATGCGAAACGGAGCAAACTCCACGCCTGTTTCCAATAAAAATTTATTGAAAAATTCATAATATTGCAAGCGGATAACCTGTATGGTTACGATTAATCCTTCAAGCGCTATAATAATTGCGTTTCCAAAAACAAATATAAAAGCTGCCAGAAATGATGCGCCAATGCCGTATCCTGAAATTTTATCGGTAAAATAAAAAACGATAAACGAAAAAACGGCGTGCGCAAGCGCAAACGCTCCAACGCGCACAAAACTTATCGTGTTGGAAAAATACCCTGAAACCGTTTCCAATATTTCAACAAACCCCTGCATGACAAACGCAAACACGCCTTCTTTTTGTGAAGGTTTTTCGCCCGAAACAATTCCATAAACTGCAGGACCGAAAAGAATGAACAAAAGAGGAACCAAAAGAGCGAAAACATCATGTGTTTCAAATTGACCGTTAAAAAAAAGAATTTTTATAACGACAAACAGGGCATACCAGAACAATAAAAGTCCCGAAAGCCCTGTTCTGGAAAAAAACGCAGTCTTGTATTTTTTTAAAATTATGCGGTTATATATATTTATTATTAACCCCAAAGAATTTATAACAACTCCGATTGCGATTGTAAAACCGAAAAAATACAACAATTTGGTAATGCTTCCGCCTTCTTCTGCAAGCGGAAGAATGTGCAGGATTCTGTCTTTCGGATACCCAAAAAGCGCTTCTGTTACGGCTCTTGTAGGACCTATAAGAATTTTTTCGTTTGTAAAAACAGATCCTGCAAGAAACCCCATTATCATGGAAGATATTCCGACAGAAACCAAAACAGTCGAATATTTTTTAAGTTTGGAAAGTTTTGAACCGCCCGTTTTGATTATTATTCCCAATAAAAGCAGGACAAACCCCTGCCCTGCGTCTCCAAACATTATTCCAAACATGAGCGTAAAGAAAAATGCGACAAGCACTGTAGGGTCGACAGTTCCGTACAAAGGAGCGCCGTAAGAAAAAACAACGCTTTCAAATCCCCTGACAAACGCATTGTGCTTCATCGAAACGGGCACTTTTTCCTTTCCGCTTTGAATTGCGGGAACTTCATCGGGCAAAAACGATCGAACCGCGATTCTTCCGTTTGTTATTTCGTTTAACCCCCTGACAAGCAGAGACGACGAATCGGCGGGTGTCCAACCCGAAAAATGATAAAGATTCGTTGTTGTTGTAAACCTTGCCTTTATTTCTTCCACAAGCATTGCAATTCGCCATGAAGCGATGTGTTTTTTCAATTCAAGCGCGCATCTTTTTGCCAATTGCGCTTTTTCTTCTTTTATGCTTTCAATTTCTTTTTCCATCTTAAAAAACTGATCGATTAGTCTTTTAAGGATTTCTGCGGGAATGCCAAGATATTTTTGCGGCAGCTCAACAGGTTCAAACTGCGCTTTTTTCAATTGGGTGTCAAGCGCAAAGCGTCCTTTTTTTGAGCTTGCGGCAAGAATTCTGTCATCGTCATCCAATGAAATGATGACCGCCCTGTTTCCCATATTTTCGCGTAACTGCGAAATGCCGTTTGGATCCAAACGCCCGACCCTAAGCGTAAGATACGAAAGATGTTCAAAATCGGAAAACGGCACATTCATTTTGGAAAAGGCCTTAACTTCGTTGATTGTTTCCTTTATGCGCTGTTTTTCATTGGAAGCCTTGTATTCCCTGTCTTTCATCGATTCGATAATCGAACAAAGGGATATTGCCGCCGCTTCCCCTTCTTTTCCCGGAATGGAAACTTCATCGTTGTATTTTGAAAGGTCCGTGTTTTTGTTTACGACTCCAAGATAATCGCCCGCAGAGTATAACCTTTCGATTAAATCCCTTATGTGCAAAACATCCTGTCCTTCGTAAACAATATCGCTGCCCGGAAACTGAATTGACGCTTTTCGCCCGAGAAAATTCAAAACTGCGTCCATGTCTTCCTTAAAGACGGTTAACTCCATATAAAGCATTTTTCGCGGAAGGAACATTTAAGACACCTCCAGCAAATCGAAAACTTTTGAGCTGCTGATTCCAAGAGACAAACCTTCGGCAACGCTTGTCAAAAGATCCTCTTCGTACAATTTTAATTTTACAAAACAATAAAACGCGCTTACGGACATCGGTGAACTGTGAAAATGCCTTATATAAAGATGATGCAGGTACTTGGAAGCCGCATTTTGAAAATGACGCGGATCGATCTTCCAATGGGCGGATGTTCCTTCTTCGTTTAGAAATTTTTCCCATCTCCAGCCGCGCCAGTCTTCCCTTACATCAAGGGAAAAATGCAAAGAAGATCTTGCCTCTGCGCAGACAGTCGCGCGTTTTTGACTGACTTTTCCGAACATGTTGATATTCATGATGTATTTCGCGGTCTCGGCTTCGCTTTTATTGTAATAGGTGCGGATACGCATTACCCAAAGACAGTTTCTGATTGATATTTCGTCCGCGATTAAACGCGCGGCGATTTCCCTGTCTTCGGCTTCAAGCTGGGACAAGCTGTCAATTAAACCCTGATAATATCTGTGATCCAATTTTGTTTCGATATCAACAAGTTCCATTCCTTTTTTTACGGACCTTAACTCCTGCGAAAGCAAATGTTCAAAATCGGTTTTTCTTAACATTGCGCCGACATCGGGAAACGCGTCAAAACGAATTGTGCCAAAGCGCCCGATATTGCTGATAATGGGCAATTCGGTTCTTCCGCCTGCAATGGAACCCAAACATTCGACAAAGCCCGAATATTCGATTCCTTTAAGGAGACGCACCAAAAGTTTCGGCGGCTGTGAAAATGAATTTACAATCGATAAAATATGGCGCACGGATCGTTTTACAATGCGCCTTTCTAGATCGGGAAGCAATTCCCTTCCCGGAAGTTCCCTGTACAAATCGGGAAAAATGTTTCTGTCGAGTTCATTCAGGGTATGGATGCCTTTAAGGGAAGACATTCTTTTCCCCATGAAGGATTTTCCAATGAGCCAACTTGCTTTTGCATACGCATAACCCGAGTCAGTCCACATGTTTTAACCCTTAAGATAATTGTTCAAAAGGTCACAAAACCCCTTTTCGTCGATTTTTACGCCCGAAATTTCCCTTTTATAATCGTCAAGCGATTTTTGATACTGCGCTTTTATTTTTTCTTTTTCTTCTTCAAGCGATTTTTCGCGCTTTTTGATTTCTTCTTTCAAACGCTCTTCGTAAACCGCGCGATTTTTTTCCTCGTTTTCCCGAATGCGTTTTTGCGCTTCTTCTTCCGCGTCATTTACCAAAGCCGAAGCCTCGGATTCCACTTCCAGCAAATGTTCAAGCGTATTTGGCATAAGTTAAACGGAGTCCGCAGAAAGCATTTCTTCGAATTTGCGGATTATTTTAAATGCGCTTTGCGGATCACGCTGTGCCTGAAGTTCAACCTGAAACTGCGGGATTTCCATAAGCTCCGCAAGATGTTTTAGCAAACGAAGATATTTTTCGGAATCCTCAAGCGGAGAAATAATCATAAACAAAAGATAGACAGGCTCTCCGTCCAATGCGTCATATTCAATGCCTTTTCTTGAGATTCCCAAAACGCCGCGAAGAGTTTTTACGGCGTTTGTTTTTCCGTGGGGAACTGCGATACCCTTGTGAATGCCTGTAGACATTTTTTCTTCGCGTCTTACAATCGCGTTTAATATGTCATCATGAGAATGGGAATTGTCGGCATGGCAATAATGGGCTACAAGTTCTTCGAAAGCTTCTTCCTTGTCTTCAGCTTCCATTTCAACCTTGATGAATTCCGGCAATAACACGTCTTGCAGAATCATAAACAACCCCTCAAATTATCCGCCCCTACTCCACAGGAACCGCGTCTTCCACTATGTTGAAGATGCTTTCGTCAAAGAAAAATTCATCGTTCGACGGAGGATTGATTTCGTCCTCCACCCAGGAAGAAACATCTCTTGCCCTTTGATCTTCCCTTGCGGCATCTTCAACGCCCGTACCGCCCGGTGTGCGGCTTAAAAGAGCCAAGCCAAAACTTATTACAAGAAACATCGATCCCAGCACTGTTGTTGCCCTTGTAAGAACATTGCCCGAACGCGAACCGAATGCCGAACCCGATCCGCCGCCAAAAATACCGCCAAGTCCCCCCGAATCGTCATTCTGAATCAAAACCAGAAGGACAAGAAGGACTGCATTGATTATAAAAGCCACCAATAATATAACGCTTAAAACACCCATCTTTACAAAACTCCGTTTTCAAATATGCATACAGTATACAGAATGGAAGGAGTTTGTGCAATAGCGCGGAGGAAGGGATTGGGGAGCGGGGATTAGTGTTGAAATTTGTACAAAAAGGCTGTATTATTTTAACATGCTGTCAAAATCCAAACATGTTATCTTTCTATCGATATTCATTCTTGCCGCCTCGCTTGCTTTCGGTCAGGGCAGGGGCGCGATATTTGACGAACAATATGACAATCTTCCGCGCAGAGCCGAGCTTTCCGCCAGGGCTTATGAAGGGCTTCCAAGCGCCTTCTCCCTAAGGCAATTTGCTCCGCTCCCCGGCGATCAGGAGCATTACGGCACATGCGTCGCCTGGGCTGCAAGTTATGCCGCGCGCACCATTTCCGAATCCGTGGCGTTAAACCGCACCAACCAGACGGAAACCACACAAAATGCATTTTCTGTCGCCCAGATTTACCGTCATATAAGACCCGATGACCCCGAAGGACTTTACGGAGCGCAAATTTATTCCGCCCTCGATTTCATGAGGGATACGGGCGCTTCCCGAATGCTTGACATCGAGCGTTCTTCTTCGTTTTCGAGGGTCGATCTTGCCTATTACAGAACCACGCGCAATTTTCCGATTGCCGATTATGTCACGCTTTTTTCAAGGGAAGACAGGCGCAAACAGGCGCTTATTACAAGAATCGTAAAAAAAAGCATTTCCGAGGGAAGACCTGTGATTATCGGCATGAATACCCCGGACTCTTTCACTTCCGCAAGAGACGTGTGGAGGCCCAGGGAAAACCCTCAGCGTTTTTATTACGGTCATGCCCTCTGCGTTGTCGGTTATGACGATACAAGGCACGGCGGCGCATTCGAAGTTTTAAACAGTTGGGGCAGAAAATGGGGAAGCGGCGGATACATCTGGATACCCTACAATGTGTTTGTCGATTTTGTAATGGAAGCGTACGAGATAATCGAAAATATTGCCGCCTTCAGCGACGAAATCAGGTTTGACGGTTTTGTGCGAATGGATGTTGTAAATCAGACGGCAACAAGAACCGCAGGCGTTGCGCTTTCGGACAACAATTTTTATACGGCAACAGAAACATTCACGGAAGGCACAGAGGTGAGCTTTGTGATAGGAGCGCGTGAAAGCGCGTATGTTTATTCGTTCACCGTTTCCCAAAGCGCCGATTCGGAAGCATTCTTTGCTCCTGTTTTGATGTTTCCCTCGACAGGCGTTTCGGCTTTGTTGAATTACAGCGACAGCGCAATAGAGCTTCCGGGCGAAAACAGGGTGATTCAAATCGGTTCCGCCGGCACCAAATACCTTGTAACGCTTTATGCAAAACATGCGCTGGACATTCAAAACATCATGCGCACATTTGTCTCGACGGGAGGCTCAATCAACAAAAGGCTTGCCGCCGCTGTAGGCGACGGCTATACAACCGATTTGTCGTTTAACGAAAACGAAGCGGCATTTACGGCAACGCCCGAAAATCCGCGCACTGTTGCCGCAATCGTTCTTGAAATCAAAACTGCGCCAAATCCTTAATGCTGCATTACTGCGTAATGCTTAACGTATAGGGCTGATTCGGCTCATCGTCCAGACACCATATCTTCAGGAGATATGTGCCGTTATTCAAATTAAGCGAAAGGCGCGAGCTTAACGAATCGCCGCCGTCATCGTCTTCTGCAATCAGGTTCAGGTTCGAATCGTACAATTCGATGTAAGTGTCAAGGCGGTTATTGTTTACGCCCCTTACGTTTATCGTATAACGTCCTGCGCGTGTTATCTGAAACCTTACCCAGTCGATATCGTCGCCCGAATGGAAGTTGCGCGTTTGCGTAGCCCCTATTTCAATCGATTTTGCCTGACCGGGTTCGTTATCAGGTTCAAATTCATCGGGGGATACATTTGTGCCGTCCGGGAAGAAAGCCCTAAAGCCGTAGCTTCCCGAAACATTCTGACTGTAACCGCGGATTAAAACGATATAGCGGGTGCCTGCAGTTACGCTGTAGCGAAGACGCGCGTTATTGTTGTTTCCGCCGTCGTCGTTTTCGTCCAGCATTTCCCTGTCGGCATCATAAAGTTCCATGTAGGTGTCGATTCTTCCCGTTGTTTCGATTGTAAGACGTCCATTTCGCGCAGGCACCAGAAGGAAATAATCTTCGTCGCCCTGCTGCAAAGTGCGGTTAACGGTAACAATATTCGTATCGCCTTCGCCTATTTCGTAAGCAATCGGATTTTCAAAACTGCTCATTCCTTCCCTTACGACAATAAACGCGCGAAATCCGTAAGCGCCTGCGGTGCTTCCGCCAAAACCGCGCACAACAGCAAGGTATCTTGTGCCCGCCCTTACACTCTGAACAATTCTTGCATTTAGTCCCTGTCCGCCGTCATCGTTAACTGCAATTTCGTCGCCTGTATCATAATTGTAAAAATGCATGTATGTGTCGATGCTGCCTGTTGTCTCCATTGTAAGCCGTCCGTCCCTTTCCGGGACCAAGAGAAAAAAATCTTCATCGCCCTCCGTTATTGTGCGGTTCATTACTGCGGCGGTTGGACTTGTTCCAATAATATAAGTGACAGGCGAATCCCAACTGTCAGGCTCGCGCGCATCGCGTCCGCCCGCTGCGGCTGCGTTTGAACTTGTGCCGCCTCCTCCGCCCGATATCATGTCGTTAATGTGATCGTTACGCTCAAAGCTTGAGTAAAAACTGCCTTCTATTGCCCTGTCCGACAGGCGGATTAAACGCGAATAAACCCTGATGACATCAGCCACCTGAACTATTTCGCCGACAATTGTCCATCCTGCATCCTGGGCGCCGCCCGTTAAAATTATGTAATTCCTTCCGCGCATGTTTGTCAGTTCGCCGACAAGCTGATTTACCCAATACGAGCTGAACGGCGGAACGCCATCCTGAAATGTAAACTGGCCGACAAGAACTTTCTCGGCCCTTTTTTCCAATAATTTTGCATGTATTTCATTTGCCAGATTTTTGACAGCTTCGTCCATTTGACCAACCGGGCTTGCGCTTGCGGCGGCGCCGGTTTGTGCAAAAGTCAGGCTTGCGGCAAGAAAGAAGATCGAAATCAACAAAAAGACTCTTTTCATAAATCCTCCATAAGGTTTTTTATCGTAACATGAAATGATTAATAAGGCTAGACGTACTTAACGGTTTGCATTGTAGATTTTGCTTGAGGGCGGCACCGACTGAACGATCCAAACGTTGCCGCCGATAATGCTGTCGTGTCCAATAACAGTTTCGCCGCCCAAAATTGTTGCGTTGGCATAAATTGTCACATTGTCTTCGATTGTCGGATGGCGTTTTTTTCCGCTTTCGCCTTTTTTGACGGACAGCGCGCCCAATGTTACGCCCTGATAAATTTTTACGTTTTTCCCGATTATCGTGGTTTCGCCGAATACTATGCCAGTGCCGTGATCGATAAAAAACGATTCGCCAATTTGCGCGCCCGGGTGTATGTCGATGCCTGTTCTTCTGTGAAGAAGTTCGCTCATCATGCGCGGAATCAAAGGCACCTCGCGCGAATAGAAAAAGTGAGCGATACGATGCACAACTATCGCCTGAAATCCCGGGTATGACAAAATAACTTCGTCCGCGCTCATTGCGGCAGGATCTCCGCGCACAGCCGCTTCCAAATCTTTTGCAAGGATTACCCTGATTTTTGAAAGCTCTTCAAAAAATTCTTCGATTATCATTGCGGCAACTGCCCTGCATCCTTCATGCCCGCAGCTAAGAGCGCCAATCCGCGCGGAAAAAGCAAGGCTCTTCTCCACTTCGGATCTTAACGCCAAAGCGAGATTGTTTATTTTTTCTACCGTGAATAATTTTAAACTCTGTTTGCCTGTATCCAAATTTTCCAAATACCCGGGAAAAAGAAGTTCTTCCAATCCGCGCACAATATTGTTTATACTTTCCCTTCCCGGAAGATTAATCGAACCTGAATGATTCACCATTCCATGCGTTTCGTAATTTTCGAGAAGATCGCCTATGCTTTTCTCTAATCTATTCATAAGAATCCTTAATTTATTATCCACGGATTTTCACGGATTTTCACGAATTGTTTTTTCTTTTCCGTGTTAATCCGTGTTAATCCGTGTTAATCCGTGTTAATCCGTGTTAATTCGTGGACACTTTCTTCTCCGATTTGTCAACAAGAGTTGACAAATCAGTTCCGCCCTTGAAGCGCAGTACATTTACCATAAAGATATTAAGCTTGTTGACAATGTTGGGCGGAAGCAGGTTACCGTCAATTTCTACCGAGAGTATCGGGTAATTGCGCTCACGCGCCCACGGCGTAAACAAGCCTTCGATTACGCGGCCTATTAAACATGCAAACGGGCTGATGTTTACAATACCCGAATAGCCTGCGTCCATTGCGGCGGCTGCGGAGCCCGAAGAAACCGCAATTTCGGAATTGAGTTCCAGATTTACAAAGTGCTCAACCGTATAGCTCATTATGTGACGCATGTCGTGCGGCGTTTCAGGAATCAGCCCCGTAGGTTTTAAAATCGAAAGAGTTTTCTTTTCGATATGATGCTTCCACCATTCTTCGATTTGCAGTTTCTTTAAATCCTTGGAAGGCTTGGAAAAAAGACGCTTGCCCGGTTTTTGCAGTTTGATCAATTTTTTAAGCGCGTATTCGCGGACAAAGTCCAAATAATGAATCCATTCGCTTATGCCTGCAATTTTTACGACAATGCCGCGCTCGCTCATAAGTTCGATTAACTCTCCGACCGCAAAATCGTCACGACGCACATAAATTTCACCTACAATTAAAACGCGCGGACAGTCCGCAACTTTTCGTTTTAACGGAATCTTTTTAACATCCGATGCTACAAGTTTTAATTCTTTCCATAAACTGTCCGGGTTATG
>WQSP01000006.1 GCA_009787795.1 Treponema sp.
CTGACTCGTTCTATAGTGGCTTTATGTTCATCCTGAGTTCCATGGGAAAGGTTAATGCGGGCAACATTCATTCCGGAAAGAATCAGTTCACGAACAACATCGTCATTTGCCGAGGCAGGTCCCAGAGAACAGACAATTTTGGTTTTTCGTTTTGTCATCAGTTATCCATCCTTCTCAAAATTGTTAACAGATCTGCGCCGCGCATTGGCTGCGACGGGCGAAAGTTACGCCCGTCCATAAGCGACATTAATTCCGTTTCCACACATCCAAGAATAGAATCAAAAAAAGGCGTAAGCGGAGGAACATCCGCAATGGGGCTTCGCGGGTTTGGTCCTGTTGAAAAACGGGCTGAGTAGCGCGTAAGCATTCCGCGATCTGCGCGTGCCTGCGCATTAAGATGCCAAACAAACCAGGCTGCGCCTGCACGGGTAACAGGTTCCGTCGGCCTCGGTCTGTCGTTCGGCCATTGAGTAACAGTAATATCCTGAGTAAACGGGATAAACCCGCGATCTACAAGACGGGTAAACAATTCGTTGTCGGGAACAGTTCTGCCTGCCGTCAAAAAACGAAGCAGTTGTGTTTCGTCCCTTGCAAGAGCTATGCAGTCATTCCATGTTATTGTTTCCCTGCCAAGCACGTTCAAAGTGGAGGCTGCAACGCCGCTTGTGTTGCGCAATTCCCATGCGCGGTTTCTGTCCGCCCTGAATGTTTCGCTGTAAATTTCGTTTATGCCCGAAGCAAACGCCGTGTCAAATGCGCCAGCCGCTTCCGGAAAACGGTTCAGCTCCAAAAGAGCGCGTCCTCTTTCGATGTTCAGCTCTCCTGCCCCGGAAGCTCTTTGATTAAGAACCGCAGATTCCCTTTCGATTATTTCCAGTCTTTTGGCAGGGTCTCCTTCCAGACGTATCGACAGAATAACCGCAACAGAATTTCCCGGAGAAACCTGGATTGACTGGCGGTACAGACGCTGCGCTTCCGTGTATCTGCCTTCCAAAATGGAAAGACGTCCCGACCAGGCAATGAGCCGCCCCGAATAATCGGCATCGGCGGAAGATTCTCTTTCCATTCTGGCAATCATCTGACGCGCCGAAGCAATGTCGGCGGTTTTGGAACGCGCCTCGTTGGGACCAAGCGCTTCCAGCGGAACGATTGCTCTTTCCAATTCTGCAAGACCGCTTTCAAGGTGGCTTCTCTGACTGTCAACAAAAATATCGCCCAAAGAAGTGCATGCAGAAAAAACCGCGGCGGACAAACACAATACTACGATAAAAATTTTCTTCATTTTTTTCCTCGTTTACCTGAACTGATACCGGTACAATCTCATGCTCATTCCCATTCCGAATATTTCTGCATTTGCCCTGCCTTGAGCCGGAACAAAATGCGGCCTTCCCCACAATGGAAGCGGGAAACCTTCCAGCGAACGGAAGTTTTGGGTAAATGCATAAAGGGCATTTCCTTCTCCCGTAAAATAAATTTCCGGGACTTTGTCGCCATTGCTGTCAAAGACAGTAATAAAGCCTTCTTCCTTTACGGAAAAGCCGGGTATGTTCTGATAGAGCACTTCGCCGTCAAGACTCACGCGGAAGAAATTGCCTTCCTGCGAGACAAGCCACAAGTACTCGCCGTCATATACAGGCTGATGATAAAAAACTCCGTCAAGGTCGATTGGGAACGGCTCCATAAATGACGCATCCGTATTATAAACAAAGAGCTGCCCGGCTTGATTGACAAAAGCAACCAACACAGTGTTATTGCGCATGAATAAAAGCGGCGAACCGAAACCTATGCCGAATCCCGAATTGCTTGAGCTTGCGCTTGCAACTCTTGCGCCGCCTGATTCCTCGCCTTCTTCGTCTGCGTCATACGCAGGTTCGGATGCGGTTTCGACTGCAATAGGCGCCGGCCAATTCGGCATTGCGTTTCCGTTTGAATCGAGAAGCCAGATTTCGCCGATAAAACTTTTAGGATAAACGGCGGCGTAAGTTACGGAATCCCTTCTTGAAGAAACCGTTATGAACGAAGGCGGCGAACGCACGGCAGCCGTAAATCTTGTTTCCCATGTGCTTCTGTTTCCGTTTTCATTGATTATATAAACCCTTCCGTCTTCGTCGCAAAGATACAGCTTGCCTTCAAATGCGGCGGGAGGAGACGAAAGACGCAAACCCAAAACCATAGGGAATCCGTCGGCGACTTCCATGTTGCCGTCTACGAGGGTAACGCGTCCGCGATCGGTAACAATCCACGCCGAGTTTGCCTTTCCTGTGTCGGCGGCGCTTTCCGTTATGCCCTGCATGGGGATGATCCAATGCGTTCCCTGACCGGAAATTTCTTTCATGCTGTTATCCGACATGTTAAGGGAAACCGCATTGCCGCCCGAAGTAAAGAATACCCTTCCGTTTTCTCCCCTGCCCGCTCCAAACACTTGGTTCGAAGGTCTGTTGCCCACGGCAAGAGGATAACCGTTTAACAAATTAACTCCGTTTCCGGAACCCGGTACAAGAGACAGGAAAATGTCGACAACGCCTCTGTTAAAACTCATACGGGCAAGTCCCTGTTTGTAAAGAGACATAAAGCCGCTGAAAGCCGTATTGTTCCGCAGAAAAAACGGCACAGAAAGATCAAGCGAGTAATACAGACTAAGAGAGCTTGCAGTCGATCTGTTTCCCGCGATGTTACGCCATTCCGGCGTACGCGGCAAAATGTCATTTCTTTGCATCGATCTTGATGCGGAAAGAAGAGCCTCCGCCGATTCGCTTATCAGCATAAAATCACGCTGTATCAAGTAATAGGGAGACGGTATGTTTACATTCCAATGTCTAAGAAGCGATTGCAGGAATTCCGGCAATTCGATTCTTGGTATGCGTGTCCCGTCAAGATTCAATCTGATGTTTTCGTTCAATACGATGGATCTGAACGCCCTTTCAAAAACCTCGTGACGTTTTCGCTCATCGGTAATTTGAATCGCATACACGGGATGAGGCCTGCCTTCCAAACCGAAAGCGGCAATTTCGTTTCCCGACCATGAAAAAAGAAGATCGTTAAGCGTAAGTCCCAGAAGCAATTTGGATGAGGTGTCCGCCGTCTTAAGCGCAGATTCAAGCCCGGGAGTAAAAACGAGGGCTGCCTGATAAAGCTCCTCCAGCGTACCGGCGGAAAGAATTGTCGCATACTGCGCATCCGAAGGAATACGTTCCGCCATGCCCGGCACTTGGGAACGCTGTCCCAGTATCTTGCTCAAACTTGACTGGTTGGATGACATCGGCGCAGCAATATGCAAATCGATTTTTTTTGGATATATGGAAAGCCCTGCTTCCACTTTGGAAGAAAACTCGATATTTTCTATTATTGCCGCAATTCCCGAATCAAGATCCGACATAAGGGAGCTTATAAATTCGTTGGAAACCATAAAAGCGGCATCATACGATGAGGGTTTTATTGAAGAAAACGCGGCTTCGTGCCCCGAATGAAGAGCCGAACGCGATTCAAAAACATTCGCATTGTCCGTTATGAACAGGAGATTTCGAAGCGGACCTATGTACAGTGTCATATCGTCCATGCGGAATTCAAAACGCGAATTTTTTCCGGCTTGCACATGATACAAATTCGGAATGTTTACCAAATTGGAAATTGCCGGGAGTATGCGCAAAAGCGGCGATAAAAATCCCAAATCCCAAGCTGCAATAAACAGTCCGTCTTCTTCTTCGGGCAGCAGGGCAAGTTCCATATTTCCGCGGGCCGCCATTCGTATAAGACCGTGATTTAGCACATCGCTTGTATGAAGCATGGTAAGAAACGGCACCGCGGGAGCCAATGCCGGCACAGATGAAATTTCACCGAATGTTTCATGGTTGACAATTCCGTTGAGCAGGCTTACAGGGTTTGATATACTGATGCGAATGCTTGCGTTGTCGGGAATTACATAGGCGGCATTAACCCTTCCTATCATGGAAAAGGCAATCCAAGCTACAAGAATAACAGCCAGAGTGATAAAAAACTTTCGCAAAAATTTGGAAAATTTCCCGGGTTTTTTTGGCTTTTTGGCGGCAGGTTTGCCGTCTTCGCCGTTGGTATCAGGCTGATTTGTCTGTTCATTTTGATTATCCATAGGTAGATTGTAGATTATTTTATGGAAAAAAAGAAGCCGTTATCCACCGTTGGTCTCGGGCACGGCGTCCAAATCGCCTTTTTCCGCCATGGATTTGGCGAAAACAAGCGCGTTCATTATGCCAAGGATATAATCTTGCTGATCATCGTTGAGCATTGAGAAGTCTTTGCAGACTTTTTCAAGTTTCTCGTCTTGATTCATCCTTCCCCCGAAAAATTCTCTGTTTGTGAGAATTATATACCATTATGTGAGAATTGTAAACTCACAAATTGCAAAGCATTTTCTTGCATAGTGAGTGTTATTGTCGTATTATATCAATATGAATATTAGTAAACGCATCAAACATTTGCGAAAAACGCTTAATTTGTCGCAAATCGATTTTGCGAAAGCGATATACATAAGCAACGGATATATTGCGGAACTTGAGTGCGAACACAGAAAAGTAAACGACAGAATAGTTCACCTAATTTCTCTAAATTTCGGCGTAAACGAAAAATGGCTTAGAACGGGCGAAGGTGAAATGTTTTTTAGGACACACGGAGTAAAACTTCAGCGAATGGTAAGTCTTTTTAACGAACTTCCGCCGAAATTTCAGGATTATGTAGTGCTTCAGATAGAACAGCTGCTAAAAGTGTCGCATGACAGCGGAAAATCGTCATGATTCCCCTGTATAAGCTTGAAAAACTGCCCCGTACCCAAAAATTGCGCAAAATTGCAAAATTTTTGGGCATGGCGGAAAACAGGCTTTTGCATTGGAAAGACGATTCGGGCGAAAAATATGCGGAGATTTTCAGCGCTTCGGAGCTTGTGTTTTTTGCCGATGCGGCAAGGCTTCTTGCGGGCGACCCGTTATTTGCAAAAGAGACGCAGAAAATTTTTACGGAAGCGGCAAACTTTTTCGGCGCATCTGTTGCAGCTCACGGATCGATTTCGCATAATATAACAGGCGGCGACAAATCGATCTTCAGGCGCATACTAAACAGCATGAAGCATATTCTGCTTGCAGAAACGGGCAGGGATCAGGCTGACTGGGATTTTACCGGCATCGACGGAAAGCTCGATTCCGGTATGCGCCATGTCATCGAGGGGATGCATGTCTACATGGAAGACATACGCTCGCCGTTTAACATAGGCGCGATGTTTCGCACGGCAGAAAGTTTCGGCGTGGAAAAAATCATATTGTCGCCGTTTTGCGCAGACCCGCTTCACACGCGCGCGCAAAGGACGGCAATGGGCTGTATTGACGTGATTCCCTGGGAAAAACGCGAGCTTTTCCACGAAGGAACCGCCCCTTGCGAACCTGTTTTCGCCCTGGAAACAGGCGGCATCCCATTGGCGGAATTCCCTTTCCCCAATCGCGGCATCCTGATTGTCGGTTCCGAAGAATTGGGAGTAAGTCCGCGCGCGCTTGAGGCCGCTGATGACTCGCTGGGCAGGGTATCGATTCCCTGTTTCGGCACAAAAGCGTCGCTTAATGTGTCGGTTGCGTTTGGAATTGCGGTGCAAGCCTGGCGGGAAAGGCTGTAAACGCGCTTTTCGCTCCCTTGACCTTTATCTTTTTTTATGAATAAATGTATTAATATCAATTTTGGAGGATATTCAATATGAAAAAAGTAATTTTAACGGTAATAGCAGTATGCATCTTAGCAGCATGCGCTACTTCCGGAGAAAATCCAAATGTCGGTCCTCAATTAACGGTTGTAATTCCCGAATTGTTCAGCCCGGATCCGGAAATTGTTGATGACAAAATGTCTGTCGAAATCACTGTCAATCATCCTGTAAGGATAAAAGATTGGACAATTGTGATTCAACCGGCACGTCTGGCCCGCCAGGCAACCCAAACTGCGGCGGCAGGACAGGGCGAAGCTCGTCAACCGCGTGCAGAAGGTCAGGCAGAGCAGCCTCGCCGCCAAAGAGCTCCTTTCTTCACACAGGAAGGCCATGGAACCCCTCCCACAAAATGGGAATGGAACGGCAAGAGCTCACGCCCCTCAGGCGAAATGGTTCAATCCGCCACCGATTATCGTTTTGAACTGACAGTAAATGACATTTTTGACAACTCATCGACATTCGAAGGCACTATCGCTGTTGACGTTCTTGTAAGAAGGGAAGGAAACAATCTCAGAATCATTGTACCTTCAATCATCTTCCCCGGCGATTCAAGCGACTTGAACCGCGTTTCGGAAGAAGATCAGAGAGCCAACAGAAGAGTAATCAGATTGATAGCGACAGCATTGACAAGATATCCCGATTACAGAATAACAATCGAAGGTCATGCAAATCCTCTTTCCGCAGCCGGAACACCGGAATGGACAAGACAGGAAAACACTCTTCGTCCGCTCAGCGAACAGCGCGCAAGAGCTGTAGGCGATTTCCTTGTAACGAATCATAACATCACAAGAAACAGGTTCACCTACACGGGTCTTGGCTCAACAAGACCGGTTGCCGACTTCACTGATGAAGAAGAGCTGTGGAAGAATCGCAGGGTAGAATTTATTCTTATCAGATAAATTTTCCCGGATGATGTTTTAAAACCCTCTGTTTTCCGGAGGGTTTTTTTATGTAATTTTTGTTCAAATGCTTGAATAAACGACATAAAAAAGATATATTACCCATTATGGAGGAATTATAAATGAAACAAAATTTCAAATTTTTAGGACTTTTAATCGTAATAACTGCGGTGGTTTTTGCAAGCTGCGCATCTGTAGTGCGAATCAGGAGTGATATTACATCGGTAATTGCCGGCGGAATGGTCAATCTGAGAGTGTCAGGCAGCGATTTGGAAGTAAAGGTCAGCTCGACACCTGACGGATCGGGACCGGTTGCGGCGGGAACATTCGTTTCCAGCAGGGGATTGCTCACAGTAGATCCGCGCGAAACCGCACTATTTCTTTATGTAATAGCAAGATCAACCAAGGAAGAAAAATCGGATACAATGCAGATAAGAGTTGTCACTGTAGACTCGGTTGTGATCTCCCCTGCAAGCGGCGCAACTGCAGTAGCAAGCAGAACGCTTCAATTGTCGGCGCAAGTAACCGGAAACAATAATCCTGATCGTAATGTAACATGGAAGGTTGGCTCTAATAATGACGGTACAGGTTCCGTTACGGCGGGCACTGCCATCAATAATAACGGACTGCTTACGGTAGCCAGAGAAGAAACATTCAGAACTCTTTTCGTTACCGCGACTTCTTCGATTGACACGTCAAAATCGTCCACTGTTCTTATCAACATTGTCGTTCCGACTGTAACCGGCGTAACAGTCACTCCCACGCTTCCGACATTGCAGAAAGGCACATCTTTCCAATTCCAGGCAGTTGTTGTCGGACTTCATGAACCGAGTCAGGCAGTAACATGGAGAGTCAGTTCCAATGCGGCAGGCACAGGCGCAGTTGCCGAAGGTACATTTATCAACGCTTCGGGCTTGCTCACAGTAGCCGCCGCCGAACCGGCTGCAACGCTGTTTATTACTGCAACATCCGTCTTTGATCCGACAAAAAGCGGCAGTGTCGTAACTTTTGACATTCAAGCCGCACCGGCACAATAACCGACAAAGTGACTGATGTCTTTTCGGATGTCAGTCACTTTTCCCTTCTTTTCTTCCATACAATTGATCCAATCCCAATAATCCCCTAAAAAAAATTTATCGTTTTTTTCGCTTTTTTTTCGTTTTCACTAAAGCAAAACGGCACTCTCATGCCATATATAGGCAAATCTTTTTTAAGGAGTTGCTTATGAAAACTTATTTAAAACTTTTGTCTTTGGTTCTTATGTTGATGCTTCTTTCCTGCGGAGCGGAACACCGTTTGGAAAACCGCGCACAGAAATCCGCGCCCGGACAATTGGGCGCGCCTGCAGGAGAAGCGGAACTGCCGTCGATTCTGCAAAAACTCGACGAACTTGCGGAACTTGAAAGGACAGGAACATGGCTTCAGGGGATGGCCCTGACAGAATCCAGTCTGCGGGAAAATGCGGGCGATTATGCGGGAGCCGTAACTGCGGCTTACAAAGAATTGGCGCGGGCTTACGGCATGGGGTCGATTCAAAAAAGCGATCTTGATCGGGGGCTTTTAAATGTGCTTGCGGTTCAAGGCGAAGAGATTGTAACAAAAACCGCAAATGCAATTATCGCGTTTTCCAACGGCCGCTGGGACGAAGCCGCGGCAGGTCTTAAACCGATCTTTAACGAACTGGACGAACCCGACGGTTTCGGCAGATGGATGATTCTTGTCTGCGCTTTGGAAAAAAATCCGCATGACAGGCAAGCCGCCGCCGCATACAGATCGATCCGCGCGCGTTATGCCCAATTCCCGGAATATTGGTACAGGGGTGCAAGGGCGTTTTCGGGCGCCATTGCGGCCGAGTTTGCGGAGAATTGCATTAATTCGTCGCCGCAGGGACCGTTCGCGCAGGAGAGCAGAAAAATTCTTGCGTCTTACACGGGGCTAAGAATCGAAGACGGCGTCTCTTTGCTGACAAAGAGGGAAATTGAATCGATCATCTCCCAATCCGTAAATTCCAACAATCCGCAAATCCTTGATTCTCTTCTGCCGTTAATAGGTCTCCCCGACAATCCGTACACAGTTTATGCTGTCGGCGCGCTTCGTTCGCTGTCAAATGTTCCCGCATTCAGGGACTACTTTAACAGACAGGCGTCTTTTGCAAGAGGACGTTTGGCGGAACGCCTCATTTTTATCGGCAGAAGCTAAGGGGGTTTAATGTTGTCACTTAAATTGCGCATAACAAAAGCGCGCGTTTTGTATTTTTGTTTCGCATTCCTGACAATCTTTGCGGGCTGCAATAGCAGCGCAAAAACGCCAAACGCGGAAACAATACGGCTTTATGTCCGCGCATCTGACGCATACGCGCAGGGATATTTTGCGGAAACTGCAGAAATTCTAAAGACTCAAAATAATTTTGCACCTGCGCTTGTTCTTCGCGCAAAAGCGGAATATTTTTACGGCGATTTGGAGAAAGCGGAAAAAACCTGCCGCAGGGCGATAAAACTGCGTCCTTCATCATTGGAAGCAAAGCTTTACCTTGCGCGAACATTGCGCGACAAGGGGGATTTTGAAGGAGCGGAAAAGGAAGCGCAAACGCTGCTTGCCGACAACCCGCAAGACATTCGCGCATTGCGTTTTTCTGCGGAACTTGCATTCGACCTTGGCAATTTTGACGAAGCCGTTATTTTGCTGGACAAGGCATCCGAATTTTCGGCGGAAAGCGCAATGGTTTTGCTGGACAGGGCAAGGCTTCGATGGATTGCAGGAAGGCATGACGAAACTGCACTTAAATCCGCATTGGAAGATTTAAGCAGGGCGCGCGCCATGCTCCCGTGGAACACGCCTCTTTTAAGATCGATATCGAATCTTGAAAATCTGATTAATGGAGTGTTGTGATGCGCAATAAATTCGTTGTTTTGGTATTTATCTTTTTTTATCACAATGCGGCGTTCGCTTCTTCGGACGGCTTGACATTTGCGCAGGCAGGCGAGCTTGCGGTTGCGGCTTCCGTCGAACTGAGACACTCGATTTCTTCTCAGGCGGTAATGGAAGGCGCGTGGAAGTGGAGGCTTCGCGAATATTTTCCGAGAATAAGCGTCAATATTTCCGAGAACGATCGCCTTCTTCAAACAGGCGCGGATTCATTCATGAAGAATTTCGGTTTAAGCGTAGATCAGTTGATTTTTGACGGCGGAAGAACGGCAATGTCGCGAAGACTTGAAAGATCGGAACTTGATCTTTCTTCTGTCAGATTGAACAGAATGGCGGGCGAAATTGCGGAATCTGCGATTTCGGCTTACCGTAATTTGCTTTCGTCCAGAGCCGTTTTGGAAATCAAGAACACGGCGTTGTCGATTCTTGAAGAACAACGGCGCATTTTAAGCGAAGAGGTTGTGCTTGGTCTTGCCCTCCCCGTCGATCTTGCGGGAGCGGACATAAACCTTGCAAATGCGCGGCTTGAAATACTTTCGCTTAGGCTGGAACTGACCGAATTTGAAAGTCAATTTGCAATAATTCTGGGACTTGATGCGCTGCCCGAACTGACAGAAAGGGTGGACATTAACCGCCCGTCTGTTTTTTCTTCGCGTAACGCTATCCGAATTTCTGCGGAAGCTGCAAATCTTGCACGAGAGCAGAATCCCAATTTGATCGAAGCGCAGTTTTCCATTGCCAAAAGACAGGCGGAGTATCGTTTTTTAAGGAATTCCTGGATACCGACCCTCAGGCTTACAGGAAGTTTCGGGTTAAGCAGCCAGCGTTACCCGCTAAACAGGCATAACTGGTCTGTAGGACTTTCGGTCGATTTTTCCAGCCCCTGGTTTCAGAACCGCATAAATGCGCAGACAGGAGGGGAATCCGATACGCTGACAGCCGCAGTTCAAAACGGTTTGACGCCCCTTCCCGATCCTGCGTCAAGTTACGGAGCGCAGCAGGCAAGACTGGCGCTGGTTTTGGAACAGGAAAAATACGACACGATTTTCGAACAAACGGGAAGAATTGCAGCCAACGCTGTGGAAAAATACATTCTTATGGAACGAAGGCGGCTCTTGTCTTTTGAAGCGGCGCAAATCGGCAGAGAACGCTGCCGCGTGGAAGAATTAAGACTCGATCTTGGACACATAACAAGATTGAAATTGATGGAAGCGTTAATCGAACAGACACAAAGGGAAATTGCCGTTGTGGAAGCGGCAACCGCGCTTTTGGAAGCGGAACGGGAACTGGAACGCCTGCTGGATTTGCGTCCCGGAGAACTTGCCGTTTTTGCACGCCGTCACAATTAAGGAGTGAACAATGAAAATGAAAATTTTGGTTTTATTGCAGCTAACGGTTTTGCTGTATTTGTCCTGCGGAATCAATTCTGCAAAAACTGCGGGCGAAACAAGACGGGTAAGGGTTGCCGCTCCCGCCGAACGCGAAATCCCCGATGAAACGGGAGGATTCGGCAGTTTGTCGTTTCAAAGCAAAGTTGATATTGCTTCCGCGCAGGAAGCCGTAATAAAAAGACTTTTTTTCCGCGAAGGCGATTATGTTCGTACGGGAGCGCTTTTGATTCAACTTGAAAATCCGCAGATTAACCTTGCCGTTGAAAGAGCGCAGAACAATCATTCACAGGCTCTTGCCGCCCGCAGTCTTGCCGATTCAAGGCTTTTGGAGGGGATTTTTCAGTCGGAAGCCCAGCTTAAAACTTTGGAAAAAGCGGATGCGGAACTTGCGCTTGCAAAAAGAAGATGGGAAGAAAACAACCGTAAGCATATAAGTCAGGAGACGCTATATGATGCGGGCGGCATTCATACAGAGGCGATACTTGGCAGCCGCTTCAGCATAGATTCCGAGTGGGAACAAATTCAGCTGATGGAGCGCGAGCTTCAGATTCGAAGGATTGGCTGCCGCGACCAGGACCTGTTAAGAGCGGGTATTCCGATTCCGTCCGACGAAACAGAAAAACAAAATGCGCTTGTCTTTTTAATGACATCAAGCTTGAGAGCGGAACTGGAAGCGGCCATCGCAAGGCTGGAAGCCGCAGAAAAAGAGCTTGCTTCCGCAAATATTGCGTATTCGGAGCTGACTGTACGAAGTCCCGCTTCCGGCATTGTCGGAGCGCGTTACCTTGAAGAAGGCGAGCGGGTGCGTCCGCAAGATAAAATTTTAAGCCTTATCGACACAGATTCGTTGTACGCAATTTTTCCGGTACGCGAAAAAGACGCGCTGCGTATCGAAAGAGGCATGCCTGCTTCCGTTTTAATCGACGGCGCGGGAGAGACCAGAAACGGCGTTGTGGATTTGGTTTATCCGCAAGCCGACAGCCAAAGCTTGAGTTTCCTTGTGCGCGTTTTGATTGGAAATGCCGGAATGCAAGACGCAAACCGTTTAAAACCCGGCATGTTTGCACGCGTTACCGTGACTCTCGGCTCTCCCAAAACCGCTTTGTTCATTCCGGAAACCGCAATTTTTAACATGAATGACAATGAGGGATACGTTTTCATTGTTAACGGCAGCGTATTGTCCCGGCGAAAAATCTCTCTTGGAGCATCGTACGGCGAAGAATGCGAAGTGACAAACGGTTTAACCGCGGACGAACTGATCGTTCAGCGTCCCGATTCCGATTTAAGGGAGGGCGCAAATGTTACGATTACGGAATAGTCTTACGGTTTGTTTGTTATGCGCATTGATATTCCTGTCATGCGGTTTTGTCGATCTGCGTCCCATCGGAATCGGCATAGAACCAAATGACATGAATTCGCTTTTGCCCGATTCATTCAGCCCCCTAATAATCAAGTTCGATACGGAGGTGATAAAAAACGAAGCGGAAGGAATCATGCAGATCAATTCCGATTACGGATCTGTAAGAGGGGACAAATTCTGGAGGAACAACGACCTTTATTTTGTTCCGCTTCAAGGATGGACTGCGGGAGTTCGTCATACATTAAATCTGTCGGGAACGATACGTTCGATTGACGGAAGAGAAATCCGCATCGACCGCTTTATTCCTTTTTATGCGATTAACAGAAACGCGCATCCTTTTTTGGCGGCGCATTATCCCGAGCCCGGCGAATCTGTAGGAACGAACAATTTTATTTTTGAATTTCAATTTTCCCTTTCAATGGACAAATTGTCCGTAGAAACGGCGCTTGCGCTTGATGGAATCGGAAACAAAACATTTGAATGGTCGGACAATGATCGTTTATTAAAAGTCATTATTGACAATCCGCTGACACCGTGGAGTTTATACCGCTGGAGCATTAAGGATACCGCCAAAAGCGCCGATGGCGTTCCGCTGCCAAAAACATATTCGGGTCATTTTACAACAGACCTGGATCGAACGCTTCCTTCCGTGACGGGCGTATACCCCGCAATATTTTCGGACGGCGAATGGTTTGCAACGGGAGCAAACATCGAGAACGGATTGGGCGGCGGCATGGGAATCATCATTTCCTTTAACAAACCGATGGGAGAAAACGCCGCGCGTTCGATTCGTTTTGAACCTTCTCTTTCGGGAAGAGCGGAATTTTTATCTGTCGATAAAATTGTCTATGTTTTTACAAGAGATCCGGAACCGGAAATTTCATACACTCTGACAATTTTGGGCGAAGCGAAAGACAGCGAAGGTTTAAAAATCGGTTCGGATTCATATTATTATTTTACTCCCGACATTCCCTATTTAAGCGTTTTGCATTTCAAAACGGATGATGATTCGGTTATCGACGATTTTTCCCAAACAAACACTGTGCTGCCGGCTAAAGTAAACATTCAAACAGGCGAGTTGGAGTTTTCTGTCTATTTTTCGCTTCCTTTCGGTTATGAAGAAAAGGTAAACGCAGCGCAAAAAATTACCCTCGCTCCGTTTTTTCCAAAACATTTGCTGCCTATCGCGTTAAATTACGTTCATTGGGCATCGGACGATCGCCTGATTATGCGGTGGGAAGGTTTGTCTTTTGGAACCGAAAACAATCATTTTTACAAACTTGTCATTCCGGGCGGAAAAAACGGAATTGGTTCCGGTGCGGGAATATTCATGAAAGAAAATATTGTTCTTTATTTGGAGGCAATTCCATGAAAATATTTTTTTATTTTTCGCTTGCAATTTGTTTGTTTGCATACGGCTCATGCGACATTTTACGGTTATCGCCCTTTGAAGTGACTTCATGGTCTCCGGGCGAAGGTTACCATTCGCAGCCCGAAAACATTGTCGTTTCACTTGATTTTTCCCATGAGCCGGACAGGGCAAGCGTAGAACGCAACTTTTCCCTGAATGCCGACGGCAGCAGCGTAAGGGGCGTTTTTTTATGGGAAGACAAAAAAGTTACCTTTACGCCGTTATCACCGCTGGAAAAAAATGTTGATTATGCCGTCAATCTCTCTGCAAATGCGTATAACACGGACAGGCTAAACATGGATTACGCATTCAATCAGAATTTTACAACAAGACCCCATAACGTCCGCCCTGTTTTGATTTCCTGTTCGCCTTCAATGTATGAGAGAGTTGGCGATCTCAGAACAGAGGTAAAACTTGAATTTAACGTTTCTGTGTCAATAAAAACATTATATGAAAATGTTTCCTTTACCCCTTCAATGACGGGTTTTTGGCAATTGGAAAATGACGACACTTATGCGATTTTCACTCCATCCGAGCCGTGGTCTAAAAACACCCGTTATGAAATTCGTCTTTCCGGTTCTCTTTCAGATAATAATGGGAATGCAAGCGAAAACAATTTTTCCGGCGTATTTATGACTCAAATTGAAGATGATGCGCCGTATCTTGTTTCTGCAAACAGAATGACAAAAAACGGCGAATTTTTTTTGTTATCGGCAGAAGCCGAAAACGGCAATTGGGAAAAAGACGACAGGATTTTTCTTGTTTTCTCCGAACCTGTTGAAGGTTTATCGATAAAAAATCATGTCGAAATCGTAAACGGACCGTCTTTTTTCATAAACGCCTCCGCAGATTTTAAAAATGAATTTATTGTCGGTTTTGAAACTTTTCCCGTTTACGAAAGCAGATTCGCAATAAAAATAAAACCCGGCATAAAAGACGCTTCCGGCAACAGCAGCAAAAACGAACACATTTACAGAATATTTGCAAACGGAATGTTTTCAAAACCGCCCGCTCTTGTTGGAATGAGAATTCCTCTGGCTCCGCGCAATAATGCGAATCAACAATTAAAATACATTGGAATAGATCAGCCTTTTGAAATAATTGATTTTTCCGAGACAAATTACCCTTTTGGAGAAAGCGTAAAAACATGGATTGAATTGTATTTTTCCGTTTCGGAAGGCGCATCAATCGATCAATTTTCCATTATGGAACTTTTTCGCATAGAAACATCCAATAATGTAATTACATTTTCTCCCAGACTTGTCAAAACATCCGATTTTTCCGAAAACGAGCCTCACACAGGCATGGAAAATTTTTACAGAATTGAAATTTCCGGCAACTTCGGCAACTCGACTGAGTTTGGGATAGTTCATTTTTTGATTGCCGCAGGTCTTCGCGACAGTTTGGGAAATCAAAACGACAAGCCGTTTAGAATAACGTTTGTAAAGTAGGAGTTTATGAAAGAACTAATTGATATTTTTGTTCGCCGCCCTGTAACCGTAATTATGATTCTATGCGCTCTGGTTATCGCGGCGATTTTTTCCCTTTTTTCGCTGCCTGTCAACAGGCTCCCCGAATTTTCCGTGCCGCGCGTAACAGTTGAAACGCTGTATCCGGGTATGGCAGCCAACGAAATCAGAAGCATGGTTACCATTCCGCTTGAGGACGGTCTTTCGCCGATTAAAGGTCTTGAAAGAATGCGCAGTATTTCGCGCGATAATCGTTCGCTCATAAGCCTTGATTTTCGCTGGGGAACGGACCCGATGGCGGCATCGGTTCTTGTGCGCGAAGCAATTGACGCAGTTTATCCGGGACTTCCTCAAGGCGTCCGTAAGCCAACTGTAACAACAGGCGATTCTGCAAATGAAACCCATGCCGTAATTGCCGTAAGTTCACATAACGGGAACGGCGACTTTGCGCGCAAACTTGCAGAATACGAAATGCAGGCGCGTCTTAGAAGAATCGACGGAATAGGCTCTGTGGTATTGGTTGGCGGAGAAATAAACGAACAGCGTCTTTCCCTTGATGTGCATCGTCTCTCTGCAATCGGATTGTCGCCGTCAGATTTTACGAATCTTCTTTCGCAGGAAACGTCCGATATTCCCGCCGGAAACGCGCGGGAGGGAAACATGGAACTTGTTGTTGTAAGCTCGGGAAAACCGGATTCTGTTTTTGCGCTTTCACAAATTGTTCTTCCTGCAGGCAATGGAACTTTAAGAGTGGAAGATTCGGGCGGATTAACGCCGTCAACTGCGCGGCGGGAAAGCATTTTTGTTTATGACGGCATAGAAGCGGCTGCTCTGGAAATTTTCAGAAGACCCGGAGCCGATCCGCTGCGACTGTCACGCGACATTAATAAAACACTTGCAGAAGCGCAATCGCTTTTTTCGCGTGACGCGAAAATTGAGCTTGTTGCGGATTCGTCGGCATCGCTTGTTAGCGGAATAACGGGGCTTGTAATTTCTGCATGTCTTGCAGCAGGCGCTGTTGTAATGGTCTTGCTGTTTTTTATCAAACGGTTGAAATACAGTTTGCTTGCCGCTCTTTCCATTCCTGTTTCGGCGGCTGCGGGCATCTGCATTTTGGGCATAACAGGAAAATCGTTAAACGGGATGAGTTTATCCGGGCTTGCGATGGGAATAGGACTTGTTTCCGACATAAGCGTAATAATTTTGGATTTGCTTCATCGCGCATTCGGCGATGGAAAAATCAAGCCCGCTTCGCATGAAATTTCCGAAAAAGCGTTTTCAATCTCTGGATCAAGCGCGGCATCAACAATTACAACCGCTCTTGTCTTTATTCCAATCATCATGCTTCCTGGCCCTTTGGGAAGTCTTTTTGAAGACCTCGCAATCGCGCTTGTAGTTTCCGTTTTAACAGGATGGATTTATGCGCAATTTTTCCTTCCTTCCTTATATTTGATGCAATTCGAATTAAAAAACAAAAGTACGGTTTTTACCGACGGCAGCCTTGTAAGAAAATATTCTTTGCTTCTTTTATCTTTTCTTCGCGCTCCAAAAAAGGTTTATCTTATAGCCGCAATTTTTAGTGTTATCGGTTTTCTTTCACTATTGATGCGTCCTATGGTCTTTATAAACCCGGATGACGCGGAAGAGGTTCATGTTTCCATTGGATATCCTCCCGGTTCCATTTTAGAAAGTTTTATCAAAACCTCACAAGATTTTTCCGTTCTCTTAACAGGGCTGCCGTCAGTAAAAACTGTTTATGGAAGAGCCGGAGCCGAGGAGCAGGATTCGGGACGCAGAGCGGACATTGATTACACAAGAGAAGAAATGATTCTTAGATGCGTATTGGAAAAAAACGCAAAACCCTTAAAAGCGTTAAGCGAAATTCGTTCCCTGATGAACGAACATTGCGAACATCAATTTACCGTTTATTTTCCGAAAGACAGGTCACAGACGCTTTTGGGGTTGTCTTCGCAAAACACATTTGTCATAAAAGGAAAAGACAGGAAAGAACTGCTCGAACGATTGGAAATTGCAGAAGACGCATTTCGCGCTTCTTTAATCACTGCAAATTTTCGTCCCGGAGGAAGCAGACCCGAACTGCGCTTTTTGCCAAACAGGGAAGCGTCAGCCTATCTTTCGATTCCAGCCGCGCAAATAGCTGAAACGCTTTATATCCTTAACGAAGGAATTACGGCAACAACGCTTGAAATTGAAGGAAAACGCATGAATGTGCGCGTAACAGGGGACAATTCGACGTCTTTCGCTTCTCCTGCGTCGGCAATTCGTCGTCTTGAGCAAATTCCCCTAAAAACAGGCGAAGGAAAAACCGTTTACCTTGGCTCTCTTGGAAAAATCGAACGACGGGAAGCGGAAAGCTCTCTTGCGCGTTTGGACCGCTCGGATTGTTTATATGCGGATGTAGGCTCAAACGAAGTTCCCGCTTCCATAAAAAACATAACAAAGCGCGCGGACGATTCTGTTTTTAACAAATACAAAAATTCGCTCCTTGTTTACATTTTCCTCGTTTTAGTTTTGCTTTACATGACAATGGGCGCACAGTTCGAATCATTTTTGCTTCCCTTGATTTTAATGATGAGCATTCCGTTTTCTCTTGCAGGCGCAGGTCCTGCGCTTTTGATCAGCGGTTCAAAAATCGATTCGGGCGCAATTCTTGGGTTAACAGCTCTTTTTGGACTTGTCGTAAACAATTGCCTTATCCTCTATGAGATTAGCAGTCAAAAAATAAATACGGGGCTTTGCGCGGCATCAGCGGTTTACAGCGGCGCAAAAGAACGCCTTCAGGCGATTTTAATTACAATGATTACGACCATTTTTGCGCTTCTGCCCCTAATTTTCAGCCCGATGGGCAATTCGCAAAAATCAATGGCTGCCGCAATGCTTGGCGGTTTGACAGCATCAACATTATTAAGTCTTTTTGCGATTCCTCCCGTTCTTATCCGCTATTTCAATTGGAAACTTGAAAACAAGGCAGAGGAATTAAAATGAAAACTTTTACAGCATTTTTGGAAAGAAAAAAGATGAGTCTTTGCATTCTTGCAGGAATTTGCGCAGTCGCATTTTTTGTTATTTATAACGGCAATGAAAAAATCAGGGAAACAGAAGGGGGATCTTATGCGGTAAAAATAAAACACTACGGCATTGATGCCGCAGAAATGGAAAGAACTGTCACTGTTCCTTTGGAAGACATGCTTTTTTCCATTCCGGGCGTAATGTCCGTTCAAAGTTCAAGCGAAAACAGTTTGTCAAGCGTATTTGTCCGTTTCAGGCCAAATATGAAAGGACGCTACGAAGCTGTCCGCGATGCGGCTCAAAGAGTTTACGAAACGCTTCCTTCTTCTGCGCAAAGACCGGAAATTTTCAGTTCCAACAACTCTAGAATTCCCGTTTGGTCCGCTTCTGTTGTTTCGGAAGACATGAATAATGCCGCGCAAATACTGGAAAAAATCGTAAAACCAAGGTTTGAAAGTCTGGAAGGCGCGGGAGAAGTGATTGTCTCAGGTGTCGGATTAAAAGAAATTTTTATAATTCTGGATCAGGAAAAATTGGGCGTTCTTGGATTGGAACCGTCATTTGCAGCATCGGTACTTGGAACGAACGATTCGATTTTTTCAGGCGGAAGCATTGTTCAGGGTACAGGAGAAATAATCATCACGGTTGACGGACGCTATTCTTCTCTTGAGGACGCGTTGATTCCAACGGGGGAAGGAAGATTCGTGGCGTTATCTGACATTGCACAGATTGTCGAGCGGGAACGCGAACCGGATATTTATTCGCGCTTGAACGGAAAAAAAACGGCAGGCATTGCGGTAATGGGACGAAACGGCGCGGATTTGCGAAAACTTTCTTCCGATATAAACCGCGAATTGTCGCGGAACCTTCCGCAACTGTCGCTTCCTTTGGAATTTACCGTTTTATCCGATATTGGAGCCGAGGAAAGCGCGGCGTATAAATCGGTTATTAACGCAGCCATGTCAGGCGCAATCATGGTTGCATTTATCAGTTTTTTGTTAAGAATGAATGCCGCAAGCGCTCTTGCAATTCCGTTAATATGCCTTTTTTCCATCGCAGTTTTAACCGCAGGCGGGTTTTCTTTGGACAGGCTTTTGCTTGCGGGAATTGCCGCCGGAATCGGAACTGCAATTGACGCTGTCATTCTCTGTTCGGAAAAACTCAGAAAATGCACAAGTTACGCATCTGCTTCTGCGTCTCTTTCTGCATTGACAGGCCCTTTAATCGCAGGCGGCGCAACAACCATTGCGGCATTAATCCCGTTATCTTCAATCGAAGACAATGGCGCAAAAATTATCGCAAGCGCAATAGCTGTTGTAACGGTAATATCGCTTTTATTAAGCCTGACGCTTTTTCCGCCTCTTTTGCTTTGGAAATTAAACCAAAAGAAGACAAATGCCGCAATTAAAACGCCGCAAAAGATAAAATTTGCATTACGCGCACTTTCGCGAAAGTCATGCAGATTTCTTGCGTCTGTCGTAAAATTTTGCGCATATCGTCCTTATTTTATTTTGGCGGCAAGCTTTATTGTTACGCTTTCTGCAGTCTTTATGTTACTTGCAAAAGGAACTGACGCCGCAAGCTACGGTTCTGAAGATTCCGTATACGCGCAGGTTGAATTTGACGGAAGTCTGCTTGCGCAGGAAGTCGATCGTTTGCTTGCGGCTTTTAGCGAAGAATTATTGAAAATAGACGCGGTAAAGAATGTCGAAACGGGTGCGCGGACAAGCTCTGGCTCTGTGTTGATTTCTTTCGATCCCAAGCTGACAAAAACGCATATTGTAAGGGAAAAAGCCAAACAAATTTATATCCCCGGCGGTTTTATATTCTTCCATGAAAACTCCGTAAAAGATCGTTACTGGGAAATTTTTATTTACGGCGATGAGGAACAAAAATGCAGGGAACTTGCAGAAGAACTTGCTTATATCTGCGCAGGTCATCCTTTGATACGCGAAAGAATTCTCAATTTTAAGAAAGGCGGCAGAAAACTTGTATTAATTCCCGACAGGGAAGTAATGGCAAAATCAAATGTTTCTTTTTCTGCCGCCGCATCACGCGTCAGATTGGGAGTGTTTGGTCCTGTCGCATACAAAAGAATTAACGAAGACACAGAAATCGACGTAAGAGTCAAAACAGGCGCAAGTGTTATGCGACAATCCAGAGAAGGAACGCTGGATTTGCTCGTATCGGACTCTCTTCGCATTTCTACGTTAATGAACGCAAAAAACGGGACAGAGCCGTCAAGCATCAGAAGGGATAACAGGCGCAGATTCGCTTCCATCACAATTTCCACAAAACCGATGGATCCGCGCCGCGTCAAAAAGGAACTGTCATCCAAAATTGCCAGTCTGGAATTGCCTCCCGGTTATTCAATTGAATTTGATCCGCAGGCAATCAGGGAAAGCGAAAAATTGTCAGCAACCGTACTTTCGCTTGTTTTGGCGGTAATTTTCTGTTACATGATAATAGCGGGCATTAACGAATCTTTTGCAGTTCCTTTGCTTGTGCTGTCCGCAATTCCTCCTTCGCTTGCAATTCCCGCCATTACGCTTGTTTTACTGGGCAGCTCATACAATTCCGCGATTGCCTGCGCCTTTATTGCAGTCAGCGGAATGACAGTAAATGCCGCCATTTTATGCGTTGATGCCATAAGAAGAAGAGCGCAAACCGGAAAATCAAAAACCGTTTTAAAAGTTTATTCGGCTCTTAGGGAAAAATTACCCGCTCTTCTTTCCACCACAGGCACAACAGTCGCGGGAGCAGTTCCGTTTTTATTTTTGACAGAGGGAGCAAACGCGCTTATAAAAACCTTGTCGCTTACAGGCGCGCTTGGGGTTGCATGTTCATGTATTTGTTCCATTACGGTAATTCCGTCACTTTTATTTTTAACCAAAAATCATTACAGGAGTAATAAATGATTAACAAATTTTTTAACAAGAGCATTTCGATTTTTCTTACAATGGTATTTATAATCGGAATGTTTCCGTCGGCTGTTTTTGCTCAGGAAGAATTAAAGGGCATTAACAGATCAGTTTTTGACAGTCACTTTAGCAGGGCCGACAGGGAAATAGATCCCGAACGCTGGCTTGCCGAAGCGAAAATGGGGTTGTCTCAGGCAATAAGCGCATGGGAATTAATTGCCGACAGCATTTATGACAACCCGAGCGAACTTGGCGCTGCAAGAAATAATCTGGAAAGTTGGGGTAACGCAGAACTGGAAAAACGCTTTTCCAATTGGCTCTCCAACAGATTTTTCGGAAAGGCAGCCGAAAAAGCTTTGCTGGGCTATTCGCAGAAGGACGATTCGCAAAAAAACAACGTAGCGCTTCTTTTATACTCGGAACTGATATCTTACGTTCCTGCGGAACTGCGCGCATCAATGAGTGATATTATTTACGAAACCGCTTCGCAAAAAAGCAATGCCATCAAAATGGAGTTCGAAAATATTGCTGCAAGAGATGAAAGAATTTTAACAAGCAGAAACATAAAAGATTTTTTGAATCTTCGCAGTCAAAAAGAAATTGAGGAAGCCCGTCTTTTCACTGAAAAACTTATATCTGAAGCGGAATCCGCCTGCAGTACAGGCATTGATGAAATTAAGACAAAAATCGAACAGGCTGCGGCAGGCACAGGCGATCTTGCGCTGATGGGCGAAGAATGGCTTAACCTTTACAAAGAGCAGTTTGAAAGGGGTTTAAAGGCATGGGAAGAAGCGGAAGAAAGATTTTTTTCCAAACGCATCGAATGGGAACAGGAATCTGTCACTTTGTTTTCCGAAGGTCATGACGTTTGGATGTCCGCTTTTAACCAGCTCGCCGAAGAACAGCGAAAATGGGAATTGCAGGCAAAAGAATTGCTGGAAGCCGGAAACGAAGTGTTTTACGGCATCTCAGAAGAATTGACAAAAAACATTAATGCTGCAAGAAATGAATTTGCACAGAACATGTCAATAAGAATTGCAGAAGGGGTTTCCATTGTAAATACATGGATTGATATTTATCTAACCAGCATTTCTGCCGCCTTGTTCGCCGAAAAAAACAGGGAATTTGTCGACGAAGACATGTACTTAACTTGCATGGCAAACGCTCAAGATGCAATAGAAAAAATATTTGCAAATTATTCCGATTTTCTTGGCAGCGCAGAATTAACTGCCATTCTTTCTCCCAATGCATCAAGCGAAGATTTCTTTTTGGATGAATACCAATTGGCGTTAATAAGAGCCGGTTCCAATGTAACATACTGGGAAAGAAAAACATCCATTGCGCAGGCTGTCAATGATTTTTCCATTGAATATTATGCCGGAAGAACAACGGAAGAAAAAACAAACAGTTCTTTGGAATACGCAAAACAATCTTACGCCGATTCCCTCATCTTATATGAAAATGAAATGGAAAAATTAAACAATTTGGGAATGTCGTTTCAGAATTATCAGATTATACTCTATAATCTTGCTTCCATTATAAACAATTCGTCAGTTCTGGTTGATGAAAATACAAGAATTGCCTATTTTGAAGCAGTAGAAGAATTTGCAAATCTTGGTTCTCTCTATGACGCGCAATACAGCGTTGTAAAATCGGCTTATGAAGAAACGGATAAAAAACGTTTTGAATACGAAAAGCAGGATGCCATAAAAAGATGGGCAAGCACAAATCATTTGAACGTTGATTCGTTTAATCTGGAAGATTGCAGGGACAAATTGAAAAAGTCCCAAACTGTTTTGCAGGTATTAGGCGATCTTTACAATACCGAAACAAACCGTTCCCGCAACGATCCCGAATATGACGCATTATTCTCGGTTTATCAGCAAAAATTTGACATTAAAATCAGAATTCATGAAGCAATCAACGAAGTGTTAACGGACGATCAACGCGAATTTGTCAATAATCAGCAGACATATTTTTTCTATCTGGAAGAAATAAAAAAACTCGGCTCCATTGACACTTACTATGATGATTATGTATCGCCTGCCGGCATTTCAGACTGGACAATTAAGGATGTAATAACAATTGACAATTCTGGACGTATTGTTTTTTTAAGGGACGATATGACCCTTTCCGCTTTGAATAAATCTCAGGCAAACATATTGGTTGATTATTTTAATTCAACGAACATCCTTGCGGGAGAATTCCAAAATACAACAATGTACCAGGATGCCATAAGGGGTTTGAGCGAAAGAATGTCGGATTATTTTGCAGACGAAGAAAATTTTTACACATGGGGTCTTGCAAGAAATCATTTAATCCTGTCCCTGATTAATTCCAATAAAGATTTGGGATTCCTAAAAAATTATTATGTTGGCATTGGCGAACTTGAAAACGATAAATCGGAAGTGTCAAAAATTCAAGTTATGAACGATCCTTTCTCCGGAAAACCTGACCTTTATTCCCAGTTTGAAAATCGTTCCATCATATCGGAAGCAAGCGTCGCTTACAAAGATGCATGGGACGGATTAAGCGACGAAGAAAAAGCCGACCTTGAATTCTATACTATTCTAACATTGTCAGGTAACAGTTATTCGAACGGTTTTTCCCATGTTTACTCGCTGGATGTCTATAATAACGCTTATGACTATATAAGCGGAAAATACCATGAAGCCAAAAATATTACGGATCAATGGTATTTATACTGGGTTGTCGCGTTATTTTATATCGAAATGAGAGACATTAACGAAACCGCCTTGAATCGCATAAACACTCCAAGAAATGAAACCGACAGCAATGTCAAAGCGTGGCAAAACGGCTTGACCGCTTCGCTTGCATCCATCGCTGCCAAGGCATCGGCATATACAGCATCTACGGAAAGACTTAACGATCTTCGCGCAACAGCCGATGATGCAGGCGCAGAAGATGTAAAGGTTGATTGGATGGTATTAATGGCGGAACTTGCAAAAAGCGAAAAGTTCGACTCAGAAGCCATTTCCGATTTTAAATTTTACTGGGAGTCAATGCAATCTTCTTCCAACAAGGAATATTACGGCATCCAAGAAGCTTTTTCCGCTTTGCTTAACTGGGCAAACGCAGAGGAAACTTCCGCGAAAAATTCATTGACTGCATATTGGAAAAATCTGGAAAAAAATCAATCCATAAACGAAAACAATTTTTACAATGCCGTAAATGATTATACTAACGGAAACATCGTTATCGGAGAATTGATAGCGGCGGCACAAATCGCTTATGGAGCAAATTCAATTTCCGCAAAAAATCATCTGGATAAAATGTACATGTTTACATTTAAAAATATATCGGCATACATGGACAAGGGAATCAATCTTGATGAACAATATAAAACTATCGGAAACGATTTGGCATTATTAACCGAAGAAATAATGGAAAACCGATACATTGCCGAATTGCAAGCAAGAGAAATTGAATGGGAAAAGATGGTTCTCGACATAGCCGAAAAATTCAATGAATGGCAGAAAACTGCAATCCTTGTTTTAGAAAGGGGAAGAATCGACTGGACAGCGGGTCAACAGCGAATTGAAGCGTCATATAACGAGTGGATAATTAATTTCCAAAATGAATATGAACGCGTCAGCAGCGAATGGAACGAGGCGTATCTTGCAGGTTTGGAAGACAAAGAACGATGGCTTGAACGGGCGTCAAACGCCGCAAATCAGGCATCCTCTCAGGCATTTTTGTCATTAGTGGGCGCAGAAGGCGAAAGAATGAGCCGTTTTATGGACACGCGGGAACCACTGGGAATTCGCGGCGCGGATACGGAAGCGAATGCAATCATGACAGAACTGCTTCAGTCCTCCGGTGTTGCAAGCATGGCAATCGCATTGGGTTCGTTAAACAACATTTCAAGCGCAATATCTTCCAAAGCAAGAGGCGGCATGGGAGGAATCTCATTGTTGAACAATATGCTTGATAAAACTGCCGCAATGGAAATCGCCAAAAAGACCAATACAGAAATTGCAAATGCCAATACCAGAAAATTTGCCTTTTACATTCGTTCGCAGGCAGAAGAAACGGTTACGCATTTAATTGCGAATGTAGCGGCTGCAAACTTGAATTTTAAGGAAAGCATGGACAATTATTTCATTATGGGACATCTCTGGAGAAGAAGCGGCAGCAATTATGTAAAAGATGTCGTGAAAGGCTCAACATTATTTGCTCCCGTAATTACAGAAAGGGTAACAATTGAGGGCTATAAAAACTACACATTGGATCCAATAGTGTTAAACACCAATATGAGCGACGATCATGTTCTTTCTTTGGATTCAAAAGCAATCGAAGGATTGCTTGACAGCGTATTGCTTGAAGTTGCGTTAATTTCGGGAGAAATTTTTGGCAACAGCCAAAATCCCAAAGGCAAATTCGGCGAACATATTGGAGATGCTCCATTCGAAATTGAAGCAACAGATACAGAAGAAGCTGTCAACTATGAAGGTTCGGGCGAACTTGGACGATTGCTTTCCGAATTGAAGCATTGGTATGTTGTAGACGCAACAGGACTTGCCGAGATGAGCATGGCGCCATGGGACAAGAGAATGTGGGACGACTCGGGCAGTTGGTTCGAAGCGCCTTCGCTAAGAACAGTCGGCACCATTGCAGGTTCAATTGCGGCGGCGGCAGTCTCGGGCGGCGCATCTTTGGTGGGAATCGCCGTATCAATCGGACTTGGCACTGCCAGCAGCGTAGTATTTGGTTCATTGGATTTGGCTTATGGATACAGAGAATTTGACGAAGTGGCTTTTGACATAGGCAGAACATTATTGACAAACACAATTAGCGCAGCTGCAGGAGGATTATTCGGCGGCTTCACAGCCGGCGAAACTGTCTTTAGCGGACTTACAAGTATGGCGGCAGAATTGTTTCAGAGCCCTGTAATGCAAATCGCCGCGAAAACGCTAATGACAGGCGTTCAAACAGGAGCAACAGCCATAGCGTCCAGCGCAATTGCGGGAATAACATATTCAACAGGCGGAGACTGGGGATATAACAATGATGTTTTTACAGATGGGTTGAACAACGCGTGGCAAAATGCGCTCGTATCCATGACCGGAACACTTGTAACTTCAGGTTTGACAGCCATTAACAGCGGCATGGACTTGAGCAAATTGAGAGGATTTAATGCGCTTAATCAGTCTGACATAAAAAACCTGAACAGTTTGATCGGTTCATTGGCGGGACAGGGTGTTAATTTGGCCTTGGGCAACGATTTTACATTAAATGTATTAAATATGGGTTTACTGTCGGGCGGTGAAATTCAAGGCGGTCTTCTCGAACTGCACCTTGGACGAGACGGCGCAAGTATGAATTTGGGCACAGGCGGCGCGAATGTCAGCATAGACAATCTTATTTCTTCTTTTAGAGGCGCTCAAGTTTGGAATGTAAACAATCAAATCAGCAATTACGGCAACACTCATGACTTTGACGCACTTATATCATTACGCGCTCAATACGGTTATGGTAACACAACGCAAAAAAATCAATTATGGGATATACTCAACGGCAAAACGATTCTTGACACCCAAGCAAATGGTGATTATACTGCAAAGACAGAAATAAACGGGGACGGAAACAGGGTGATAAGATTGGCGGACTACGAAAAGGGTATGAGCGACGAAGATCAATTCCTCCTTGCAGTAATTCTTGGACATGAAGCATACAGAGATGGCATTGTAACTAACGACAACTATCTTGAAACAAGAACCGCAACATTGGCGCATACCCAAATGGCATTAAGAATGATTGCCGCCGGAGAAAACATCACCATAGACAACAATCTTGTAAGAGACATAAACGCCTATCTTTCTGCTGACATGACAGGTAACATGAATTTGTTTAATGCCTATGTTGACGGAAATTACGATTCCAGTGAAGATTTTTGGAAACTAACTAAAGATGGAAGATTATTGTATGATGGACGCGCTGATTTATATGATGAAGAAGGACGACTGATTGCCAGCGCAGGCACTAATTCATTATCTACCTCATTGGGTAAGTGGATGGGTGTTACACAAAATGAAGCAATGGCAATAATGAGAAGAGATTATGGGATGGCATACACTGACGGACGCGGATGGTCAGCTCCAACAAATAATAATTATGGTGCGTATGCGTTACCACAATATCAAGCCCAATATGAAGTTCAATGGAAATATATTGATCAGGTATCTACTGTTTATAATGGAAGCATGGAAGCCGCAATAAATGCAATGTATAACGATGCTAGAAATATGGTATCAACATTCAATCAAAATTCAAATTTGGCTAAGTTAACTCTAATGATTAATTCTTATAGTAATTTAATGGCGTTTGCGCAAGGATATAATTCTTATATGTATGGTAATAGTGAAACTGGGCAAACAGGAGCATTTAATACACAGATGCATGCGCAATACACATCAGCTGAAGCACAAAATGCATATTCAGAAGTAATAAGGGATTTGCAGAATAGAAATTATACTGACACAAATTCATTATATACCCATTATGCTGTTGGTGGAATCCTATTCAATGTCGGAACCGAAAATGCCAGAACAAGTACCTTTTCTTCTTATTCCAATGGAACCGCACATCGTTTCGGAGATGGATTGTCTATAGATACTGCTAAAGATTTAAATATTGAGGAAACACAAGGTTACAACTCGGTTTTAGGAATGCCTGTTTACACGACTCAATATGAAACACTCGCCTTTATTAGATATACTGAAGGTGGTTATGGAATGCAAGTACGTACACAAACATCCAATACAACAAATATTTACGCTCATTTACTCCAAGAGTATGGGAACCAGTCAACTACATTAGGTCAATTATTTAACCTTTCAAATTTATCAAAAAGTGCAGGTGTATATGCTTTAACACTACTTCCTGGAACCATGATAGGACGTGTTGGAAATACAGGAAATTCAACAGGACCTCATCTTCATTATGAAATGTGGAATAGATAAAGGAGTTGTTTTATGAAAAATATTTATTTCACCTTACTTGTGATTTCAACTCTTATCGCATGCACTCCTGCTGTTAAAAATAATTCTAACGCTAATTTTTCTTCCGATACAGAAGTTATTCAAAACATCGCAGAAAATACGGTCATTAACGAGCCTTTGCTTGACCAAGAAATACTCGAAAATATGTCGATACAGGATATAATTAGTCTTCTAATTGAAAAAAAGACTATTATTTCAATTGTTGATCATAGTCTAACTGACAAAGGATTTCATCCTGAAATAGGGTATTTTGAATTTATTTCACATAACAATATAAATTGGTATAGAGATACTTCCGGCTTTAGGTTTTTTCCATACTTGTATATTGTTGATGATGAAAATATAAGAGTTGAGGTATTTTATTATTTTATTGGCGGTGGAAGAGTTCAATCAAGCGCTAAGGTTACCTCAGGCAAGTATTATATTTATATCACTAAAAATGATTTAATTGCAAGATATTTTAGGAGAAATAACAGAATTGAGAATTACATATCTGTTAAAACTTTTGAAACAATCAAATATCAGCCTGAAACTCTAAGTTTTAAGGTACTTTCTGATACTGATGTTTATGCATTTGGTTCAATGCAAGGTCAAAGAACCAACAGGATTATACGCGGAACAGATGTTGAAATTAATGACATTTACTATATTAATTTGAATGATGATCTACCAACATCTGTTCAAATAAATACCGGGAATATAACAGGATGGATTAATATTAATAATGTTAATTTTGTCGATACAGGAACAAACACGGTCCCTCCTGTGAATGGCATTTTACTGCACAATACTGTAAATGAAATACTGCTAAATTTCGGACCGCGTTCGGTAGACGGAAAAATAACAGGAGATACTATACCTATAAGATCTCTTCCTGCAAATAATTCAGAGCGTCTATTCCAACTTGGTAATAACACTGTAGTACACATTTTAGAAGTATCAGCAAATCGTGAAATTATTAATGGTATTGAGGCAGCATGGTATAAAGTATCCTTTCTTGTTCCCAATGAAGAAAAAACCGACGATCGCGATGTAAATGGTTGGGTTTTTGGTGCTTTCTTGGAAATAAATGAAACGGGTTATCACTTTTAATTAGAACCTAATCCTCAAGGCACACCAAGGCAACCCCTTTGTGTGCCTTTTTTCAAACAACAGGTTCGTATTAATCCATGTGGTTCATGGTAAAATTTTCTTCTCCTTTCCTTGTACAGATTCAAACAATATGTTACACTGGTTTCCACCATGAAAAAATTGATAATTAAAATAAATTATTTTCCTCTTGTTTTAATTCTCATAATCTTTACTATTTCTTGCTCAAAAGACTCCAAAGCAAAACAATATAGTAGTGAAGATATCCATAAAACCAACTATTCGTTTTTAAATGAGTCTTCAAACTCATCTGATGATATTAAAGAAACTGCCAAGGAATTTGATCCCTCTGTCTTTGAAAGGTTCATTAAATTAAGAAATTGTACAGTAACAACAGATTTCATTGTTCCCAATATTAATAACAGCATGATCCTTGGATTTTATGACGAAGATCATCCAGGAATGCAAATTATCAATAATAACATTCGTCCGCTTTTTACAGGATTTCAAGTTGCATTAAAAAATGACATTCCAATCGAACAAGAAATATTTTTTATTGCAAAAAGCGGTAATAACGAATTTCAGCATAAGTTGAATTTGATTCACATTCCCAAAGAATTCGACCATGAAGACGACTATGGTTATTATGAGAACATTTACTTTGAAAGTAAATTTTGGGTTGTAAACGACAGTAAATGGTTATTTACAATAAGAACAAATTCCACCATTCTGCATGAGCAAGAATACAAGCAAGGCGGGTATGGCTCAATTCTATTTGAGAATATAAGCGATTCGCCTTTTGAAATTAATCATGTAAGACATGCTGAATTGCATAAATTATATACTTATAGATTCAATAAGGAAAAATTTGACATAATAATTTTATATTATTCTTTGAACTATGAATCATACATACCTATATTATATCTATTACCTGAACAGAATGATTCCTATATCTATAATGATATTGGAATAAGCTGGGATGATGTTTCATTAAGAGGAATTTATTTAATTGGAGGATATAAACTTGATAATTTACCAAAAGATGAAATTACAAGTCTTATATTTGATTCAATAAGTGTAAAGTAACCCCAAAGGCACACCAAGGCAACCCCTTCGTGTGCCTTTTCTTTATCGAATAACAGGTTCGTATTAATCCGTGTGGTTCGTGGTAAATTCTTCTTCCCTGT
>WQSP01000007.1 GCA_009787795.1 Treponema sp.
CAGATTACGGCGGAAGAAAACAATTATGAAGCGAACAGAAGATCCGCCGCAGAAGCCGAAGAGACGCTTATAAAGATGCGCACAGACGCGATGCTCCTTATACAAATAGTGACATCTGCGGGAACCGGAAGCAATCTTGCAAGGGAAACAACGGGTTTCTTTTTTGAAAACAATTCCAGGATCGCGGCGCTTTCTTTTAACATTGGCGGCAGAAACGAATCGCTTGTAAACAAACAGTTTTTTGCAACCAACGAAATGGATTACACCCTTGCGGATTCGTTCCTGGAAGAGCATAAAATCACGATGGAACACGCTGCGTCAGGTGAAACTATTGCAATAAACGCAACGCCTCATTTTGCCAAATCTTTGATTGCGCTGTTTTTTAAAATCGCTGACAACAGCTGCGCCGCTATCATATTCTCGCCCGAAAACCTTAACCATTCGTTCGGTTTCGGGGTTAACAAATCGTACATGATAAACGGAACGGGCGACATTTTGATTCATGTCGATTATGCCTTAATGCGCGAAAATACAAACATTTCCGAAAGAAATTTCATACGCGACATTAAGACAAGCCCTCATAAAAGCAGTCAGTTCCTAATCGAAACCGATTTTGGCATATCTCCCATAGAAACTGAAAAGCCCGCCTTTTTAATGAACCAATTGCAAAAAGCCGTTGACTTTTTAACGCCCGCGTTTCTTTCGGCAAAGAAAGCGTCATTGGCATTTTTAAAAAGCTGCAAAGACGCAATTTTAACAGTGTTTCAAATTGAGAAAGCGCAAAGTTTTGACGTTTTACCGGAAGAAACAAAAATGCAGGAAGCGAATTCGGCAAATGCAGTGCGTCAATTTGTAGCTTACAGCAAATTGAACATTGGCGGATGCATTGTAATAACAAACATTGAATATGATAAAGTGTTTGAAGGAATAACCGCAACTACAAGACGCAATATCTACCTTACAATTGCCGTAATGTTTTTTTCCATAATGCTAATTTGGTTTTTCTCAAAAACAATTTCCATTCCGCTTAAATCTCTTGCAGTGGCGGCAAGAAGAATTGAAGGCGGAGAATTCAATTTGGAATTCAAGCCGAAAGGACGCGACGAAATAGGCATATTGACAGCCAGTTTCCAAAAGATGTGCGCGGCGCTGAATATTTTCGGCAGATTTACGAACAAGGAAATTGCGCTTCAGGCAATGCGCAATCAGATAAAACCCGGAGGCTTGCCGAAGCATGCGACAATTTTCTTTTCCGACATACGCGAGTTTACCGCCAAATCGGAAGGCTTTACGAATTACTTCGGTTTTGAAGCGTCAAATTACATCGTACACTGGCTAAACGGATATTTTACGCAGATGATCGACTGTGTGGAAAAAACCGGCGGATGCATAGACAAATTTATCGGGGATGCCGTAATGGCACACTGGGGAACAGCCTACACTGCGGGAAGCGCAAGAGCTGACGCGTTCAACTGCATAAAAGCCGCATTGATGATGCGCAAAGCGTTATACTTCATGAACAGGGAACGAAAAAAAGGCGACCCTGGCGATCCAATGATACGCATCGGCTGCGGAATCAATACGGGAATGGTAACTGCAGGTCAGCTTGGAAGCGATATGCGCATGGAATACACCGTAATAGGCGATCCTGTAAATCTTGCATCGCGCATAGAAGCGTTGACAAAACCGTTAGGCACGGATATTTTAATTTCCGAAGATACATGGAATCTTGTGGGTGACAAATTTGTAACCGAAGAAATGCCCTCTGTAACTGTCAAGGGAAAAGCAAAACCTGTAAGGATCTTTGCCGTTGTCAATTTTTCGGGCGAAGAAAAAGGACCGCAGACACTTGACGAAGTGCGCGAGCTTCTGGAAATAAAAGCTCCCGATCTTGAAAGCGTAGACGTAAACGAAGGCGAGAAAAAGTACAAAATCGGCGGAGATAATAAAGGCAAGGAATGAGTGTTACACGCACAAAACCAAGACAGATCGAATCTGTACGCTCCGGTTTCCGTTTTAGGGACTTTGTCATAATCGCATTATGCCTGTTTGGCATTTTTTATTTTTTGAATCTTTTCAGACTGGATTTGTTTCACACTATCAGGTTAAAAAATGTGAGTCCTGTAGGAGAAATCATTTTAAAGCACAATGTTGTTCAGCGCCGCATTGCAGATAGGGTTTTATGGGACAGACTGGAAGTAAGATCGTCGGTTTATCTTGGAGATTTGATACGAATACCCGAATTGTCGTCTGCAACGCTTGACATTACGGGACAAAAAATTGATTTGCACGAAAACACATTAATCCGCATTCAGCTTGCCGATGACGGAACAACCCTTCAAATTGAACTGACAGAAGGAAGCGTCGGACTTACAACAAACGAAGAAGGGGCTCCTTTACAGTTGAATTTAATGGGACATGTAATTGAAACTGCGGCAGGCTCTTCGATTAATGTTACGGCAACAGATAACGGACTTGTAGTGCAGGTAAACGAAGGCAGCGCGGTAATTGTTGAAGAAAATGCAAGAACACGGGAAGTAACGGCAGGAACGATGCTTTCTTTGGATACAGCGGGAAATGAAACACTCGAGAACATTGTTGTCGTAACGAGTCCGCCTCCGGAACCGCAGATTGCATTAACACTGCCGCCGCCCGAACCGATACCGATACTTGAACCGACACCGATGCCTGAACCAACACCGCCGCCTGCACCGCCGACACCGCCTGCACCGCGACCAATACCGATAACACCGGAACCGCGACCTGCACCAACACCGCCTGCACCGCGACCAACACCGATACCGCAACCTGTACCGGTATCACCGGAACCGCAGCCGATACCGCAGCCTGCATTGCCGCCTGCCGCGCCGCTTCCGCCTTTAGGTTCTCCCGCAAATCTTTTGCCAAACCCGAATTATCAGATTAATATGGAATATTTAAGAAATTCCAGAAACCTTGTTTTTAACTGGTCTCCCGTGCAGGAAGCAAACGCATACAGACTGAGCATATTCCTGCAAAGACAGGACGGAACGCGGCGGCAGGTTATTCGCACAGAACCCGAGAATGTCACAAGCTGGACTTTGGAAAATTTTAATTCCTTTACGCGCGGAACCTACATTTGGCAGGTAGAAGCATTGGAAACAGACGCGGACGGAGAAATTGTGCGAAGAAGCGCGCCTTCTTCCGGTTCTTTCATAATTGACATTCCTCTTCCCGAAGTGCAGGCAAATACGCCGGGAGTGCTATATGGCCAATAAACGCTTGTGTTTGTCGCTTTTGTTTTTTATTGTCCTTTCTGCGTTATGCGCACAGGATGCCGAATTTTATTCGGAAATGCGGTTTTTTCAGCGTTTGACATGGAGCGGAGACGAGTATGCGCAATTTTATGAAATAATTGTCGAAAAAGAACGGCAGGGCGCAAGAAATGTTTTTGAAGAAATTTTGCATCAGAGGACGCATAATTATTCTATAGAGGTTTCCCTCTCTCCGGGAAAATACAGATTTCGCGTAATTCCGTTCGATTTTCTTGACACTCAAGGCGAGGGAACACAGTGGATCGAATTTGAGGTCTACCCCGCTATTGCTCCGCAGGTTCATGATACGACATACAAATACAATTATACGGGAACTGAAGGCGAGTTTGTTTTGAATATTATGGGCAACAATATCGGGAGAAACGCGGAAATAAACATTGTTAACGCAAACGGAGACATCCTTGTACCCGATGAAAAATACATAACAGAAAACGGAAGAGGAGCACAGATAGTTTTTTATGACGTTTACTCTGTTCCTCTTGCATTTACATTGAATGTCACCAATCCGGGAGGACTTGGCATCAGCGTAAGAAAGACAATTGTTTTTACTCCGCCGCCGCCTCCTCCCCCTCCCCCCCCTCCGCAAAAACCGGGATTTAACGATAAAAACGATACGTTTTTCGGAATTGCGTGGATGCCTTTGTTTGTTACTTACAAATACGAAAACAGCAATGCACAGTTTGTCGTTTTGGAAGGAGCAGGCATCAATTTAAGCGTTATAAACAAAACCAATAATACCATCAATATGGGTTTTGAATTGAATTTGTCATGGTTAAACGCTTCAAGCCTTCCGCAATTTATAAAGGGAGACTTGAATTTCATGGCTCAAATTTTTTCTCCCAAGAATTCATTCGGTTTCAGATTCAGACTTGGCGCAGGAGCTGGGATATCCGATTCGTTTGATTTGTTGTCATTTCATTTTAATGCCGGTTTTTCATTTTTGCTGTTTGTTTCCAAAAGAGCGTATATCGAACTTGGCGTCGATAGCGTCTTTTGGAATTATGACGAATTGTTTTCGGGCGGATTAAGACCTTTTGCCGGAATCGGATGGAGAACTAACCGATGAAAAGATTTTTATTGTTCATTTTCATTTTAATTGTTACTGCAATGCCGTCTTTTTCCCAGGAAGAAGAACCTGAAAAACCCGTTCGCGAAGCGGGTTTGGAACCCGAAAGAAAAATGATATCGGGAGATTTCTGGTTGGGTCCTTCCTTTGACATGGCAATGTACACATCAGGCGGATTTAACATGGGAGGCGGCTTTTCTTTCGGTTACGGAAAAGGAGCAAGCATAGGTCTTAAGGTAACATATTTGTTTGACAATGAATATAATTACAATGTTTTGGAATTGCTGTTTTTATTCAGAATTTATTTTTTCGGAAGAGATTATTGTTCGGGCCCTTTCATTCAATTTGCAGGAGGACAGAGCCTGTTTTTCCGTCAAGACGATGTTTCTCTTCCCGCAAATTGGGGAATATTTGCAGGCGGAATAAATATTGGTTGGCGTATCCATTTGGGAAAAATTTTTTATATTGAACCCGCGTTTAACGCCGGGTATCCATTTTTCCTGAGCTTTGCGTTTTCCTTGGGAGTTCACTTCTAGTCTCCTCTTGACATTTTTAATTTTAACTGTACAATTAAGGCAATCTGCTTAAAAAGGGCGCCTTTATGGATAAAGAAGAGATTATTGAACTTATCAGAGAAGGTTCCCTTAGCATATCCAAATTAAAAATTTTCCTTTCCGACATGAACACTGTTGACATTGCAGAAATCCTTGGAGAGCTTGACGGGGATAAAATCATTCAAATGTTCAGGATTTTGCCCAAGGCAATTGCCTCCGACGTTTTTTCTTACATTGATACCGATCATCAGCAGGCGATAATCGAAACCCTTACCGATTCTGAAGTAGGCGATATTATAAATACGCTCTTTGTTGACGACGCTGTTGACTTTATCGAAGAAATGCCCGCAAGCGTTGTAAAGCGCGTTTTGCAGCATGTTCCTTTTGCAAAGCGAAAAATAATAAATCAGATACTGCAATACCCCGACGATTCTGCGGGCAGCATAATGACCACGGAATACATCGATTTGCGCGAAGATACAAAAGTAAAAGAAGCTTTTGACACAATACGCACCATCGGTTTAAACAAGGAAACAATTTACAACTGTTATGTGATACGAAAGGATCGTCTTTTGGTAGGCGGCGTATCCGCAAAAACATTGATGCTCTCCAAGCCGCAGGATAAAATCGCTTCCATTATGGACGCGGACATTGCATTTGCGTATACGACAGACGACAGGGAAATAGTCGTAGACCTTTTTAAAAAATACAATTTGCTCGCAATGCCCGTAGTGGACAAGGAACAGCGTCTTGTCGGAATTATCACAGTTGACGACATCGTTGACGTTATCGTCGAAGAAAGCACCGAGGACATCGAAAAAATGGCAGCTATCGTTCCGTCGGACGAAACTTATTTAAAGACGACGATTTTCCAACATGCAAGAAACCGTTTTTTGTGGATGCTGATCCTTATGCTCTCCGCGACAATTACAGGAACGATAATTTCAAGTTTCGAAAAAGGACTTATGGCTATTCCTATTTTAATGGCGTTTATTCCAATGCTCATGAACACAGGCGGCATTGCGGGTTCCCAATCGTCAACATTGATCATCCGCGGTATGGCGGTAGGTGAAATCGATTTGAAAGACATTTTGATTATTTTATGGAAAGAACTTCGCGTTGCCGTTCTGTGCGGACTAGGTCTGGGCCTTGTAAATTTTATCCGTGTCCTTATTATGAACAACAACGACTGGAAATTGTGCCTGACGATAACGGTCTCTCTTTTTTGCACTATATGCATGGCAAAAACGGTTGGCGGCGTTCTGCCTATTTTTGCAAAAAGACTTAAAATCGACCCTGCGATAATGTCCGCTCCCCTTCTTACCACAATTGTTGACGCTGTCTCCCTGATAATTTATTTTTCGTTTGCAAAATTAATCTTTGGTCTTTAACATGCTTACAGACGTTCACTGTCATCCGTTTGATTTAATACGCGTTTTCCCCGAAGCGGAAACGGAAAGAAAACACCTTAACGTAAAAATTTTGGCAAGCGCGTATTCATTGGAAGATTTTTCGTATAACGAAAATTTGGCAAAAACCGCCTTTAAGGAAGACGCGCCGATATTCTTAAGTTTTGGAATACATCCGCAGTATTTGTCAAAAAAAGATGCGGAATTAAATTTGAAAGACCTTTTGAATTTAACCGACACTTATGCCTCGGAAAAAAAAATTAAAGCAATCGGCGAATGCGGATTTGATTTATACGGCGAAGAATACAAGGAAACAGAAGAGCGGCAGGAAATGGTTTTTAACGCGCATTTGGAGACTGCGATTAAATTCGGTTTGCCTGTTATCCTTCATGTGAGGCGCGCCATGCATAAAATTTTTCCTTTGGCAAAACAACTTTCCAAATGCAAGGCTGTCGTTTTTCACACATGGCCCGGCACTTATGACGAGGCAATCTCTCTTCTTAACCATGGAATTAACGCATACTTTTCGTTCGGCAATATTATAATGTTAAACCATAAAAAAGCGATAAAATCCTGCTCTCTCCTTCCTTTGGACAGACTTTTAACGGAAACGGATGCGCCGTATGCTCCAAAAAGAGGAGAAGAACATTCAAGTTACAGAGACCTTCCTTTGATACTTGAGACTATGGCAAAATTGCGAAGCGAGAACGCGAAAGAACTTGAAACACAAACAGAAACCAACTTTAATAATGCTATTTTATGATTTATTCTTCCGATGAATCCAATTCGTAATCCGCGAGCTTTCGCAAAAGCGTCTTCCTGCCAATATCCAGCGTTTCGGACGCTTTGGTTTTGTTTCCATTGCAAAAGGAAAGCGTGTCGCGTATGATTATTTTTTCGCATTCCGCCATGTTTGCGCCAAGCTTTATGTTAATCCATCCGTCATCTGCTGCATTTCTGAAAGCGGGCGGCAAATCGTCCACCGTAATAACATTGGATTGGCACATAACGACAGCGCTTTCCATGCAATTGCGAAGCTCGCGGATGTTCCCGGGCCATTCAAATGAATAAAGACGCGATCTTGCCTTTTCGTTAATGCCTTCGATACTTTTTCCGTTCTCCTGCGCGAATTCTTTAAGGAATGCGGCTGCCAAAAGCGGGATATCGTCTTTTCTTTCGCGTAACGGCGGCACATGAATGTTTACAACATTCAGGCGGAAATACAAATCTTCGCGGAAATTGCCTTTTTCTATTTCCGCCTTTAAATCCTTATTGGTGGCGGCAACAATCCTAACGTCTGTTTCTATGGTTTGTTCTCCCCCCACCCTCTCAAATTTCTTTTCCTGCAAGACGCGAAGAAGTTTTATCTGGTTGTTTAGGTCGATTTCGCCGATTTCGTCCAAAAACAATGTCCCCCCCGAGGCAAGTTCGAATCTTCCCCTCTTCCTTGAAACGGCTCCTGTAAACGATCCCTTTTCATGACCAAAAAGTTCGCTTTCCAAAAGAGTCGGGGAAAGCGCCGCGCAATGCACTTTTATTAACGGCTGATCCTTTCTAGGAGATAGTTCGTGCAAGGCGTCCGCGACAAGTTCTTTTCCAACTCCCGATTCGCCTGTAATCAAAACTGAAGCTTTTGTGGGAGCGGCTTTGTTAATCGTGTTGAAAACTTCGCGCATGTTACGCGAAATGCTGATAATCGATTTAAACTGCTTTTTTCGCTCCAGTTCCTCTTCCATTCTGCGGTGTTGGAAAAACAATTCGCGCGTTTCAAGTGCGCGTTTTACTTTTAACGACAAGTGATCCAAATCGACAGGTTTGGTCAAAAAATCCCATGCGCCGTCGCGCATTGCGGTAACGGCGGATTCAACGGTACCGTGACCTGTCAATATAATTACGGGAAATCCCGGCGCAGAGGCTAGAATGCGTTTCATTAATTCTTCGCCGCTTGTTCCCGGCATTTTCAAATCCGTAACAACAAGGTCGATATCTCCTGCGCAAAAATATTTCCATCCTTCATCGCCGTTCTCCGCGCAGACAACATCGTAACCGTCGCCCTGAAGCGCTTCTGCAAGACCTTCGCGGATATTTTTTTCATCATCAATTACAAGAAGGCGAAAGTTCATGGGTTGTCTCCTTTATTTGAATTGCTTTCGGTAAAATCAAGTAATTTTGTTTCCTTTTGCGGCAGAGGAAGACTGATTTTGAATTCCGTCCCTGTCTGCGGCTGTGAGTCCACGATGATTTCGCCGTTATGTTCCCTTATTATTTTATAAACCTGCGTAAGACCCAAACCTGTACCAGTTTCTCTTGTTGTAAAATACGGTTCGAAAATTTTGGAAAGATATTCATTTTCTATTCCGTTGCCCGTATCGCAAATCAAAATTCTGATTTCGTTGTCGACAAAGTTTGTCGCAATCGTAAAAACTCCGCCTTCGGGCATCGCGGCCTGTGCGTTTTTTACAAGATTCAAAATTGCCTGCTTCATGTATCTTTCGTCTATTTGAATTTTCGGCAGATTTTCATCAAGTTCCAAAAGGCACATTATTTTTGACTGTTCCATTTCGAAACGCACAAAATCCATAATCTGCGATATCAATTTGTTTAAGTCGCCTTCCCTTAATTCCAGATTCATCGGGCGTACAGCAAAAAGAAAATCCACCACAATGCGGTTTAACCTGTCAACTTCTTCTTTTAATACGTCAAAATATTTGTCCGTTTTGCCGTCTGTAACATCTATTTTTTTTGCGAGCGCTTTTTGCAAAAGCTGAAGATGAATTGAAATTGACCCAAGCGGATTTTTTATTTCATGAGCGACGCCTGCGGCAAGTGTCGTAAGGCTTGCCAAATTTTCAGCTCTTCTAAGACGCGCTTCCCCTTTTCGTTTTTCGGTAATGTCTTCCACATATATCAAAGTGCCTGTTATCCTTTTGTCTTCCACAAGCGGAACAATATTTACAGATAACAGCCTGTTTCGCCCCTGATTTTGTACGTCAATCTCCTTGTCTGTAACCCTTTCCCTGTTTGCCAAAATGTCTTTTAACATTTCGACAATTTTTTCGTCCGTTATTGCGGATCGCAGTTTTACGCCTTCGATATAATTCATGGGGATTAGGCGCAAAGCGCATTTATTTACCATTATCAGATTATCCGATTCGTCGCATACCAAAATTCCCATGTCTATCGAATTTAAAACGTTTTCGAACAGATTTATTTCGCCGATTGCAGACGACAAAAGCTCATTTCGCTGCTCTGTGTTGAGTTTGTCGAGTTTTCTTAGCGCCCTGCGGAAAAAATCAACCATTAAAACCCCTTTTTAGGTTATAAACAAGCGATTCAAGCGCAATTGCCGAATTTATGTTAAGCACATCCACTGCAGTAACGGCTTCGTTTATGTTTTTCCTGAACATGTCATTATACGCCGTAATCTGACATTCATTTTTATTTCGCGTTACATCTCCGATTAAATCCAAACATATTTTCATAAAACGCGAAAAAGACGAGTCTTCGAAATTATTGCTACCGGTTGCAATTGTCTTGATTATTGCCGCCGTTTTCAAACTTTTTTCATAGCCGCTTTTTTCCGCTATTGGCGCATAACGTTCTCCAAGCGCGTTTAATATTTCCGGTATGCGTTCAATTCCTTTTTTCTTTGCTGACATAACGCAAATACGCGCCAAGGATACAATGAACCATGCGGCAAGCGGATACAATTTTTCGGTGCTTTGCGGCAAAAACGAATCCATGTATTCGCTTAGATTGTTTCCTTCATCCTGAAAAACCCTGCGTATGACATCTTTTTCGCTTTGTTCGCTTCGTTTTAAAAACCGGTAAGGGCGGAGCCTTGAAAGTATCGTAGGCATAATCACTTCCCTTCTTTTTGCGGTAAGAACAATGCATACGGAAGGTGGTGGCTCTTCCAGTAATTTTAAAAGCGAATTTCGCGCCTCGTCTCTCATGCTTTCGGCATTTTCTATAATCAGCGTTTTTCGCTTTCCGTTAGGTGCAAGGCGGCACCAATATGACGCTTTTCGTATCTGCGCAATCGGAACCGCGCTTGCAATTCCATCGTTTTCCAGTGCAAGCGCGTTTTTTACAAGCGAATTTAAATTTTTTTCATAAGCCGCTTTTTCCATTGAAGAAGTGTTTGACAAAAAGTCGTTTAATCCTTCGTCGACAGACTGTAAAAGCTGGGCCGATTTTGCAAGTTTTGGATCGTCTTCCATCAAAACGGGAGAAAATCGAAGCATTAATTTCCTAATCGACCTGTAAAACAAAAGTTTTACATTTTGGTTTTCCGTATTTTTTAGTAATGTTTTATTGCACGCCGCAATTTCTGCGGCAAACGAACGGTTTCCAATCGCCAAAAGATCGTCATGCCTTAGGAATCTGTGCTGCTCGCATGAAGCGCAAGCGCATTTCCAACTGCCGCGAAGATTTGGCTGCGGCTCTTCGCACGACAAAACACGCGCAAGTTCCAAAGATGCGCTTCCCTTTCCCGTTTCACCGGGACCGTAAAACAACATGCTTGGCGCATTGCGCCCCGATTGAATATCGTCGCGTAATTGAAGAACAGCTCCTTGATCGATTATATTTTCAAACATTTGGAACCTCAATTTGAAGTAAATTTTCCCTGCCGAAAATAAGCGGAGAAAGAAGGCGCGCAAAGAAACTGTCTTTTAAAAATTCGCTTGTATCGATAAAAGGTTTTGTAATGTTTAAGGCGATAATTATCAAACTGACAAGGATAATTCCTTCAAAAAATCCGAAAACAAGTCCCAAAAAACTGTTTGCGCCTGTCAGGCTGACGCTGTTTATAATATTTGTAAGCATTCTTGCAAGAATTTTTGCAATTATAAGCACGATCAAAAACAGGGCGACAAAAGAGACAATTTCCGGGATTGCCTGCAAATCGGGCCAAAATTCGCTTCTTAAAAATGCGGCTCCGTTTTTGTAAAAGAAAACTGCGGCATAAAAACCAAACACAATTGCCGCCATTGATAAAATCTCTGCGACAAAACCTTTTAGATAAGCGCGAATCATCAAAAGACCTATAAGAGAAACAAAAACAACATCAAGAACGGAAAAAGTCAATTGTTTCCTCCGTCTTTTTCGCAAGCCTTAAAAAGAATTTCCGCGATTGTTTTTGCTCCGTTCTGCTCTCCAATCATTAAGGACGCATGCGCCATTTTTTGTCTTTTTTCTTCGTCGTTTGCAAATGAATTGACGGCAAGCGCAAGTTCATTGGAAGTAATGCCTTCACCAAATACAAGGGCTGCGCCGGCGTTTTCAAAAAACAGCGCGTTCTCTTCCTGGTCGCCACGCGTGCCCGCTCCCCTAAGCGGAATTAGAAGCATCGGCTTTCCCAAAACCGCCCATTCCCAAATTCCCGCTCCGCTTCTTCCCATAACGATTTGTGCAGCCGCCATGACATCCGCCATCTCGTCCCTAATATAAGGAAAAGGTTTGTACTTTTCGCTTGCGGGAACATCCCACTCAAGATTGGGACCTGTCTGATGCACTACCGTATAGTTTTGCGTCAAACCGCCAAGGGAAGAACGCACAAGATCATTAATTTCTTTTGCTCCCTGACTTCCGCCAAGAATCAGCAAAATGCGTTCGTTAGGTGAAACTTTTAAAAATTCCCTTCCTTTCGCAGGATCGGCGTTTCTGAAGCATGAGCGCACGGGGTTTCCCGTTACAGTTATGCGCTTTCTGATATTTTCGGGGAAATACCGCGCCGTATCCTTATATGCGGTAAAAATCATTCCTTTTGTTTTTTCGGCAAAACGCGAATTGATTTTTGTCGCAAGTCCAGGGCTGTAATCCGACTCATGCGTAAATACGGGGATTTTTAAGGAACAGGCTGCGGCGCATGGCGGAACGCTCACATATCCGCCTTTGGAAAAAAGAATCGAAGCCTTATTCTTTTTTAGAATCTTTCGCGAAGCAAAAAAACCCGAAACAACCCTAAAAAAATCGGGAATTGTCTTAACGGAAAAATATCGTCTTAGTTTGCCGGAAGGAACGCCGAAGAATTCTATCCCCGCTCCCTCGACAAGAGTTTGATCCATGCCGGACGAAGAACCTATCCAAAAAATCCTGTACTGAAGGTCTTTTAGCAAGTCTTTTAGTTCAATTGCCACCGCCAGTCCCGGGTAAATATGCCCGCCTGTCCCTCCGCCGGTAAATGCAATGTTTACCATAAATGCATTATATAGGAAATTATTATGATCAACAACAGCGGACTGACAAAGACATTCGTCTTAAGGCTGTTGTCTGCTGTCCGATTCTACAATTATAACGACAAGCTCAGGCGGATTGAATATTCTTGGAATCAAATTAACTGCAAGACCCCTGCTTACAATGTGCGTAAGATTCTCATGTTGATACAACCCGCCTGCATATTTTGGAAAAAATCCCTGATGGGGCGCAACCAATCCATTCATGATCCCGGGGATGCGCACCTGCCCTCCGTGCGCATGACCCGATAAAACAAGATCGAATGAAAATCGTTTGTACATTTCGATTCTTTCCGGGCGATGCGCCGCCAATATGCTGAAAGCTTCGATATTGTCAAGTTCCCTGAATCTTTCTTCCATTATTTCGCCTTGATTATAACCCGGACTTTCATAAATTCTAACATAAGGATCTTCAATGCCTGCTATGATTATTTCGTTGCCGTTTATTGTAATTCTTTCGTAACTGTCCGATAATATTATCACGCCATGAGATAAAAGCGTTTCTCGTATAAAATCCATTTTTCTGCTTGCATATTCATGATTTCCCGTTACATAAAAAATCGGCGCAATGCCTGAAATACCCGATAAAAAAACAGTCGACCTTTTCATTGGTCCCGCCGAATCAAACATATCGCCCGCCAAAACAATCAAATCGGGATTTTGCTCTGTTATTTTCCCTATCAATATGCTTTGATTCTTGCCGTAAATCGTATTGTGCAGATCGGAAACCAATACTATTCTGACGCTTGTGTTTTCTTTTATCAGCGGCGATTCCAAATTATAAATTTCCGTAGATATCGACTTGCACGAAAAAACTGGAAACAAGACCGCAGCCGTAAGAATTGTCAGAAAGATGGGTTTCTTCATGGTGCTATTATCTCATTAAACGTTGTTTTATTTCTTCTTTGGAGAGGTCTTGATCAAGCAGGGAAATTACATATTTACGTTCTTTTTCTTGACCTTCCTCACAGCCATCTTCATAAGCTTCTTTGGCGCGTATTTCTGCAATCTCCTCTATAGTTATATCATGATACAGCATATTGGTTACCTCCGATCCATGTGTTTCCAGAAACTCCCTCAAGATATTATTCTCTATACAATATCTTACTACAGCTTTGGCTGATTCTTCAAGTGATAAATATTGCCTATATTCGTAGAATTTATTCACAAAATAGGAGTAATTATCAAGATATTTACTTCTTTCCATGATTTTCTTGTTCTGACCTTGATTTATATTAAAAACTTGAACCACAAGCTCTAAAGGAAATTCTTCGCTATCCTTTAATTTAAGTCCGGTAATGTCTTCAAACGACGAAGAAAGCCGCATTTCCTGATATTCAATACACTCTTCTTTGCCATTATATAAAACAATAAACTCAGGGGTTGGGATTTTGATCAATTTCCTGTGATAAATATCTTTCTTTTCTATTATTTTTTCGTACACTCTTGCAATATACATTAAAATCCTAAGCGGAATGTTCCGGCTTATTGATGATTGATGTTCAATTAAGACAACAATTCTATTGTCGATTGTGAAAGAGAGATCGTTAATCTTCTTCATGAAAAGAGCTTCCGACAAAGTGTTGATGTTTACGATTGCATCAGGAGGAATATCAATCCCTTCAATAGCCGAGTACAGTTCCCTTAAGATTTTCGGTTCGCTAAAAAGCAATGAAAACACACTGTCTTTGTAATTTCTGTTTACGTTCATGTCCATAATAAATACCTCTAAAAATGATTTTCCCGAGGCTTCAAAAGATGCCCGGCAGAGAACCTTCAAAATCATGAAAATTCTCCACCTATATATGGCGTGAGCGTGCATGGCGCTTTAGTGAAAATGCAAGAATTTTGATAAAAGTGAGAAATTTTTAAGGTTTTTATTTAACCGTTATGAAATATTTACTATTGTCCACAGATTTTCACGAATTGGCACGAAGGAAGAAGCATGTGCTGTACTCTACTTTCCGCTGAAATCTTTCTTCCTAATATCCATTCTTTTAATTTTTCCGCTGATAGTTTTGGGAAGCTCGTTTACAAAATCAATGATGCGCGGGTATTTGTACGGCGCCGTTACGTGCTTTACATGATTTTGAAGTTCCTTAATCAATTCATCGGAAGCTTCGTAGCCGCGCGCAAGAACGATTGTCGCTTTTACTACTTGTCCGCGCATTGCGTCGGGGGCTGCGGTTACCGCGCATTCCAAAACGGACGGATGTTCCATAAGAGCGCTTTCAACTTCGAAGGGACCAATGCGGTAACCGGAACACTTGATAACGTCGTCGTTACGTCCAACAAACCACAAATAGCCGTCATCGTCGCGCCATGCCAAATCGCCTGTTTGATACGTTCCGTTCTTCCATGCTTTTTCGGTTACTTCTTTGTCTCTCCAGTAGCCTCGGAAAAGACCCGGGAAATCGGAATTGCCGATAACAGGCGGCATTGCTTCGGGTTCTCCGTCAGCAATTTCGTACATGTTTTTTCCAGCGCTTGTTATGCTCATGTTGCCTGTAATGCCTTCGTCGCAAATTTCGCCGTCTTCGTCTATCAATTTTAAATTAAAAAGCGGCGCTGGTTTTCCCATCGAGCCCGGTTTGATTGGGAGCCATTTAAAAACAGCCGCCATTACAGACGTTTCGCTTTGACCGAAACCTTCGCGTATTTCAAGACCTGTAAGTTCCTTTAATTTGCTTAAAACTTCCGGGCTTAAAGGTTCACCCGCCATTGACGTGTGTTTAATAAAACTAAAATCGTAACCCGATAAATCTTCTTTAATAAGATAGCGAAACACTGTCGCAGGAGCGCAGAAAGTAACGGGTTTCAGGCGCATAATTGCGTCTAACATTCCCTTGGGAGTGAATTTTTCCGTGTCGTATGCGCCGATTGCCGCGCCGCATATCCACTGGCCGTAAATTTTTCCCCATGCAAATTTTGCCCATCCTGAATCCGTCTGCGTCAAATGAATACCGTTGTCCTCTGCGCAATGCCAGTATTTTGCGGTTACTATGTGACCCAACGGAAGTGAATGATTGTGAATAACCATTTTAGGAAGACCCGTAGTACCGGAAGAAAAATAAATCAGCATAGGGTCTTTTATTACGGTTGGTATCCTTGTAAAATTTTCGCTTGCCTTTTCAATTTCGTTTTTCATGTCGATGTAACCGCCAGGAATCGTTTTTCCTATTACGGCAATTTTTTCCAGTTTGGGGCAGTTTGGTTTTGCAAGCGCGATATTGTCAAGAATCTCCTTGTCTTCTACAGTAATTAAAAGTTTTACATCGGCTACACTGCATCTGTATTCCAAATCTTTTGCCGTTAGCTGATATGTGCCCGGTATGCAGATGGCGCCTATTTTGGAAAGAGCCGTCATAAGAATCCAAACGCCGAGGCGCTGTTTTAATATCAGTTTTACAACGTCTCCTTTTTTTATTCCAAGCGCAAGAAGGGCGTTTGCCGCTTTGTCGGAAAGACGTTTTATATCCGTGAACGTAAAAGTTTTCATTTCTTCTTCGTCATTTGTCCAGACAAGCGCGATTTTTTCCGGTTGAAGACGCGCCCATTCGTCCACTACATCATAGGCAAAGTTAAAATCATCGGGGCTTTTGCAGCTATAGTTTTCGTAAAAATCTTCGTAGCTGTCAAATTCGATTCTTGGCAGATAACGCGAAAGTATCTCGTTCATTTTATTTTCCTTACTTTTCCTGTATGATTGTCAAAAATTGAGCCTTGCCGTTCACAGCGCTTTGGCTGTGAGGAAGACGCGCGTCAAAATAAATCGAATCGCCCTGATTTAAAATATGCTCCGTGTTTACAACGGCTACTCTTACCTGTCCTTCGGTTACAAAATTAAATTCCTGACCTGCGTGCGAAACTTTTGCTGCGGGCGGCTTTGACGAATCGAGCGTTACGAGCAAAGGTTCGATCGTTCTGTGCTTAAAGTTATACGCAAGACTTGCAAACTCGTATCCGGGATAACGTTCAATTTGAACACCCTTTCCTTTGCGGCAGACTGCGGCGCTGTCCATTCTTGCCTCTTCGCCCGTTAAAAGCACCGTAACGTCCGTTCCAAGTCTGCCTGCAATTGTATACAAAACGCTTATCGGTATGTCGATTTTGCCTTCTTCGTATCCTGAATAAACTTCAAAAGGAATGCCTGTTTCTTTTGCCATATCAAGAGCGCTAATTTCAAGTATTTCCCTTAATTCTATTATTCTATCAGGCACATGTGCCGCTATTTCGTTCATACATACTCCTTCCAATTCCTTCCGATAATTTTATCGTTTTCATCCCGGATTTCTGCGGGAATTCTAACCCTTTCTCTTCCGTTGGATTCAAGTCTTGTGCCGTCAACCTTTATTCCAGCAATTTTATCATTCAAAATCAGATTAACATAATCATGAATGCTTTCCAATTTTTTTTCCGAATATATGCCGAACAATTCACCGTAATATACATCAAGCGCATTGTGAATATCGGTTCCGGCGGTCACAGGCTTTCCGATTTTCTTCGCGTAACGGAAAGCGAGAGCGTCATAAGAATAATCTTCGTTATGACCGCCGTTTACAACTTCGACGGCATCAACGCAGCCTGCGGAAAGTATCACCTTGGGGATATAAACGCGTTGCCTGAAAGGATGCGCCTGAACAACGCAACCGCCAGCCTCCCTGACTGCGCGGTACTGCTCTCCCCTTGTCCATGTGCGCGACTCGGGGTGTTTCAAAAGCCACTCTTTGTCGAGACCGTAAACAAGATAATCGTCGCAGCCGTCAAAAGTTTCTTCCCAGCCGAAAAATACGGAAAACCCGTACTTGTCGCCTTCTTCCTTTGCCTTTTCGTAGCCCCAGCAAAAATTATCCACCCACTGCTCCCACGGCAGCTTGCGGGAAAGCCCGCTATTTGCGTTGTAAAAATGATCGGTTACTATAATGCCTGAGTACCCCTTTTCGATGTACCCGGCGATGTAATCGGCTCCTCCTGAAACCGCGCATTTGCTGACTCCGGCTGTGTGGAGGTGAGTCTCGTATAGATATGCCACAATAAAGCCATTATATCAAATAAAAACAATAAAATACAATAGTCAATATATGTACTAATCTTACAAAAAAAGGTATATTTATACTGGAGACATCAAATGAAATTAACAGATTCATTAAGATTCAGATTTATTGTATTTTTTATAGTTTTTATAGTCGCTCTTACCCTAATCCTCGTCATAACGGGCGTTCGCCAGATGTCGCATGTTGTTATCGATACATTCGCCCAAAGCGGGGTCTATACTGTCGAAAGAGCGGCATCATTAATTGACGGCGACTCCTTTGAGGCTCTTGTAAAATCGATGGACGAAGAAGACCCGTTTTACGAAGAAACCCGGGTTATGCTGCACGGTTTAAAGGAAACTGTAGGATGCGTTTACCTGTATACGATGGCGCCAAAAGACGGGGATATCTGGCATTACATTATTGACGGCTCCGCCCTCCCCGAAGACGAGGATGAATTTTCCGCGCTTGGAGACGAACAGGACACAAGCGATTACGATCATGCGTTTAAAGAAGTCTGGGAATCGGGAGAAACCGAAGTCTCAGGTCTTGTAGATCAAGGTGAGTGGGGATGGTTAATTTCGATCTATACGCCGATAAAAAATTCATCCGGCAAGATTGTCGGAATTATCGGCTGCGATTTTGACGGTGAAGAGCTGTACGAAACAATAATAACAAGCGAAATTCAACAGGCAATAATCGGAGTTGTATCGATATTTATCGGCATTACTCTTTTACTCATTTTAATGCGCATGATTTTTAAACCTATAAAAGAAATCGATTTGATTCTTCACGAAATATCGCGCGGCGACGGAGATTTGACAAAACGCATTCATTTGAAGGATAAAAACGAAGTTGGAGAGCTTGCCGAATCATTCAATCTGACATTGGACAAAATAAGCAATTTGATAATCAGCATAAAAAAAGAAACCGGAAATTTAAGCGAAACAGGAAACGATTTAAGTTCCCATATGAGCGAAACTGCGACGGCAGTCAATCAAATAAACGCGAATATTCAGTCAATTAAGGGGCGCATATTAAGCCAGAGCGCAAGCGTAAGCGAAACGCATGCGACAATGGAGCAGGTTGTTGTAAATATAAACAAGTTAAACGAACATGTTGAGAATCAGACAACCCATGTGGCTCAGGCTTCGTCCGCAATAGAAGAAATGGTTGCAAACACAAGGTCTGTAACAAATACGCTGATAAGAAATGCGGCGAATGTTCATTCGTTAAAAGAAGCTGCGGAAGAAGGTCATGCAGGTTTAAGAATCGTAGAAACAAATATAAAAGAAATTGCGCAGGAATCGGAAGGTCTTTTAAAAATCAACGCCGTTATGGAAAATATTTCCAGCCAGACAAATTTGCTTTCGATGAACGCCGCAATCGAAGCGGCTCATGCAGGCGAATCGGGCAAAGGTTTTGCGGTTGTCGCGGGAGAAATCAGAAAGCTTGCGGCAAATTCAAGCGAACAGTCAAAAACAATCAGTGACGTGCTAAAAAAGATTAAAGATTCCATCGATAAAATCACTTTGTCGACAGAAAACGTAATGAATAAATTTACTGACATCGAAACAAGCGTAAATATTGTTGTCGAGCAGGAAGACAATGTGCGCACCGCAATGGAAGAACAGGGCGAGGGAAGCAAGCAGATACTTGACGGAGTTGGAAGCGTAAACGATATTACAAAACAGGTTAGGCAGGGCGCCAGTCAAATGCTTGAAGGCAGCAAGGAAGTTATCACGGAAAGCACAAACCTTGAAAAAACCACTCACGAAATTACGGGCGGCATGAACGAAATGTCAAACGGAGCGGAACAAATAAATATCGCAGTTCAGCGAGTCAGCGAAATTTCTGTAAAGAACAGGGAAAATATCGAAAAACTCATTCATGAAATATCCAAATTCAAGGTGAATGACAATTAACAATACGTTATGCGATAATCGCCTGTAACGGCAAAGCCGAGAGAAGCGTAAAGTTTTCGCGCCGCTGTGTTGGATTTTTTTACAAATAATGTAATGCCCCTGCCCTGCATTGCAAGCGAAGAAATGAAACTGTACGCCATAAAGCGCGCTATTCCCAAACAGCGGTAACTCGGATGAACATACACTCCGCCGACAAGATACCGCGTAAAGGAAACCGCGCTTACGTTGATTTTTCCCACAAATTGTCCGTCAATCTCCGCTGCAAGAACTCTTCCGCCCGCGATAATATTTGCAATGTTGATTCTGCTTGCGGCGGGGCTAAAAGCGGAGCCTTTGGGAATAACCTCTTCAATTTCATAAGCTGCCTGAAGCGGCGCAATAGCGTCCAAATCGGTCAAGCGCGGAACTTTTAACACAAGATTTTTTATTCCCCTGTTTTTAATAACACTCATTTTTTCAAGCGACATAAGATCGTAATCGTAAATGTCGGAAATTTTCAATTGCAGCTTGTCCAATGCGTCTTCCATGATGCAAACCTCGTTTTTTAGGCCCTGCACGGAATGAATCTTTTTTTTTGCGAAAAATCCGTTTAAAAATTCCGTGTGCGGGATTTGATTCATTCCGCAAAGTACGGGAATTAGCGTGCTTCTTGAATTTATTACAAGCGCATCCGCCTTGCTCTTGTTTTGACGCAAAATCCAAATCGGGTCTTTGGCCGCATCGCGGACAAGGAATCTTCCGCATGCGCTGACATAATCGTATTCATTTTCGCGTAACAGCGATTCGACGATGCTTGTATCGGCATTTTTCATCTTTTGCCATTTAAAGTTCTCACAATTCATAGGGAAGGACACCTTGCGCGGGCATTCTGCCGATTATTGCCGAAAATCCTGCCGCAAAAGAGCCGGGCGCATAGCTGTACACCGCAACGGCTCCTGTTATCCATGGAATGTTTTCCAGGTGAACGGGACTTAAAATGGAAAACGCAATTATCCTTTTGTTTAAATTCGAAAGACTTCGAAGCACACGCAAATCGTTGGAATCCGAAAGGCAAAAAATAATCGTATCTGCGCCATTCGCAACAGAAATAATTTCTGACGTGTCTGTCGCGCCTGTAAATCTGTAATGCGTCGCTCTTGGAAACGCAATTCTTCCGTATGTAAAGAAATAACCGTATCTTGAAGAACCTGCCAAGAGAACGCGCCCCGCATTTTCCCTTGTAACGGGAAAAACCGAAGAAGGCGGATTGGGTTTTACAATTGTAACGCTTCTTGCCGCAAGATTCAGAAAAAACGCCTGACCTTCCGCATCGGGAAGTTCTGCGCCCGCTCTTGCAGGATCCGGAATATGCGGAACGCTTCCGTGTCCTTTAAGATACGTCAATTTCATTTCAAGAACCCTTCGCGCGGACGTGCGGACTATCTGCCTGAACTCGGGCTCTTCCCTCATTGACCGCACAAGATACGTCCAAATTTGATCGTTTAAAAACGGCGTTCTTGAATACATTATAATATCGTTACCTGCGGCAATTGCCTGTTTTGCGGTACGCTCAAAAGATCGCATGTACGAAATCGCTCCCATCATTTCCAAATCGTCCGTTATCACAATTCCCCTAAAACCCATTCTTTCGCGTAACACTGTGCGCAAAAACCACGAAGATAAAGAAGCGGGTGTCTGCCCTCCGTCTGTCAAAGGAAAAGAAAGGTGTCCGCTCATTATCGCGGGAATCCCTTCTGCAACCATCATCCTGTACGGAACAAGTTCTCTTTCCCAGAGAGTGTCGTAAGAAATTTCGATTCGCGGAAGAACGCCGTGCGAATCAAGGGCCGTAGCGCCGTGGCCGGGATAATGTTTTGCAGTTGGAATTACGCCTGCCGCAAGCTGACCTCTTGCAAAAGCCGCGCCCAAAATCCCCGCTCTTACAGGATCGTTCCCAAATGCGCGCGGGCCTATTAAAACCGATTCGCGATCGGTAAAAAGATCGACTGTCGGCGCAAAATTCATATTAACGCCAAGGAGCGCAAGTTCTCTTCCTATATAATAACCTGACAAATACGCATCGCGCGGATAGCCGGACGCGCCTATTGCCATGTTACCGGGCGTTTCGCTTGTATTGCCCTTTATGTGCCTGATCCATCCGCCCTCCTGATCCGTTGCGACAAGGAGCGGAATATGGAACGGCCCCTGCAGACTTGCCCTTTGAAGTTGACTTACAGTTCTTGCAAGCCGCGCCGTATCGTTTGTATTCCAGCCGAAAATTTTTATGCCGCCAATGTTTCTCTGCCTCACCCAATCCATGATAAGCGGCGAAGGATCTTCACCTACCCAGCCGAACATTAAAAGTTGGGAAAGCGCCTGCTCGTCTGTCATTGCGTTTTCGATTCTCGCGGCAAGATCACGCGGTGTGCCTGTATCGTTAAAACTCTGCGCAAACCCCGGCACAGAAATAATTAGAAACAGTATCCACGGATTAACACGGATTAACACGAATGAAAATAAAAACCGGAAAAGGCGAAGCTTTAATTCGTGAAAATCAGTGAAAATTCGTGGACAAATAGATAAATTCTTAATTTTCATCGATGTATCCTGCGGCGTGGTGGGCGGCAGTTGCGCCGTCGGCGGCGGCGGTAATTACCTGCCTGAATGCGCCCGAGCGCACATCGCCTGCGGCAAAAACGCCGTCAATGTTAGTTGCCATTTTTTGATTTGTAATAATGTATCCGTTCTCGTCCAACTGCACTTTTAAATTTTCTGCAAGCGACACCTGCGGCACAGTTCCCGCAAAAATAAAAACTGCGTCTGTCTCTTCTTCGTAAATTTCTTTAGTAAGCGTATTCATTAAACTAACCGCGTTTAATTTAGGTTCTCCCTTGATTTCTTTTATTACCGTGTTATAACGAACAGTAATATTAGGATTTGATAACGTTCTTTGTACCAGCGCTTTTTGCGCGCGAAAGCTGTCCCTTCTGTGAATTAGGACAATTTTATCCGTCAGACGCGAAAGATAGCGCGCTTCGTCACATGCGGCATCCCCTCCGCCAACGACAAATATTTTTTTACCTTTAAAAAAATTGCCGTCGCATGTCGCGCAGTACGAAACGCCTTTTCCCGCATATTCCAGTTCGCCTGGCACGCCTAGAAGGCGCGGCTTTGCGCCTGTTGCAAGAATGACAGCCTTTGCCTTGTGCTCCGTTCCGTCCGACAAAGACGCTTCGAATCTGCCGTCTTTGCCTTTCTTTAAATAATTTACAGTGCCGGAAAAAAAGTTTGCGCCGAATGCTTTCGCCTGTTTATGCAAATCTTCTATAAATTCATATCCCGATTTTTCGCCGCCGCCCGGATAATTTTCCAATACATCGATAACCAAAGCCTGTCCGCCGACCGACAGGTGTTCGATTACAAGCGTTTTCAAGTTTGCCCTTGCTCCGTATTGGGCGGCTGTGAGCCCCGCAGGTCCTGCTCCAATTATTAAAAGATCCAAATCCGACATTTATGCTCCTAAGACATTTTACACATTTAATGGTATAATTTATAGTAAGTCGTGAATATAAAACCGTCAATAATTTTAACCCTCATTATATTGATTTTTTCCTCGCAAACACAAGTTTTTTCGCAAAACAGAGCGCAAAGCGCGACGCAAAATGCAGTCCAATTTCCGCGCTTGGAACCCGATCCAAAAGCGCTTGAATATTACCGTCTTGGAAGGAACGGTTATACATGGGAACAGCTCGCCGAAATCGCGCTTTGGGCTTCCGGCGACACATCAACTTCAAACATGGAACGAATCAGGACAGCGGTTGCAAATTTGAACAGCTCAAGCGATCTTCCTTCGGATCAAAAAGAAAAAGCCGATTTTATACTTTCGTTTTTACATCGTAATATTTTAAGAAATTATTCGATTTATCAGACAAGGATCGATACTGCCCTTACAAACGGCGTTTACAACTGCGTATCGTCCGCAGTTCTTTATATAATTTTATGCGAAGCGGCTGGAATCAGAACTAGCGGAGTTATTACAAGGGAGCATGCGCTTGTAATCGTTCATATTGGCGGCGAAGAAATCGATGTGGAAACGACAAACCGTTTTGGTTTTGATCCTGGCAACCGAAGGGAGTTTCACGATCAATTCGGGCGGCTTACAGGCTTTGCGTATGTACCGCCGCAGAATTACCGCGACAGGCAGACAATCGGCAAGATCGAGCTTGTGTCATTGATCATGAACAACAGGATCGCGGATTTTGAAAGACGAAACAGTTTTGCGTCTTCCGTACCAATCGCGATTGACAGAGCGGCGCTTCTTTTCGGCGAATCGTTAGCTGCAACCGCAGGAGAAACCTTAAATTCGCAGGTTTTATTCGCGGACCCAAGAAAAGATTTAATGGACAGATTAATAAACTACGGCGCGACCCTTTTGCGCGCAAACAGGGAAGACGAAAGTCTTCGCTGGGCGGCAGCCGCTTCCTTAAGATACCCTGACTCTATCCGCTGGCAGGATTATACATTTGCCGCAATCAATAACAGGATTACAAGACTTATCAGGGACAGGCAGCCTGTAAATGCAAGAGAATTTTTACAAGCCAACAGAAATCTTTTAACGGACGCATCTCATGCGCGTCTTGATATTGTAGTAACGGACGCAGTTCTTTTATACCGCGCAGGCCAAAGCGTAACTATTGACGAAGGAAACGCAATCATACGCGACATTTTAATTGAGCGCGAAAACGGAAAAATACAACAGCGAAGGGCTCAAGAATTAATTACTTATGTGATACAAAGAACAGCGGCTTCCCTTTGCGCTTCTCCCGAAAGAAACTGGCGCGCGGCGATAAGATACATGGAAACTGCAATTTCCGAATACGGCGCAAACCGCGAACTTGAACAAGCCCTTGCAACATACAGGGGAAATTTGGCGGCTGAGTATCACAATCGTTTCGCCGCAGAATGGAACAGACGCAATTATGACGAAGCCGAGAGAATTTTAAACGAAGGCTTGGCGGAATTTCCCGATAATCGCCAATTATTATCGAACAGAGAAACCGTTAACCGGCGTAATAATTAATTAAACAGCCGTCTATCAATATTTGGCGTTCTGCGTCGGTAAGCTCGCCTAGCGCGGCTTTGATTTCCGTTACGCTGTCACCTAACACATAGCCTTTGATTTGTTCCGTCTTTTCCTGCACGGCTTTTTTTATGTTCGGGAAAAAAATGAAGCTGTTCAGGCCAAACGCGCTTTCGTCGGTTACAAGGAACGGAAGAATACCCCAGTTTATAAGGTTTGAGCGGTAACGCTTTGTCGCGTATTCAAGCGCGAAGTTTGCGCTTGCTCCAAGTACGCGCTGGCAGCTTGCAGCCTGCTCTCTTGCAGAACCGTCACCCGGTTTTCGTGCGAAAATTACGCTTCCAATTCCCATATTGCTTTCTGTTACGCCTGCGCATCCTTCGATGTTTTTTATTTTACTGATAACGCTCGCCAACTCACTGCTCCCTGCCAAAGCCTGTACTGCCTTCGCCCTCTTTACATATTCGGGGTCTTTTCGGCTTAACGTAAACTCGGCAAGCTTTATCGGATTGGAACGGTACGAAGAAGTTTCGCCTGACGGAATAAGTTCATCCGTGGTTGTAACAGGATCTGTAATAAAACTAACCACCTTTAATAACAAATTGTCAGGCAATGCAGGCATTTTGGGCCAGTCTTTGATATTGGGTCCAAAAACAAGCTCTGCGTTTTGCTGCGGTTTTCCAACGCCGTTAAAAACGCGCTTGTCGTATACGCTTTTGTCAAAGAAAAACTTGTATTTGCCGTACTTTGCGTTTATATCCGTTGCGGCGGTGAGTTTTCCGCCGTTTACAGCGCTCGCCGCGATTGATCTTGCGTCCATGAGCGCAACCGAGGCGATCTGTCCGTCGTTGGGCTTGGAACCTTCGCGGTTCATAAAGTTTCGCGTAACGTGACGAATCGAAAGCTCGTTGTTTGCGGGCGTGTCGCCGGC
>WQSP01000008.1 GCA_009787795.1 Treponema sp.
GCGTTAAAAGTTGTTTCAAAACAACGCGCAGACCTTGGCGCTTATCAGAATCGTTTTGAGATGGCAGCACAAGGCGTAGCCATTGCGGCAGAAAATATCCAGGCCGCCGAATCCCGAATCAGGGATACGAACATGGCTAACAAGATGGTAGACTTCACAAGAGACTCCATCCTGCAGCAGACAGGTACTGCAATGTTGGCACAAGCCAACCTGCGAACACAGTCTGTTGTACAGCTGCTTTCGTAGCAATTAAAAAAGCATAGCGAATACAGAGACTTCTGGACGTCGTCTTTATTTCGCAATGGGAGGGGACAGTGGAGTTCGCGCCTTCACTGTCCTTTATCTGCCAGACGTATTGTTTTGCGGCATCCTTGCCGCAAAACAGGCGTTGATTGGCCGGTTTTTCTTCTGCCATGGATTGGCGGAAGAATGTCTTTTACATGGAGGTACATATGTCCGTAGCAAGTGTTGGATACGCTCCTGTCTCGCCTTCTCCGCTTCCGGCTGAATTTCGTCCGCAGGCAATCAGGCAAACAGCTCAATCGGAACCCAAGGTAAAACCTCATGTCATTCAGAATACTGCAGCTGATATTCAAAGATTGGGAAGCGCCTTGAACAAGAAGCTTCAATTTGAAGTGGATCACAGGTCTAACGAGGTGATTGTCAAGGTCATCGACAAAGATACCGATAAAGTGATCAGAGAAATACCGCCTGAAGAATTGCAGCGGTTGCACAGAAGCTTAAAGGAAGTTATCGGTCTTTTGTTCGACGAGATGGCTTAATGACCGACCGTTCGGTCGGACTTTGAAACGGCAGATTTAGCCTGTTAGAGGGGGGAAGTCAGGTCTATGTCAGATGTTTACATACCGGGAGTAAGAAGCAGATTCAACTCCGAACAGACGGTCGAAAACTTGATGAATCTTGAACGCGTCCCCAGGGACAGGGTTCAGCAGCAAGTCGACACGCTCCAGGTTCAAAGAGGTTATTGGCAGGAAGTTGGCAGGCGAATAAATACTCTTCGCGACAGCGCAAGAGCGCTCTTCTCTTTCCAAAACCCCTTCAATGAAAGAATCGGCAGAAGCGCCGATGAAAATGTAATCACAGCCACGGCAACCAGAGAAGCTGCCGAACAGCAGATGCGCTTTGCGGTAAAACAGGTTGCATCGGCTGATCGTTTTCTTTCGCAGCCTCTTGATGAAAGAACAAGAATAGAACCCGGTACTTATACTTTTACAGTCGGAAACGATGAAATCTCAATCGCATTCAGGGGCGGAACCCTGAACAATTTTGTCGAATTGATAAACCGCCGCGGAAGAGACAAGGTGGCGGCATCCCTAATCGCGGTACAACCCGGGACAAGGTCCCTTCTTATAGAATCAAAATTGACAGGCTCGGCAAACAGGCTTGGTTTTTCGGGCGATGCAGCCGAGCTTGTTACGCGCCTTGGCATGATGGAAACAAGCAACGACACCCAAAGAAACATTTCGATAAACGAAAGTTCCGTGCGCAGAACAGAAAACGCGCAAAACGTCTCCGTTAATGAAGGCGTTTTAAAAGTTGCTCCGCGCGCAGCCGCATCATTGCCTGTCAATATTCAGATAACGGACAATTCGCCTCTTGTACTTCGTCTGGAAACGCAAACCCGCGTTGAAGGCGAGGGTTCAACTGTTACGCAAACTCCTCCGGGGCCAACCGTTCCCGCAGGTTCTGTCACATATTCGGGGATCACGATTCAAAATCAGCCGTCTTCCGCTCCTTCGCAGGATTTGGCTCCCCCTGCCCCGCCCGTTCGCAATGACAACATGAACGTTTTGCATCTTGTTTTTTCCGACGGCACAACGGCAAGACTTCCGGCAATAACCGATTCTTCTTCCTTTACGGCGCGTCAGTACAATCTTACGGATGTCGCGCGCGGAAAAACAATCGTTTCTCTGGATTTGCGAAACGAAAACACCCACCGCGAGGTCAGTATCGGAAAAGTTGAAGTTTTGGATCCAACTTCCACAACCGGCGGTTTAAGACCATTAAACGCGGTTGCCACAGCGCGCGATGCAATCATTTCGATGGAAGGCATCGACATTGTGCGCTCATCGAACAATATAGACGATCTGATCCCGGGCGTTACATTGAATGTGCGGGGCGTTTCCGAGCGTCCTGTCGAACTAAGAATTGTCGCCAATGTTGAAGCGATTAAAGATTCGATTATTTCGTTTGTCGGAAACTATAACCTCCTTATGGCGGAAATAAACGTTTTGACAAGAAGGGACGATCGCGTAATTGACGAGATTACTTATATAACCGCAGAAGAAAGAACGGCAATGAGGGAAAGGCTCGGCGTTTTCGCCAGCGACGCTTCTTTAACCACATTCAGAAACAATCTGCAAAGAACTGTAACAGCCCCCTACCCCACAAGCATGGAAAGAGACCTTGCCCTTCTTGCGCAAATAGGCATCAGCACAAACTCGAATCGAAGCTCGGGATACGATCCGTCGCGCCTAAGGGGATACCTCCAAATTAACGAACCGGAACTTGATGCGGCATTGGAAAATAAGGTGCCCGCGATAAGGGAATTATTTGCAAGCGACACAACGGGGGATTTGCTTGCAGACACGGGCGTCGCCTTTAATGTTGACGCGCTCATGCGTCCGTTTGTGGAAACAGGCGGAATAATTTCGCTTAAAACAAGCACAATCGATTCGCGCATTTCGCGGGATGAAAGACGCATAGCAAACCTTGACAGGCAGCTTGCAGCAAGAGAACAGGAACTGCGCATTCAATATGCGCGTATGGAAGCGGCTTATGCGCGTATGGAGCAAATGTCAACTTCGCTGGATAATTTTAACAATCAAAACCGCGGTAACAGGTAACAGGAAAAAAAATGGAAATAAAAATCAACGATAAAACTCTGGATGTAAGTCTTGACAACGAAAACACCGTCGGAGACGTATTAACGGGTCTTGAAAGATGGCTCTCCGATGCGGGACACAGAATATCCGAGCTTAGCATAGACGGAGAAATGATAAATGCTTCGATGATCGAAGGCATTTTCAAAAAGGAAATAAAAAACATCAAATGTCTGGATATCAAAACAAACGTAGTGTCAGACCTTACGGCGGCAAGCCTTTTGAATCTTTTGGAAGACATTAAGGAATACGAATCCTGCGACTTTGACGCAAAATCCAAATATTACGAAAAATGGAAATCGGGCGCAACCGCGGGTTTCATTCACGAAGAACTGCCCGAGCTTTTTGCGTTTTGCCATAATACGTTTGGCACAGGCGAAATACCGCCTGATGTTTTAAGATCCGTAACGGAAGAAATTCAAAGGGAAGTAAACGATCCTTCCAAAGAACTTTCGAATTTGGAACCCGTATTGGATGAAATCTGCGAAAGGCTTATCCGTCTTCCTTTGGACATCCAAACAGGAAAAGACGCGGTTGCGGCGCAGACAATGCAGATTTTTGCGGCAATAACGGAAAAAATAATCCGCATTTTCAGGCAGCTCGACATTCAGGGATATTTTATAAACGAAAAAGAATCCGAAAGCAAAGAACAGGTGGAAAATCGAAAAAACCAGCTTTTGGAAAAAATATCGGCTTTTTCAAACATATTAAGGGAACTTTTGGAAGCATACGAAAAAAACGATTCTGTCCTTGTTGGAGATATCACCGAATACGAAGCGTCTCCCAAACTGAAAGATTTATACGCCGCAATTCTGGAAAATATACAACTATCCCCCAATAAACAGGATGATAAATGATCGACTTTTTTTTGCATTTGCCGCCGTTGCAGCAGGGAACCTTAATCTCAATGGAAGACCCCGAGTTTAACTCGGGCACGCTTATCGGTATGGGTGTCATTCTCGCGGTGATTGTAATTGTAATCATCATAGGAGCAAGAAGACCCACAGGCGGAAAAAGAAAAGGCGGAGGAAGCGGAGGAGGAAGCGCAGGCGGAGGCGGTCTTTTTGCAAGTTTGGCAGTACACAAGATTGCAAGAAACCTGGGGTTAAACAGCGATCAGGCAAACATGCTTGTTTATGTTTTCAAGACGGACGGAGTTATTGAACCCGAAAAATCTGTTAATACCCCTGCCCTATTGGATCGCCATTTCAGGCGCACTTACAGGGAAATAGAAAACGGTAAAGCCGCAGATTCGCAGCGAAGGCTTGCAATTCTTTTTTCGACCAGAAACGCACTGGAAAACAGCATACTCGGCGGCATTTCGTCCACAAGGCAGCTCAGGGACGACATTTTGTTCACAATCAACACAGGAAAGGAAAAAATCAACGTTCGTTTGGCTTCCGCCAAAGGGGATTATCTTTTTGTCGAAACTCCCAAAAATGTATTGGGAAGCCTGATAAAAATTGCCAAAGGAACAAGAATAACGGTCATGTTCTTTACAAAAAGCAACAAGGGGTTCTCGTTTGAAACCCGCGTAATCGGGTACTCCTCCTATAACGGACACCCCATAATGCAGCTTGCCCATTCCAACCACCTCAGGTTCCTTTCCCAAAGACGCTACAGAAGGCGTCATTCGGTTATTGCGTGTTCTTTGTATTTGGTGTATGTTGAAGGTACCAAGAAAAAGCAGCGCTTGGTTGTTGACAAACGAAGGCTTCAGGGGAGCATTCAGGATATCTCCATGGGCGGCTGTTCGATGAAAATGATGGCTCCGATAAGGGTTGGGGCAAGATTCAAAATTGAATTTATACAGGGAGATGTTAATGTGGCGGCTTTGGGGCAGGTTTTAAGAACCAACAAAACGGGCTTGAATACGATTATTCACGTCAAGTTCCTGAAAATACCGCTAAGATCGATGAACCTGATAAACGCCTTTGTTTATGAGTACGGACGCGAGTAAAAGTGAGGAGACATAAAAATGAAAGTTATTACAATTAAAGACATGATTAGAAAAGACGTCCCCATCTATTACAGGTTGCTTTTTACGGGTGTTGCCGTAATAGAATTAAACAAAGGACCCGAGAATTTCCGGATTGATTTTACAATAGAGATAAAACCCACAGGTCAAAGGGATGTATCTGTCACATTTATCGACAAAGTCGATTATCCCCTTATTCCTGTTACAAATGAACTTAAGGCATACATAAAACAACTTGACTCTGCAGGCGGTCTTCCCGACTGAGAAATGATAGAAGTTACTTCCGCTTCTCCCGATGAAACTCATTCGATTGGAAAGAAAATAGCATCCCGTCTTTTTAAAGGATCTGTCGTCACTCTTAACGGCGTTCTTGGAAGCGGAAAAACAGCCCTTTCCAAAGGCATTGCATCGGGGCTTGGAATAAAAGAAAATATAACAAGCCCCACTTATACGATTATCAACGAATATGCAAATGATGCATCCATTGTTCTTTATCATATTGACGCTTACCGTTTGTCGGGAGAAAAGGATTTTGAAGACACAGGCGGCGTTGAAATTCTAAACTCGGGGGGAATTTGCCTGATTGAATGGAGCGAACGCATTTTAAAATCGTTGCCGCAGGATTGCATAAATATTTATATCGAGATAACGGGAGAATGTTCCAGATTGATAAGGATCGACGGAATTGAAAAATTATGAGCGAATTAAAAAATTACGATCACCTTTTGGCGATTGACAGCGCATGTTCTTTTTTTTCCGTTGCGCTCTCCTGCGGCGGCGACATTCATTATGCCGAAACGGACGGACGGCAAAAACAATCCGAAATTGCGATGGAATTTGCGGACAGCCTTTTAAAAAAGGCATGCATAAAACCGAAGGATTTGTCCGGCGTGATCTGCATGGGCGGACCCGGTTCCTTTACAGGTCTTAGGATTGGCTATTCAATCGCAAAAGGACTTGCGCTTTCTTTGTCGATTCCCTTCGCGCCAATTCCAACGCTTGATTGCATTGCTTTCGGGCATTCGCAAAAAGAAGACGATATTATAATTCCTGTTATACAATCAAGAAAGAACGCTTATTATTATACAATTTTTCGTAACACAGAGCGTCTTTGCGAAGACAAGGACGGCGATTTAACGCAAATTAAAGATGAAATTAAAAAATTTCTGACAAATGAAAATAAAATAATAATGACAGGGCCGCTTTCTTGCGAACTTTACAATTCGCTGCCTGCCGATTTTCAAAATGACATTATTTTGAATTTTGAAAATAAGGGTTATGCAAAAGAATTGATTTGTATTGCAAAAAACAAAAAAATATTGGATAATGACTTAACGGCATTCTTGACATCGGGTCCTGAGTATGTCAGAAAGACAGACGCAGAACTTAACGCGCAAATTTAAGGATTAAAAAATGAGTTACATTATCGAAGACGGCGAACTTGAACCTCTGGATGAAACCGACGGCGGAAAAATACCTGACGATCTCGGTCTTGGCGACGGCACAGAACAGTCAATTTTGCTTTCTTCCTCCCACAATCCGTTCAAAACAAGCATTTTTCCCGTCTTGATAATCAACAACAGACTAAGAATCATTTACAGAAACGAAGCATGCGAAAAAATGTTTTCCGGTTTTGCCAATTTAATCGGCAAATACTTTTTTGATTTGTTCGGCAAGGCGTTCTCTTTGGAAGACGCAAGAAAAATAAGGGATACGATAATAAACGGCACAAGCGGATTTTCGTGGAAAGGAACCGCTCTTTTAAAAACGCGCGAAACCGTTTCAATTCAAATCAGGGTTTATATTTTTCCATTGGAAATGGATTTGAAAGCGCCAAGCGATTTTGTCGTAATGTTTGACGATTTTACCGAAGAAAACAAAAAACTTTTGCGCTCTGTTTTTCTTTCTCTTTTGGAAGCTTCAAGATTAAAAGACAACGATTCGGGAAAACACATTGTCCGCGTAAATGAATATTCAAAACGTCTTTGCGAAGAATTGTACAGCATCGGAGGAGAATTCAAGCGCATTGACGCGGATTTTATCGACAACATTTCATTTCTTGCCGCGATGCATGACATAGGAAAAATCGGCACACCCGACGACATTTTAAACAAGGAAGGGCCTTTGTCCGATTGGGAATGGGCGGTTATGCGGGAACACACCAAAAACGGCGCGTTTATTCTTTCCACTTATCCAAATCCAATGGCAAAGGAAATTGCGCTTTCACATCACGAAAAATGGAATGGAGCCGGCTACCCTTTCCAGCTTGAAGGCGAAATGATTCCGCTTTCCGCAAGAATTGTAACAATTGCCGATGTATACGACGCGCTCAGAATGGAACGCAGTTACAAGCCGTCTTTAAGCCATGAAGTTTCGTTCCAAAAAATTGTCGAGCAAAGCGGCAATCATTTTGATCCAAAACTAATCGAAGTGTTTAAAAAAATCTCGGGCGACTTCGAAAAAATTTATAATGACAATGCGGATTAGCAACTGATTGGAAAAGACTGTCCACGAATTAACACGAATTAACACGAATTAACACGAATTAACACGAATTAAATCAAGCTCGTCAAATGCATCCGATAAAAATTTATTTAAAAATAATATTTTATTTTTATTTTTCCATTTTTTTAATGATTGAGGTATGCATTTTTCTATTGTTAAATCGAAACGTTTATTAAATAATTCTTCATCAGGACCTTCTTTTAACCGATAACCCATTAGCAGAGTGTCTTTTAATAAAGTTTTATTATCAACTTCTTCAAAAACTGCATTGTTTAAATTAGGATTTTTAATATATAAATCAATATCGTTTCTATATGTATATCTTTTTGCACATTTTTCATCTTCGTTTATAATTGTACCGCTGGCCGCAGCTCCTGCACCAATCCAATTTTGCATTTGCCAATAACGCATATTATGAAAGCTCCTTTTGCCGTCTAGCGCAAAATTTGATATTTCATAATGTTCAAATTCATTTTTTACAAGCAATTCTTGTCCAATCATCCAGATGGTATCTGATGTATCAATATCAGGCAGTATTATTTTTTTATTTTTTATTTTTTTAAATAGCAGTGTTTCTTTTTCCAAGGTAAGACTGTAAAGAGATATATGACAAGGTTTATATTGTAAAACTCTTTTTATATCATTAATTATAACTTCTTCTGTTTGAAATGGAAGACCTGCCATTAGATCAACAGAAAAAGATGAATTAAAAACATTACTTAACAGCGAAAGACAATTATGTAAAATAGGGTCACTTCCTTTTCTATTTACAGACATTCTGCTTTTATTATGTAAAGTTTGCACTCCAATACTTAGCCTTGTTACACCTCCTTCTTTGCATATATCAAGAAATTCTTTCGTTATAGATTCAGGATTCGCCTCTATTGTAAATTCAAAAGGTGAAAATTGCGAAATAGAATTTAATTTTTTTAAAAGAATACCGATTTTTTTTCCTAAAACGGACGGTGTTCCTCCTCCAATATACACTGTTGGAATATTTTCGATATTAAAATAATTTATTTGAAATTTAATATCTTCAATAAGCGCGAAAAGATACGCGTCAATATATTCCTCACTAATATTATTCACACTTACTGAATAAAAATCGCAGTAATCGCAGAAAGACGAACAGAATGGAATATGAATATACAAAGAAGAGTTTAAATCCAAATTAATGTGCCTTTTTCGCAGAAATCCGCGGACTATAACAAACCAATCCGGTTAAGCGGCCAGAACCGAAACACGGCTCTTGCCGAAATCAACGAAGGAGAAATGGGTCCCCATGTGCGCGAATCGTTTGTGTTTGAACGATCGTCGGAGGCGACAAAACATTCGTTTGGTCCCAATGTTATCGCGTTCATGTTGCCGGAAAATGGAATCGACTCGTTCCATTGTTCCGTAACCTGCGGAATTTGGGCAAGATACGATCTGTTGGAAAGTTCGTATTCCGTAAGAACATAAGTGCTGCCCGAGGCTTTAACCCTAAAGCCGTAATTGTTCATCGAAACCTCATCGCCGCCAAGTCCTATCACCCTTTTTACATAATACTGTCCCTCGCCCCTGAAAATGGAAATTCTTTGGGCGGTAAAAAATCTTGCAAAGCCGTCAATGATTCTGAGCGGAAGTTTTTTATCCCTGTAATGCCTCATGTCCACAAGAACAATGTTTCCCCTTTTAAAAACAGTTTGATTCTCTTCGTCATTCCCGTTCCATGGAGCGTTAAACGAAGAAAAAACAATTCTGTCTCCCTTGTTAAGACCGGGCTGCATTGTGTCATTGTCCACAACCCAAACAGAAAAGAAAAATGCCGTCAAACAGTTATATGAAACGTACAAAACAAAAAAAACAAAAATGATTACAAATATCTTGTTGCGCTGGTTTTTTTGAGCCCTGTACGAATATTGTCTGGATTTGTCAAACATGTTTACCCTGCCTAAATTATTTTTTGCCAGCGCGTAATCGGCCAGAAAATAATCCATCCCCTTCCCAATACTTTTCCTTTTGATACGGGACCAAAAGCGCGTCCGTCATTTGAACTGTCCCTGTTGTCTCCCAATGTAAAAACCCTGCCTTTGGGAATGTACCAGCCAAGACGGTTTTTTGCAAGCTGTGCCGCATAACGCCTGTCATGCGGAGCGATTTTTCTAATCGTTTCGAGCCTTGCCCTTGAAATTGCAATTCCGTCGTAACCGTATTCTCTTTCCGCCTGCGACGCAATGGAAACCAGATTCTGCGAAACGGGAAGCCCTATTTCCGACCATCCGTTCATTTTTGAAGCCGCAATAATTGCGGGATAACTTTCCGGTTTTACAAGACGGCTTAAATTGTGATTCCACCCCTGCGCCCTGTTGTATTCCCTTTCGTCGATCCATCGATCTTCGCCTGCATGACGCACTTTCATCTCTCCGTGTTCAATCATGAAACGATCGCCTTCCTGCCCTATTGCCCGTTTTATCAAAAACCGAACCCTTTGCTCTCCCCTGTCATTCCTGTCGATATCAACCAATGAAATCGTCAGCATGTATATCACTCTTTGCGCAATGTCAAAAACAGTGCCGCGCGAGATGTATTCGGGGCTTTCAAAAATGATTATGTCGTTGCGTTTCGGCTGTATTGGAGAAGGCAATTTTACAAAACCGGGCAAAAGTTCGGGACCGTAAACCAACTTGTTTACGATGATATGATCTCCTATATTCAATGTGTCTATCATTGAACCGGACGGAATCCTGTAAGCCTGAAGCAAATATTGGTTTGCAAGGAAAACCATGCAAACCGCCCAAACAATCGCATCCAGCCAGTCGATCAGGGGTTTTCTCATTTTTTGCTTTTCTTTTTTTGCATGGCGTATTCTTGCCCTTCGCGTAAGGAAACTTTCGGTTATCTGCTGCACATTGTCAAAAAAGCGCATGCTTGCGGATGAGGATCGGGGTTTTGACTTTTCGCTGTTTTTGGACATTTAGGGGATTTTATCACAACCTGACCGTTTTTAGCAAGTAGCGGGCGTTTTTAAGCACTTTACAACCATTATTTTTTGGAATAAAATGTCCGTAAAAGGAGCTTTATTGTGTTAAAAGCGACAGCCAAACTGATTCAAGCCTTGAACGGCAATGTCAAAAAAAGTCAAATAGCGTCGGGCTTTGCCTGGGGCACGCTTTTGGGACTTATTCCTGCGGGCAACGTTTTCTGGATCGTTCTGTTTCTTGCATCCTTCTTTTTCAGGCACAACCACGGATCAAAAATTTTTGGAATGGCATTGATAAAACTTATATCGCCGCTTGTGATTTATGCTGTCGACGGCGTCGGTTTTAACGTTTTGAATTTTGAACCGCTTGTTCCCTTTTTTACGTCCATGTACAACATGCCTTTTGTTCCGTTTACAAATTTTAACAACACTCTTGTAATGGGCGGACTTGTCATCGGTCTAATTCTCTGGATTCCGGTATTTATCCTTAACATGATCTTTATCCCGGTTTATCGCAACAAACTTGCGCCAAAAATAAGAGAATCAAGAATCGTAAAAGGCATAACGGGATTTCCGCTGTTTAAGATTTTGGAAAAAACTCTTGTAAAGGATTAAACGGAGAAAAAAAATGAAAGAAGGATCCAACGGCGAGCAACAGCCCAAACCCGTAAAAATACCCGGCGCTTTCAAAAAGCCGATCAAGAAAAGGAAATTTGTCGCAAGATACGAAAAACTTATCGAACATCCGGAAGACAGAAAATTTTTTGTTTCCTGTTTCGAGGAACAGGAAGAATTTTTTTCTGTCAGGCAAAATCTTTCAAAAGAAAACATAAAAAGGCTTAAAAGCCTTTACAAGGTCATAAAATCAAACCGGAAGGGAGATGTAAGAATTGTTCCCATCCTCTTTGCTTCTGCAATAGTTGCCGCAATTGTTTTTTTCTTTACGATATTTGCAAATCCTCTTTTGGAAAGAGCGATGGAAATGGGACTGGAAGCGGCATTTGAGGCAAAATCTGACGTTGACAATTTCCGTCTGAGTCTCATACGTTTTGAAATTTCAATGTCCGGAGTTACCGTTGCAAACCGCGACAGTCCCATGACAAATCTTTTTCAGCTTGGAAGAACAGAAATAATTTTAAGACCGCAGGCAATATTGCGCGGAAAAATATACATCGAATCGATTCGCGCGCAGACGATTCGCTTTGGAACTCCCAGAACCGTTTCAGGTTATATAGGAATTCCTCCAAGAACGGCCGCGCAAAGAGCTCCTAAACCGCCCGCTCCTCCGCTTATAGACCTGCAAAATTTTGACGCAATGGGTCTTTTGAATCAGGAATTCGAAAGACTGAGAACGCCAAAACTTTATGACATTGCAATCAATGCATACAATGAAACTTCGACAAAGTGGCGCAATCAGGTTGAAACGACAACAGCCAACGTTCAGAATGTGCGCGCGTCCGCAGCGCCGCTTATCAATCTTAACACAAGCAATCTTCGCGATCCTGCGGTTATAGCAAGCACTGCAAGGGATATTGAAGCTGCAATAAGTTCCGTGCAAACTGCGGCAAATGACGTAAACAGAATCATTTCCGGTCTTGAAGCTGACATAAACATGGCTCGCGATCTCGAATCGACTGCGCGCAGTTCCATAACGGACGATCTTAACCTTTTAAAATCGTATATCGATCTTGGCAGCGGCGAAGCGTTCAGGGCAATCGAGCCTTTTATCCGCGAAATACTTTCGGATTCGGCGCAAATGTACATCAATTACGGTTTGATGGCTTTGGATGCACTGGGAAGCATTCAAAGATTGGCATCCAACATTCCAAAAAGCGAAAAACCGAAAAAGGCGGAACGCTTTAAGGGAAGAACCGTTCACTATCCAACCGTTACATATCCCGCATTTTATTTGGGCGTAATGGCATCCGATTTTACGATCGATTCGTGGAATTGGTCATTTGATCTCAGGGATGTCACCTCACATCCGAACTGGATTTCAAGACCCGTAACATTAAAACTGGGCATGACGGAAACTGCAGGAAGCCTCAGGCGGAATGTCGCATTTGACGGAAGCGCAAATTTCAGAAGTGACGCGTCACAGCTTTTCAGCGCCGATGTAAGAGGATCGGGGTTCCCTGTCAATTTGGAAACGGAACTCGGCAATATCGGCATTAACGGTTTTAGGGGTCAAACGGATTTTTCGGTCAATGCATCGGGTTTCCCCGGCGGCGGTTTTTCCGCAGGCGGAAATGTCGCAATAACCGAAGCAAGCGTTACGAATCCGAACGGAACTCTTGCACAGGCGATAGACACCGCCGTAAGGGAAACCGACAGGGTCAATCTTGGAATTCAATTTTCCAACAACGATTTCTCGTTGACTACAAATATAGGCGATCTTATTTTACTCGCGATTCGCCGCACTGCAGAAGCTTATGCAAGAAACGCAATTGCGGATCTTGAACGCGCATTGCGTCAAAAAATCGACGAATACATTGACGGTAGATTCGATTCAAGGGAAACCATCGACGCTTTGTTAAGAACGGCAAGAGGCGACAGGACGGTTATCGATCAGACAAGAAACGCCCTTAACGCCAAATTAAACGAACTTAACCAAAGAGTGCAGCAGGCTGTTCAGGAAAATGTTCAGGCAGTGCAGCAGGCGGGACAACAGGCAATAGACGACGCAACAAGACAGGCTGAGGAAGCGGCGCGTCAGGCAAGGGAAGAAGCCGAACGAAGGGCAAGAGAAGAAGCCGAACGGGCCGGCAGAGACGCATTGCGGCGACTGTTTTAAACTTAAAACATTTTTGCATCTTTCTCTTTTTCAATGCTTTTTGCGCAATTTGTTGACATTATTTTATGTTTTATGCTATTGTTTTAATTAATTATTGCGTTATTTTTATAACCATAACAAACAGGAGCATTGGATGAAACGTATATTGGTATCTTTAATTTTATTGTTTGTTCTTCTTCCTTTTTGTATTTTTTCGCAAACGGGAGCCGCCGCAATTCGCGATTATGTCGGCGTAATAAATCAAACGTATCATCCTGATATTGTTTCATACTTTGAAAAAACAAAAGCCGAATTCATAAGACAGGGCGAAACCGCATCGGCAAGAATCGTCGATATCATTTTAAGCGGCGCATTCGGTTCGGGGTTTCTTTACAACGACGCGCGCGGAAATTTTTACATAATTACAAACAATCATGTTGTCTCTCAAGCTCATACATTGTCCGTCACGTTTGAACGCGCGGACGGCACAACGCGAAAAATCGAAAATCTTTCCATCGTTGCCACGGATGTGGATACCGACCTCGCGCTCCTTGCCTTCCCCGCAGGAGAGCGTCCGCCTGTAAACCGCGGTCTTGCGCTTGCAACGCGTAATGCACAGGAAGGCGAAGACGTATTTTCCGCAGGCTTTCCGGGTCTTGGAATGACTCCAATCTGGCAGTTCAGCCGCGGAATGGTCTCGAATGCAAACGTTCGTTTTCCAAAAAGCATTGACGACGAAACGATGATGGGTCCTTACATTCAGCATACATCACAGATAGACGCGGGAAACTCGGGCGGACCACTTCTCGTAACGCAGGCAAACGCACCGGGAGGTTTTGCCGTAATCGGCATTAACACTTTGCAGGGTCTTAACAGGCAGGCAGCCAATTATGCAATACCTGCAAGCAAGATACAGGAATTTGTAAACAATTCGTTAAACCCAAGACCCGCGACATTCAGGGCTTCGCTTGATGCGCGCATTTCGCAGTTTCTGGAAGGATTGCCCGCAAACAAGGCGGTTTATCCGCACATTGCGGATTTTCTTTCTGTCGCATGCGTGGGCGAAAATGCGGAATGGGCAACAGACGAACTTTTATCCCGGGGCGGACAATCCTTAAGACGCGTGTTTTCAAGAAAGTTTTTGGAAAGCGTTGTGGATGCGATGGCTCTTGCCGTTGCATGGACAATTGAAAGAGACATAAGGCCGGCATCTGGTTCCATAAGCGCTTCGCTTAAGGAAGTTACAGGAGAGGGCGAACAATACACGGTAACATTTACGATTAACAACAGGGATGTAGAATCGGTTTGGATCAGGGAATACGGAAACTGGCGAATAAGATCGATTGGAACCGCCGCGTCGGGCAATTCGGACAGACTTGCGCAAAGACAGGCGCAAAGAGACAGGGCGGCAAGAAACGCAAGCGATCCGTTTGGAATGAACAGGGAGGTTCACATAGAAGCGGGATTTGCAACGCTTTTCGACATTGCGCCTGCGGCACTTTATCTTTCCTTTGGTTTTTCCGATTTTGGAGGAATCAATTTTTATTTTACAGGCGATATTTTAAATGCAGGACTCTATTACAGCATTAATACTCCGGTCAATTTGGAAAAAATCGGATTGCTGCCGTATTTCAGAATCGGAATGGGCATTACCATACTGTTACACGAAGATTCCCTCTTTGACAAGATTGATCTTCCGTTTCTTCTTCAGGCGGGCATCAAGGTGTTTTTTGTTCCGGGGCTTTATTTAAATACGGCATTTCAATACAACTTTTCGTTTTTTAGAGTTATGGAGGGCGTAAGATCGCCTTTTGACATGGCACTTGTCCTGTCTATAGGATATTCATTCTGATTTTTCGCAAGGAGAAAAAACATGATTAAAAGAGTTTTAATATTTTTCATGTTGGTTTTTTTGTTTCCGGTTTCTATTTTTTCCCAAACGGGAGCCGCTGCGGTACGCGATTATGTTGGCGTTATAAATCAGACTTATCATCCCGATATTGTTTCGTATTTGCAAAAATGGAAAGCAGTCTATACAAGACAAGGCCAGACAAATGCGGCAAGAGGCATTGACATCATATTGAGCGGCGCTTTCGGCTCGGGTTTTCTTTACAACGATGCGCGCGGAAATTTCTATGTAATCACAAACAACCATGTTGTCGCTCACGCGCATACGCTTTCCATCACTTTCGAACGCTCTGACGGCACAACAAGAAAAATCGAAAATCTTTCCATAATTGCAACCGATGTTGAAACGGACCTTGCCATTCTTGCTCTTCCTGCGGGAGAGCGTCCTTTGGTAAACCGCGGTCTTGCATTTGCATCCCGAAATGTTCAGGAAGGGGAAGATGTTTTTTCCGCAGGCTTTCCCGGTCTTGGCAGAACGCCAATCTGGCAATTCAGCCGCGGAATGGTCTCGAATGCAAACGTCCGTTTCCCAAAAAGCATTGACGACGAAACGATGATGGGTCCTTACATTCAGCATACATCGCAGATTGACGCAGGCAACTCGGGCGGTCCCCTTTTGATTGCACAGACAAATGCACCAGGCGGTTTTGCCGTTGTCGGAATAAACACCTTGCAGGGAATTAACAGGCAGTCTGCAAATTATGCCATTCCTTCAAACAAGATACAGGAATTCATAAACAGTTCGTTAAATCCAAGACCTGCAACTTTCAGGGCGGCACTTGATGCCAGATTGGAACAGTTTGTCACAGGCTTTTCGTCAAACAAGGCAGCATATCCGCATATTGCCGAATTTCTTTCGGTTGTATGCGTTGGGGAAAACGCGGAATGGGCGACAGACGAATTGGACAGAAGGGGAAGCCAATCCGTAAAACGCGCATTTTTAAGAACATTTACCGAAAGCATTGTGGACGCAATGGCTCTTGCCGTTGCATGGTCGATAGAGAGCGATTTGAGAACCTCTTCGGGCGCATTAAACGTTGCCCTTAAGGATGTAACAGGCGAAGGCGAACAGTATACTGTCGTCTTTTCAATCAACAACAGGGATGTGGAATCCGTATGGATAAGGGAATACGGCAACTGGCGCATAAAAACTTTCGGGACAATCGCAACAGGCAATGCGGCGGAAAGGGTTGTTCAAACGCAGGCGCAAAGGGACAGAGCCGCAAGAAGAGCAAACGATCCCATGGGAATTCAAAATGACGGTCATATAGAAATAGGATTTTCCACTCTTTTTGATTCCGTTCCTGCGGCTTTTTACGCATCTTTCGGAATAGCATCGTGGGGGGGAATCAATTTTTATTACGGAGGCGAATACTTTATGAATATGGGAGCTTATCTCGGTTACGCCATTCCGATTCCGTTGGAAAAAATCGGATTGTCCCCCTATTTCAGAATAGGAGTCAGCATTACGTCGTTTGAACCTGAAAGCAGTCTTGATCGCATAATAGAGGCAGGCCTTTTATTTGGAGGCGGCATGAAAATTTTTTTTGCCGCTGTTCCGAATCTTTACGGGAATCTTGGAGTGCAATACGTTCTGACAATAGATCAGAAAACAAGCGACAGGAGCAACGCGTTTGAATTTGCCATGATGCTGACTGTAGGGTATTCATTTTAAAACGGAACTCGGAGTGTGCGTATGAACAAAAAAATCATTTCACTTTTTTTATTGTTTTTGCTTGTGCCGTTGTTTGTTTTTGCGCAAACAGGAGCCGCAGCATTACGCGATTATGTAGGTCTTATAAATCAAACGTATCATCCTGATATTGTTTCATACTTTGAAAAAACAAAAGCCGAATTCATAAGACAGGGCGAAACAAACGCAGCAAGAATTATCGATATCATTTTAAGCGGCGCATTCGGTTCGGGGTTTCTTTACAACGATGCGCGCGGAAATTTTTACATAATTACAAACAATCATGTTGTCTCTCAAGCTCACACATTGTCCGTCACGTTTGAACGCGCGGACGGCACATCGCGAAAAATAGAAAATCTTTCCATCGTTGCCACGGATGTGGATACGGACCTCGCGCTCCTTGCCTTCCCCGCAGGAGAGCGTCCGCCTGTAAACCGCGGCCTTATGCTTGCAACGCGCGCCGCACAGGAAGGCGAAGACGTATTCTCCGCAGGATTTCCGGGTCTTGGAATGACTCCAATCTGGCAGTTCAGCCGCGGAATGGTCTCGAATGCAAATGTGCGTTTTCCAAAAAGCATTGACGACGAAACGATGATGGGTCCTTACATTCAGCATACATCGCAGATTGACGCGGGAAACTCGGGCGGACCACTTCTCGTATTGCAAACAAACGCACCGGGAGGTTTTGCCGTTGTGGGTATCAATACGCTTCAGGGCGTTAACAGGCAGTCCGCCAATTATGCAATACCTGCAAGCAAGATACAGGAATTTGTAAACAATTCGTTAAACCCAAGACCTGCGACATTCAGAGCTGCGCTTGATGCGCGCATTTCGCAGTTTCTGGAAGGATTGTCCGCAAACAAGGCGATTTATCCGCACATTGCGGACTTTCTTTCCGTCGCATGTGTGGGCGAAAATGCGGAATGGGCAACACAGGAAATGTACAGAAGAGCCGGGCAAGTCGTCAGACGCGAATTTACAAGAAAATTTTACGAAAGCGTAGTGGATGCAATGGCTCTTGCCGTTGCATGGACAATAGAAAACGATATAAGGCCGTCAACCGGTTCCATAAGCGCTTCGCTCAAGGAAGTTACGGGAGAGGGTGAACAATACACTGTCGTCTTTACGATTAACAACAGGGATGTCGAATCGGTTTGGATCAGGGAATACGGAAACTGGCGTATAAAAACCTTTGGGACAATTGCAACAGGCAATGCTGCGGAAAGAGTTGTTCAAACACAGGCGCAAAGAGACAGAGCCGCAAGAAGAGCAAGCGATCCGTTTGGATTTCAAAATAAAGTGCACTTTGAAATCGGGTATGCCACTCTGTTCAGTAATGCTCCCGCCGCATTTTACGGCTCCTTTGGAATTGCGAAATGGGGAGGCATCAATTTTTATTATATAAGTGATGAATATTATAGTTTGGGAGCTTATGGTAATTTTACATTTCCAATTCCTTTGGAAAAAATCGGATTAATGCCTTATTTCAGGATTGGTCTTTGCTCAACTATAGGAATTGATACTGCCGAGATTGCCGTGTTTATTCAAGGAGGGCTCAGGTTATCATCCGCTTCTACCGAAGGTGTTTATTGCAATTTTAGCTTTCAATATAATATTGCGGCATCAGGTTTAAGTTTACAAATAAAAAATCCATTTGATTCAATATTTCCAATAGGTTTGGTATTATCTGCCGGGTATTCATTTTAAATTTATATATCAAGGAGTATGATTATGAGGATAAGAATTATCGTTTTATTGTCTTTTGTTTTTCTTGTTTTGAATTCGTGTCAGACAGGACCTTCAACTTGGGACAGCGCTCTTAGCGCGGAAAACAGCGCAGAAGTGAAATTTGTCGGCATGCATGTCCTGACTTACAACGGAATAAATGTCCGAAGATTCAATTGGGCGATTATACCGCCCGGACAGACAACAATTTCCGCCAATCTCACCATTAATCATGCAGGGCTTTCGTTTAGTTTAAGGGATATGGAGTTCACTTTCGATTTTAAGGCGGGAAAGATTTACAGAGTTACGGGAAGCACACACGATATGCAGTGGGGCGTTAATATTTTTGAAGATGACGAATTGTTGACATTCAGGCCGTTTTTAATACAGCCAATATTTACAAGATAGGAGTTTTTTATGAAGAAGGAAATTTTGCTTATGGCAATCCTTGCTGCAGCGGTTTCATTGGGGTCATGCGTTGGTCTTAACGATCTCGGCATCCTGAATGAAAACATCCCGGAAGAGATGAGAGTTAATTTGGAAATCAGAAACAATCTCTCTGTCGCCCTTTACAACAATATGCCAGTAAACTGGTCTCCAGGACTTACCAAGAATGCGGTCGCTATTGTAATTCCTCCGGGAGAAAGCACGTTTTTGGTCAGATGGACAGAAACATCAGGTTCGGGCGCATATATGAGAACCTATGACAGAACAAAAACCCTTACCCAAACTCTTATTCCGGGTCACAGTTACCAAATAAGAAAAACAGTTATATGGCTTTTGTTCATAACAATAACCGATGTCAGTATAAAGGATGTAACTCCCAGAGGACGTTAAACATCAAGCGAGAGACGAAAGTTTCTCGCGAATGAATTCGCTCTTTTCCTTAAGCCCGATGTTGCCTGTTGTTAACAGTATGACATTGGGCTTTTTGGGATCGAGTTTTACCTTTCCCGAAGATTCCTGCATCAGACGAATCAATTTTTCCACCTTAATGCGCGATACTTTGGCAAATTCAATTTTGACAAGACCTTGCCTTTCCTTCAGCGAAGAGACCGAAAGTTCCCTGCAAATAATTCTAATTTCTGCAAGCGATAAAAGCGAAGCCGCTTCGTCGGGTAACGGTCCAAACCTGTCCAACAATTCGCTGTAAACCCTTTCCAAATCCTCCTTTTCTCGGATTGCGGCAATCATTTTATACACTTCCATTTTTTCTTGAGGCGAATCTATGTAAGTGTCAGGCACAAACCCCGAATATTCAAGTTCAAGGAGAGTTTCCGTTTCCGATTCGTAGTTTGAGTTTTCCAGTCTTCTTACGGCTTCGTCCAGCAATTTTACATACAAGTCAAAACCTACAGAATATATGTCTCCCGATTGTTCTCTTCCCAATAAATTCCCGGCTCCCCTAATTTCCATGTCTTTCATCGCAATTTTAAAACCGCTTCCAAGCTCGGTAAAATCGGAAATTGTTTGCAGGCGTTTCATCGCAATTTCAGTAAGCACCTTGTTTTCCGGGTAAAAAAGATAAGCGTAAGCCGCGCGATCGGATCTCCCCACCCTGCCCCTTAACTGATAAAGCTGCGAAACGCCGTACATGTCGGCGCGATCGATTATAATCGTGTTTACATTCGGTATGTCAATTCCGTTTTCGATAATCGTAGTGGAAACCAAAACATGAAACCCGCCATGAATAAAACGGCGCATAACGTCTTCCAAATCGCGCGCATCCATCTGCCCGTGAGCTGTTTCTATTAGCATTTCGGGAAGAAGTCTTTCAAGTTTCATTCTTATGTCTTTAAGGGTTTCTATTCTGTTATGCAAAAAGAAAACCTGCCCTCCCCTTTCGGCTTCGCGCCTTATTGCCCCCGCGATTAAATGTTCGTCGTATTCTTCCACATAGGTTTCGATTGGATGCCGCCCGGGGGGCGCTGTCGCCAAAAGGCTCATGTCGCGTATTTTTACAAGGCTCATGTGAAGCGTGCGCGGAATCGGCGTTGCGGAAAGAGTCAAACAGTCTACATTTGTTTTTAATTCTTTCAATCTTTCCTTGTCCTTTACGCCGAACCTTTGCTCTTCGTCAATTACAATCAGCCCGAGGTTCTTGAAAATTACGTCTTTTTGAATAATGCGGTGCGTTCCTACCAATAAATCAATCTCGCCTTTTTTTAACTGTTCCAGAATAAAGCGCGTTTTTCTTTTGTCCACAAAACGCGAAAGCATTGCGACATTTACAGGAAAACGCGAAAAGCGTTCAAGGAAATTTTCGTGATGCTGCTCTGCAAGAATTGTGGTTGGAGCCAAAAATGCCGCCTGCTTTCCTCCCATTACCGCCTTAAAACATGCTCGAAGCGCAACCTCCGTTTTGCCGTAACCTACATCTCCGCAGACTAGCCTGTCCATGGGAGAGACGCTTTCCATGTCTTCCTTGATTTCACAAATGCAGCGCAATTGATCTTCCGTTTCTTCAAACGGGAAAGCGGCTTCGAACATGGTTTGCCATTCAGTGTCTTTTGCGAATGCGTGTCCGGTTGCCTGTTTTCTTTTTGAATACAGCTCTATCAATTTTTCCGCGATGTCCTCTACCGATTTTTTTACCTTGTTTTTGCGGTTTTCCCATGATTTGGAGCCAATCGTATCCAAACGGGGAGGCAATCCTTCGCTTCCTATGTATCGCTGAACAAGATTTAGCTGTTCAACAGGAACAAAAACGGTTTCTTCTCCCGCGTACTCAATTTTTATGTAATCCCTTTCATGTTCAAACGAGGTAAGTCTTTCTATTCCGATAAAAAGCCCAATCCCGTGATTGACATGAACAATGTAATCGCCGGGCGTTATTTCCACAAAGGTATCGATGGGACTTGAGCGTACGGTTTTTAAAGAATGCGGCGCTCTTTTTCGCCGTCCGAAAATTTCGTTTTCCTGCACAACCAAAAGTTTTATGTCGGGAAGGCAAAACCCGGCGGTTAAGGGAAGCGCAATGACAGATAACGATTTGTGCGCATCCAGAATCATTTTTATTCTGTCCGCCTGAACTTCAGATTCCGCCGCAACCAAAACCTGCCAGCCCGATTTTAAAAGCGAGGCAAACTCTTCCTTTAAATAAGTTATATTTCCAAAAAAAGATCGTCCCGGTTCGCATGAAAGCTCTATATGGCAAACGCCGGGCTTTGGCTCGTTTTTAATGGACTTAAACGAAACAATGCGAAGTGCGCCATCATTTGCCCGTTTTAAAACTTCGGAATAACCAAACAGGAGACGCTGCGGAAGCGGATAAAAACATTTTTCCCTTTGCGCCCTGGAAAACAAACCCTGATATTCGCGCTCAAGGCTTTCCGCTCCGTTTTCCATGCGTTCCGTATCCATCAATACAAGCAATCCGGAAGCGTCAAGATAATCCAAAATGCAGGTTTGTTTTTCAAATGCAAGAGGAAAAAAGTTTTCTTCGCCTTTTGCAAACCTTTTTTGAATCAACTCTTCGATTACCGACTTTCCGTTGTCGGGAAATTCCCTGCAAGCGCCAAGATTTTTTTCCAACGCTTCTATGCGATCGTCTGTCCAGACAACTTCCTTCATGGGACGGATTGTAAAACTTTTTAATTTTTCGCTTGCCGTAACCTGCATGACAGGATCGAACTTTTTGATTGTTTCCGCCTTGTCAAAATCAAAGAGTACCCTATAAGCCTCCGTATCGCCTCCCATGTAAATATCCAGAACTTCGCCGCGAAGGGCAAATTCTCCGTGAACCTGAACGCGCGGAACTCTTGTATAGCCGTAGGAAACAAGCGTCTTTGCAAGATTTGCGGTATTTATTTTGCCGCCGACTTCTATCGGAATAAGAAGGCTTTTGATATAATCGCATGGCGCAATAGGCGAAAGAAGCGAGCGCTGGGAAATTATTACAAAGCCGCTTTTTAAATTTGCAAGAATGCTTAAGGCAAAAGCCCTTTCGCCGAAAACTGATGCCTGCGCCGACAATTCGCGGTAGGGAGCGGTTCCCCAGCTTGGAAATTTAATGCACGAAACCCCCAGCGATTTCAAATCCATTAAAAGGTCGTCCGCAGACGTTTCGTTGGGAACAACCAAAAAAACCTTTCCGCCCGTTTTTTCATGGATTTTTACCGCCAAAATGGCGTTAAAAGCCCCTTCGCTGCCTTCAATTTCGATGGGAAAATCATTGTTTGCCACTGCATGAAAAAGCGCCTTTACAGAAGCCGGCTCCCCGGTCTTTTGCAAAAGCGAACTATTTGATAAGGTAATCATATAAATATACCGATTATATAATATAGAAGTGTTATCATTTTGAACAGTCTTTCTATAAAGGGATTTATGATGAGAAATTTTTATCGTTTGGCGGCCGTTCTTCTTGGCTTTTTGGCTTCTTCCTTTCTCTTTGCAACAGAGACATCGGGTCTTGTCGAATTGGATATCCGTTTCTTTGACAGGCGGGTTTACTATGTCGACAACGATCCCATCCAGATACATATTACAATCACGAATAACAGCCCTGTTCCCTATCGTTTTAAGCTTGCGGAAGACCGCGCCTTTTCTGTCGATTTCGACACAAGAACGATGACAAACCGTCCGCTTTCTCCCGCCGACGTTTTAACGCGCAAAAGAACGCAGACAAATCACATATTCTTCCGCGAAATTGTAATCGAAAGTTTGGAATCCTTTTCGTTCACGGAAGATTTAAACGAATATGTCAATTTTGCCCAGCCCGGTTCTTACAGGGTACGCGCAAGGATTTTTCCCGAATTATACAGAACAACATCGGTTTCCGTTATCGCTCCTTTGGAATCGAACTATTTGAATTTGACCATAAGACCTGCGGTAATCCCGGGCCCTGACGGAATACCTTTGGAGATGGATGTCGCAACAGGCGCAGTCCTTGTAAGGCAGCCGCTTGCGCCCGATGAAGTTGTAACCTACATGTTAAGAGCGCGTCAGGAATCCCAATGGGAAAGATTTTTCCTTTATCTGGATCTTGAAACAATGCTTGCGCGCAATTCCATTTTAAACAGAAGGTACAGGGCGGAAAATGAATCGGGCAGAATCAGAATGATACATGAGTTCAGGCAGACGCTTCAAAACTCCAATGAAGAGGATATTATTTTAACTCCCACGACATTCGACATATTAAGAACCGAATACAGGGGAAACAGGGGCGTTGTTGTGGTCATGCAAAGATTCAGACTGCCAAACTTCACCCAGCTTAGGGAATACACATACGAGCTTGAAAGAAGGGACAACATTTGGCTTATTGTTAATTACTCAGTACAGGCGATGGGTTCCACGGCAAACGATTGACAGCATTTTAATTTTTTTATAGGATTAAACAGTGAGTAAGAAAGCATTAATTATTACCGACGGAACTGCCAAAATTGAAAACATAGCCCATTGCATATCTTCTGCGTTAAGCGGTTACGATGTTAAAACATGCTCATCCGCAAAATTTGAGGGAACGGATATTCTCCCTGTCGATGTATTCTTCATCGGCTGCGAAAAACCGTCGCCTTCATCTTTTTCCTATTTGCAAGAAATGCTGTCTCACATAAATCTTGCCTCCAGAAAATGCGCAATATTCTCCGTAAACGAAGATGCTCTTGATTACCTTCGCGCCATTGTAAAAGACTGCGAGGCAACTTTGGGCTCTGCGCTTCATGCAAAAAGCGAAAATTACGAAAAATCCGCATTGGTTGACTGGGTTAAGAAAGTCCTTTAACTTAAATATTGGCAGTTCTTAATTTTTCTACAAAGCTATACTTAATTCCCGTCCATACACATGCGCGATTTTTTCAAGGGTCTTTACTGTCGGATTCGCTTTACGCGGATTTTCAAGCCTTTGGTATGATTGGTATGACAACCCCAGTTTTTTGGCTATATCGGATTGGCTCTGTTCGCCGCGAAGCTCACGAAGCTGTAATGATAACGCAATATGGCTTGATACGGTTATAGGAAAACCGCTTTTATACTCGGGCGGCGGTATTGGAAGTCCTCTTGATATATCTGATTCCAAACAACCTTCAAGAGCTTCTTTTGCCATTTCAAGAGCGTGTTCATGTGTATTACCATACGTTTGAATATTTGTCATGTCCGGAAATTGCACCCAGAAAAGACTATCGTGTTTTTCAACCTTGCAATAATAAACCATACAATCTCCTTAAATTTTTATACCTGCTTCTTTTAAGATATCCTTCCCCTTAATTCCCAGGTCAATATTGCCATGAAACGGGACAGGGACAGGTCGGCAGCCATCTTTAACATAGATATGGTGAGAACCTCTTATCCTGTCGAGTTTCCAGCCGTTAGCTTTGAGTATGCTCATAATTTCTTTAGCTGTCATAATATACAATACAGTATATAAGCTGTATAGTCAATGGAAAAAATTCTCTGAAATTTTTTATATTTTAGCCCCTAGGGGAATCGAAGCTTTCAGTCGCAAACCTCCTGTTTGCTCCTTCAAGCCCGTCTCGGGTTGCTGGCGGCACACCTCCTGTGTGCCTTACCTCCCTACCGGTCGGCGCAACCCTCGTGGT
>WQSP01000009.1 GCA_009787795.1 Treponema sp.
CAAAAAATCCCGGTTGGAATTCTGGGCGCTACAGGCATGGTTGGGCAGCAATACATCTCCCTTCTTAATGATCACCCCTGGTTCGAGGTACGTTATGTTTCCGCCTCTCCTCGGAGCGCAGGCAAAAAATATAAAGAAGCGGTCGCGGGCAGATGGCAATTGCCGAAAACTTACGCTCCTCATGTCGGCGATTTAATGGTACAAGACGCCAACGATGTGAGCTGCGCAATCGCGGCTTATAAAAAAGGCGAATGTTCATTTGTATTTTCCGCGCTGGAAATGGGCAAGGACGAAACCAAAGCTCTGGAAGAAGCGTATGCCGCCGCCGGAATCCCTGTAATCTCGAACGCATCGGCTCACCGTTGGACAAACGACGTGCCGGTTTTAATCGCCGAGGTTAATCCCGAACATACCGATATTATTCCCGTTCAGAAAAAAGCGCGCGGCTGGGATCGCGGCTTTATAGCCGTAAAACCAAACTGCTCGATACAGAGTTATATGAAGCCGCTTCACGCCCTGGCGCAGGCAGGGTATCCTGCGAAAAGGGTTTTTGTAACAACGATGCAGGCAGTTTCGGGCGCGGGATATCCCGGCGTTCCAAGTTTGGACATAGTTGACAATGTCGTTCCGTATATCGGCGGCGAAGAGGAAAAATCCGAAAAAGAGCCGCTTAAAGTATTCGGTTCGATTGATGGCAGCGTAATTAAAAACGCCGAGTTCCCTAAAATTTCGGCGCACTGCAACAGGGTGCCAGTTATTGACGGTCATGTGGCTTGTATTTCTCTTGAATTCGCAGACAAAAAACCGGCTTTGGAAGAGATAAAAAAAATCTGGGCAGCGTATAAGGGATTGCCGCAGGAAGCGGATTTGCCGTTTGCGCCGAAGCAGCCGATCATCTACCGCGAAGAGGACAACCGTCCTCAGCCGCGAAAAGACCGCGATGCCGACAAGGCGATGGCAGTTAGCATCGGGCGGCTTCGTCCCTGCAATTTGTTTGACATTCGCTTTGTTGCGCTTTCGCATAACACGGTTCGCGGCGCTGCGGGCGGAGGTATATTAAACGCCGAATTATTGAAGCATAAGGGTTTTCTAAATTGAAATGACTGTCCACGGATTTTCACGGATTTTCACGAATTAGGAGTTAGAGAATAATTATGGATGATAAGTATTTTCCACTTGATAAGGCCGCGCTTGAGGATTTGGCAAAGCGTTACCCTACGCCGTTTTATGTTTATGACGAAAAGGCAATTATCGAAAATGTCCGCAATATTAAAGCGGCGTTTTCGGTATTTCCTTCCTATAAGAATCATTTTGCGGTAAAGGCGCTTCCCAATCCGTACATTTTAAAGCTTCTTGCAGCCGAGGGTTTCGGCGCGGACTGTTCAAGCCTGCCTGAACTTATGTTGGCAGAGATGTCGGGCATGAAGGGCGAGGATGTCATGCTTACGTCAAACGAAACGCCGACAAAAGAATACGCCGCGGCAAAAAAAATGGGCGCGGTTATCAATCTTGACGATTTTACGCACATAGAATATTTGGAACGCACTGCAGGCTTACCCGAATTGATTTCCATGCGCTACAACCCGGGGCCGCTTAAAGAAGGCAACGCAATCATCGGCAAGCCCGAAGAAGCAAAGTACGGCTTTACGCGCGAACAGTTGATAGAAGGTTATTCGGTATTAAAGCAAAAAGGCGTAAAGCGGTTTGCCCTTCATACAATGGTTGCAAGCAACGAGCTTTCCATTCCGTATCATGTTGAAACTGCGCGGATGCTTTTTGAGCTTGCGGCGGAAATTTTCGGCAAGACAGGCGTTCGCGTCGAGTTTATAAACCTTGGCGGCGGCGTGGGTATTCCCTACAAGCCGGATCAGATCGCCATTGATTACAAGGTTCTTGTCGCCGGAATAAAAAAAGCGTACGACGAAATTTTGGTTCCCGCAAAATTGGATCCGATGGAAATCCGCACCGAGTGGGGCAGAGTGATTACAGGCCCCTACGGCTGGCTTGTTTCGCGCGCGGTTCACAAAAAAGAAATTTACCGAAACTATATCGCGCTTGATTCGTGCATGGCGGATTTAATGCGCCCTGCTTTATACGGCGCGCATCATCATATATCGATACCGGGAAAGGAAAACGCGCCTTTAACCGAAACTTACGATGTGGTAGGAAGCCTTTGCGAAAACAACGACAAGTTTGCGATACAAAGACAACTGCCAAAAATTGACACTGCGGCGGAAGCTTCTTTTGTGAAAAACGGCGCGGGCGACTTTGTCGTAATTCACGATGCAGGCGCGCACGGAAGAGCGATGGGTTTTAACTACAACGGAAAACTGCGCTGCGGCGAATTGCTCCTTCGCAAAGACGGCAAAGTCGTGCAGATACGCAGGGCGGAAACAGCGGACGATTATTTTGCCACGCTCGATTTAAAAGGCGTAAAGAAATTTTCATAAGAGTTAACACGGAGGAATAAAATGATAACCCGAAACCTAAATATGGCAAATTTAAAAGCGGGATACCTCTTTCCCGAAATTGCAAAACGCAGACGAGAGTTTGCAGCCGCGCATCCCGATGCAAAAATTATCAGCCTTGGCGTTGGCAACACTACAGAACCAATCTTGCCCCACACAAACGCAGGTCTTGTAAACGGAGCGCAGAAACTTGGCACTGCCCAGGGATACTCGGGTTATCAGGATGAGGGCATTGCCCGTCTTAGGGAAAAAATTTCTTCTGTTTTTTATAAAGATAAATTCGGGATAGACGAAATATTTATTTCCGACGGAGCAAAGTGCGACATCGGCAGATTGCAGATTCTCTTTGGAAGCGGCGCAAAAATTGCCGTGCAGGATCCTTCGTATCCTGTTTATGTTGACGGTTCCGTTTTGGCAGGCGCCGCAGGCGGTTGGGAAGAGTACGCTGCAAACAGCGGCGGTTACAAAGGCATTACATATCTTCCCTGCACGGCGGAAAACAATTTTTTCCCCAACCTGGATTTGATTCCCAATAACAGCGTGATTTATTTCTGTTCACCCAACAATCCGACGGGAGCGGTTGCAGATCGCGCACAGCTAACATCGCTTGTAAATGCGGCAATCAGCAAAGGCTGCCTGATTGTTTTTGATGCGGCGTACAGCGAATTTATCAGAGACCCGAATCTTCCAAAAACGATTTATGAAATTGATAAGGCACAAACTTGCGCGATAGAGGTAAACTCATTCTCAAAACCTGCGGGATTTACAGGCGTTCGTCTTGGCTGGTCTGTTGTGCCAAAAGCGATAAAATATTCTACGGGCGAAAGCGTTAACGCAGACTGGAGCCGTATAGCAGGCACAATTTTTAACGGCGCGTCAAACATCGCGCAGGAAGGCGGTCTTGCTTCGTTAGATGACGACGGAATTAAGGAAATACGCGAATTAACGGATTTTTATTTAGGCAACGCTAAATTGATCAGAAACGCTTTAACCAAAAAAGGCTTAACATGTATCGGGGGCGAAAACTCTCCGTATATATGGGCAAAGTTCCCGGGCAGGGACAGTTGGGAAGTATTCTCGGAAATCCTTGAAAAGTGTCATGTTGTTACAACTCCGGGGGCAGGATTTGGTCCTGCCGGGCAGAGCTTTGTGCGCTTTTCGGCATTCGGTCACCGCGCCGATGTGGAAGAAGCCTGCAAGCGTTTGGAAAAGTTATAAATCGCAAACATTGACCGGCTTTAAATCTTCCCTTATAATGACTTATGGATCGCGAATCAAAAATCAAAGAATTAATCTCGCAAATGACGCTGGAAGAAAAAGTTTCACAACTGTTCTATAAAAGCGCGGCGATTGAGCGTCTTGGTATCCCCGAGTATAACTGGTGGAACGAATGTCTGCACGGCGTTGCAAGAGCCGGCGTTGCGACTGTTTTTCCGCAGGCGATTGCAATGGCGGCTACTTTTGACGAATCCCTTGTAAAGGAAATTGCAGTCGCGATTTCCGATGAGGCGCGCGCAAAACATAACGAAGGCGTAAAACAGGGAAATCGCGGCCAATATTGGGGTCTCACTTTCTGGACACCCAACATCAACATTTTCCGCGATCCGCGCTGGGGCAGGGGACAGGAAACCTACGGCGAAGATCCACACCTGACAAGCAGGATTGGTCTTGCAATGGTTCAGGGCATGCAGGGCGATGACCCCGATAATTTAAAACTTGCGGCATGCGCAAAACATTTTGCTGTCCATTCGGGCCCCGAAAAAGATCGTCACGTATTTAACGCAATTGTTTCCAAAAAAGATTTATGGGAAACCTATCTGCCTGCGTTCAAGGCATTGGTGGACGGCGGTGTCGAATCTGTAATGGGCGCATACAACCGCACCCTCGACGAACCTTGCTGCGCAAGTAACTTCCTTTTAAAGGAAATCCTTCGCGGCAAATGGGGTTTTAAGGGACACGTTGTTTCCGATTGCTGGGCTATACGCGACTTCCACGAATACCATAAAATCACAAAGTCTTCCGAAGAATCTGCGGCTCTTGCCTTGAACGCAGGCTGTGACTTAAACTGCGGCTGTACTTATCCGTTTTTAACCGTTTCTCACAAACAGGGGCTTGTAACAGAGGAAACCATCGATACATCTCTGGAAAGAGTGCTTCGCACACGCTTTAAACTCGGCATGTTTAATCCTCCCGGCTCCGGAAAATACGGAAAACTCGGGCGAAAAGTGATAAATTGCGAAAAACACCGAAAACTTGCGCTAAAAACTGCGCATAAATCCATTGTTTTGCTTAAAAACGAAAATAATATACTGCCTCTCGATTCAAAACCGAAGAAAATCGCCGTTTTGGGTCCTGCTGCGGCAAATGCCCATGCGCTTTTTGGGAATTATTACGGGGTAAGCACCCATTTTACGACAATTCTTGAGGGTCTTGCCGGAAAAGTCAGCGACAAATTCGGCATCAGCCTCGATTATCGTCAGGGCTGCCTTATGTACAGCGAAAACAGCAAATCGCTTGTTCATTACGGCGAGGCGAATTTTACCGATGTCGTAATTGCCGTAATGGGGCAGGACGGCGCAATGGAAGGCGAAGAAGGCGACGCGATTGCTTCCGATTCCAACGGTGATCGCACCGCGATTGAGCTTCCGCCGTGGCAGTTAAAGTTCCTGCAAAAGGTAAAAGAAGCCGGCAAAAAAATAATCCTTGTGCTGACAGGCGGCAGCGCGATTGCATTCCCGGAAGAGCTTGCGGATGCCGTGATTTACGCTTGGTACTCGGGCGAATCGGGCGGCAAGGCTGTGGCTGACATCATTTTTGGCGATGTTGTCCCGTCGGGAAAACTCCCTGTTACCTTCCCCGCCTCGACCGCCCAGTTACCCGCCTATGACGATTATTCCATGAAGGGACGCACCTATCGGTATATGACAGAAAAGCCGCTGTACCCCTTCGGCTTCGGGCTGTCTTATACAACCTTCAGATTCGATTCGATCGAACTGTCGGCTCCGGAAATTTCTGCAGGCGGAAAAGTGACAGCATCTGTGACTGTTACAAATACGGGCAAAATCGATGCCGACGAGGTTGTTCAAATTTATGTCTCCAAAGACGAGCGTACACAGGACGACCCGATTTGCACCCTGCGCGGTTTTAAACGAATTTCTATTAAAGCGGGAAAAACCCAAAAGATCAATTTTGAGATTGACGCTTTGGCATTGGAAACAATCAACGAACAGGGAGAAAGCATGCTTGTACCTGGCAAATATTCCGTAATTGCCTCGGATGCCGCTCCTGTTCAGACGGCGGTTGACAAAGGCGCTCCCAAGCCGATTAAAGCGCCTCTATATGGAAGATTTTAGCGTTTTTTACCATGAAAAATAAAATTCGTATAAATTAAGAAAAAGGTATTGACCAATTTTTAACATTATGTTAATATTGTTTCAATAGTAAAAGCCCAAAGAGAGGTTGGGTAAAAAATGTATTTTGGAGGAAAGAAATGAAAAAAGCATTAGCTATCGTTAGCACAGTCTTATTACTGTTGTGTGTATTAGGCTGTCCCGGAGGTGGTAGGAATCAGGGGTCAGGGCTTGTTGGACTTGAAGCATTACAGGCAAGAATTGACGCCGGTGAATATGCACCAAATGGCGCTCCTGCTTTCGCAGGACCTTTTTCTGGTGAATTGACAGTTTGGTCATTCACAGACGAGTTGGACAATTTGGTTAATAATTACTATGCAAAGGCATTCCCTGGCGTAAGAATTAACTATTCAATGACTCCGACCGAACAGTTTCCAAGCAGGTTAGACCCTGTATTGGCTTCTGGCGTTGGCGCGCCGGACCTTTTCGCATTGGAATCTGCTTTCGTTCGCAAATATGTTGAATCAGGTCAGCTCTTGGACATCACTGATGTTTATCTCAGAAACAAAGACAGGCTCTTGGCTTATCCTGTCGAAGTTGGAATCCATGACGGAAGAGTATACGGAATGTCATGGCAGGCATGCCCTGGCGCTATGTTCTATCGCCGCAGTCTTGCAAGACAATATCTTGGCACAGACGATCCGCGTGTTGTACAGTCCTACTTCTCGGATCTTACAAAGTTCCTTGAAACATCCAGAAAACTCAAATCGGAATCGGGCGGATCATGCGTAGTCGTATCCAGCCTTGGTGATCTTCAGTTCCCATTCTACAGCGCAAGAGCTAATCCTTGGGTTGTAAGAAACAGACTCGTTGTAGACCCTGTATTGAATCAGTATTTTGAAATCTCAAAAACACTGTACGATGAACGCCTTGAAGGCCGCGTAGGTCAATGGTCGGAAGGCTGGTTCGCAGGTATGAAGGGCGAGCTCACAGACGAATCCGGAAGACCGGTAGAAGTATTCAGCTACTTCCTCCCGACATGGGGCTTGCACTATGTTCTTAAACCCAACACTCCTGCAACATCAGGCGACTGGGCAATGATCCCCGGTCCTGTTCCTTATCGCTGGGGCGGCACATGGATTGGCGCATGGAAAGGCACAAGCAGCCCTGACCTTGCAAAACACCTTATCGAATGGATTACAACTAACGATGCATTCCTTGAAGAATATGCATTGGCTTCCGGAGATATGGTTAGTAACATAGCAGTTGTCAACAGAATCAAAGACAACTTCAGCGAACCATTCCTTGGCGGACAGAACCATTATGCAGAATTTGCCCAGATGGCATTAGGCGTAAACGGAAAACTCACTCAGGGTTATGACGACGTTATCCAAGCATTGTTCTCGGAAGCTCACACAGCTTTCGTAAACGGTGAAAAAACCCAGGAACAGGCCATTGCCGATTTCAGGGCACAGGTACAAAGCCAGCTTAACATCAGATAATGTTGAGGTAAGCTAATCTAATGAAGTTTGAAAGAAGCGCGGATGATTATTCCGCGCTTCTTTTATATTAGGAGTAGGTATGAAAAATATGCAGACAAGTGAACAAATTGCCCTAAAAAAGGTAAAATTAAAAAGAGCAATTGGTCATGAAGAAAAAACCAATCGCTGGGGTTATGTTTTTGTTGCGCCCTTCGTTATGGCGTTCTTGATTTTTAATTTTTGGCCTACTATTAATACGATACTTATCAGCGCTACAGATCTTAAAGGTATAAGAAACGATTATATTTTTGGTGATGCCAACTGTCCCAGCTGCGACGGTGAGGGCATGAGCGTTGAAATTGACGAAAACGGGGAACTGGTTCTGGATGCTTTTGGCAATATTGTCGATGTTGAATGCGAAGATTGTCATGGCGGAGGAAAAGTTACTCCGGTTCTATATAATTACGGCAGACTGGTAAAAGACAAATTCTTTTGGGGCGCTCTTGGGAATACGTTTATTATATGGATGTTGAACTTTGTTCCCCAGTTGGGTATGGCGCTAATACTTGCAATTTGGCTTTCCGATGCTCAGCTTAATCTGACCGGCAAGGGGCTTTTCAGGGCTGTTATCTATATGCCCAACCTGCTAACTGCGGCATCGGTTGCTTTACTTTTCCGCAGTTTGTTCGGGGAAGGCGGACATGTTAACGCCCCTGCAAATCAATTCTTGCGGGCTTTGGGAATATACTATAACAACGAAGCGCTGGGAATAACGCATGATGCGTTTAATTTCTTCCGCAGCGTTCCGTTTACAAGAGGACTGGTTGCCTTCATTCAATGGTGGATGTGGTACGGTCACACTCTTATTCTGCTGATGGCGGGTATTACAAGCATCCCGGTTTCGTTATACGAATCGGCGACAGTTGACGGCGCAAACAGCCGCCAAACCGCATGGTACATCACCTTGCCGCTGCTCCGCCCGATGATGTTGTTTATTTTGGTTACATCGGCTATCGGCGGTATGCAGATGTTCGATATTCCTTTCTTGCTGACAAACCGGTTGGGCGGTCCCGACTTTAAAATACGAACGACTGTTCTTTACCAGTACAACGTTGCCTTTATGGGTGCGTTCGACAGAGCATACGGCGCCGCTATTTCCATAGGAATATTCCTGGTTACCATAGCGCTTGCATTACTGATTTTCTTCTTCTTGCAGGATCGAAGCGATCTTCAGAAGAGAAGAGGAGGCATTAAATGATTGGAAGCAAACACAGTACGATTAAGCGTTATTTAATTCATGCTTTGATGCTGTTTCTCGGGCTTGTTGCGATTGTGCCTGTTTATGTACTATTGATAAACGCCACCCGTACAACAGAACAAATCAACGAAGGTATTTCAATTCTTCCCGGCAGAGGCGCATTCAATTCGTCTTCCGAAGAGATTCATGCGTATTGGACAACTGCTATTGCAGAAAGGGAAAATATAGAAGCTTTTGAAGCGGCCGAAGCTTCCGGAGAAGGCGAAGAGCTGACAGAAGAAGAAATTGAAGAACTGTTAAAGAAAGCCGGAAGACAGCTTGGAGAAAACAATGGCATAGTTGTCTATTTGGATTTGGTAATCGGCAACAATCCCACATTAAGGGAAACGGTAAATGCAAATGGAGTGACAGAAAGATTTGTAATAAGGTCTTTGACAGAGTCAAGGTCTCCGCGAATTGCAATTCTTAACGGCGAGGGCGATTTGCTCGCAAATTATAATCTTTTTAACAACTCACAGATATATGTGGAAGACGGAGAGATTATAGAAAAAGGTCAAATGATTGTAAGAACGGTAACCCTTCCAAATGTTCTTCATAACTGGCGCGCTCTTACGGGACGCGGTTTCAAGATCTGGCAGGGCTTTGGAAACAGCGCTTTTATCGCAATTTGCGCAACGCTTTTAAGCATTTACTTTTCCGCGATGACAGCCTACGGTTTGCATATTTATCGTTTCAAGGGAAGAGCTGTTATTTGGGGCGTTATCCTCTTGATCATGATGCTTCCCGGATCGCTTACGTTTATCGGATTTTATCAGTTGATGGCTTCGTGGAAATTAACGGACACTTATTTTCCTTTGATTCTTCCCGGTATCGCCGCCGCCGCAACGGTATTGTTTATACGGCAGTACATGAGTTCTGTGCTTAACAAGGAATTGATAGATGCCGCTCGTATTGACGGCGCGGGAGAGCTTAGCATTTTTAACATTGTTATTCTGCCTGTTATCATTCCCGCTCTTGCGGCGCAGGCAATCTTTACATTTGTCGGTTCGTGGAATAACTACCTTATTCCCGCCGTTATTATTTCCAGTCAGGAAAAAGCAACGCTGCCAATGATGATTATGTACCTGCGCGGTGATATTTACCGTACCGAGTTCGGCGGCATCTATCTGGGTATTGCAGCTTCGATTATACCGATTATAATTTTCTATTCATTCATGTCGCGCTACATTATTTCCGGTATTACGATGGGCGGTATTAAAGAGTAAGCTTGTTTTTCCATAAAAGGGAATTAAGCCTCCTGAGTTTATTGGTTTTTATCAAATAGCCAAGGACACGGGAGGCTTCTTCTTGCGACCACCTGATATTCGTGTTTGCAAGAGCGGCGGCGGCTTGATCAAATGTAAAGCGGCGCTTGTTTTTATTTATGAATTTTAATACGGACTCTTCTTCGCGAAGTTTGCCGCTTGTTTCCTTTTCCAAGCTGTTTGCAGAACAACAGACATCACAGCATATATTTTCCGGCACTTCGCCGCCCGAATCAAAGTTGAGCAAAGAAAGAAGCGCGTGTCTGCGGCAATGTTCTGTGTCTCTTGAATAATTTAAAAGCGTGGAAAAACGTTCGCGCTCTTTTTCCTTGCACCGCTCAAGCGCCGCGTCATCGTCCGGTCCATAAAGAAGATACGCTTTTGATTGTTCGCCGTCTCTTCCCGCCCTGCCCGATTCCTGAAGATACGCTTCAACCGAAGGAGGGCAGTCTCTGTGAATGACTGTTCGAACATCCGCTTTGTCCACACCCATCCCAAAAGCGCATGTGCTGACAAGGACTGCTTGGGTGTTTTTTAAAAGCCAGTTTTCCGCAGCTTTTTTTTCTTCCCTGCCAAGGCCTGCGTGATAAAAACGTATTTCGTTATGCCAGTCGTGTCCCGTTTCCCGTAATTCGTTTCTAAGATAATGCGCGAGTTTTTCCGTTCCGGGACGCGAAGAGCAAAAAACAATTGCAGGGCGTTTATTTGTCAGCAATAAATCCCTAACCGCCAAATCGCGGTTGATGCAGCCCATTGCGGCATAATAAATATTCGGCCTGTCGGGGTTTCCCACAATTTGATTGACATCAGAATCGGAAAAAATGTACTTTCTGATTTTTTCCAATACAGGAGAGCTTGCAGTGGCGGTAAAAGCGGTTACAAGCGGCGGGTTTAAAGAATCTATGATGGAGCCGATTTCGAGGTAACTTGGACGAAAACTTTCTCCCCATTCGCTGACACAGTGCGCTTCGTCGATTACGATATGCCTGATTTTTATTTTTTCCAGTCTTTCCCTTACTTGAGACGTAAGAAGAACTTCCGGGTTTGCGATAATGAATTTTGCCTTGCCGTTTTCCAGTTTGTGCCAAATTTCGTCGCGTTCTTCTTTGCTCTGTCCTCCCCTGATTGTAACAGGCAAAAAACCTTTTTCTTCAAGCCGCCTTTGCTGGTCCGCCATCAGCGAAAGAATCGGATAAATTACAAGTGTGATTCCGTCTATAAGCATTGCAGGAAGCTGAAAGCAAAGGGATTTTCCCGCTCCTGTAGGAAGAATAACGATTTGTTTGCCTGTTAACGCTCTGTCCGAATTTTCATCAGCTGCCGAAGCCGCTTCCAAAATGTTTGTTATTACAAGTTTTTGATAGGGAAACAAGTATGAAAGCCCGAAAAGGTTTTTTACAACGTCATCTGCAATCAATTCAGCCTGTGAAAGTTCGGGCATTTTAGGCTTCTTCCAGACCAAGTTCGTCGTTGGAATTTGAGGCGGGCAGCTCTTCGAGATTATCATGTGCTTCCGCCTGAATCTCCTTTTTCTTGGGAGTTTTTATTTTTTTGGCTTTTCGCGCGCGCGGAGTATGGTATTTTTTTGATACATGAGTAACAATATTGATATATAGCAAAATCGCAAGGGTTACAACAATAACCTGCCAGGATGCGACGACTTCTTTTATCAGATCGAATAAATTTATCTGCATTTTTATAATTATCGGATAAGGTGACAGACACCTTTAAATTCTGTACAATTATGGAATGAATCCCGTTTTAGAAACCTTAAAAACAAGGGGCTTTTTCCAGCAGTGTACGAACCCGGAAGGCCTGTCAAATTTAATGAACGAAGGCCCTGTCGCATTCTATGTAGGCTGCGATCCCACGGGATCCAGTTTGCATATTGGGCATATGGTTCCTTTTTTTGCCTATCGGCACCTTAGGGATGCAGGTCACAAAGGACTCGCATTAATCGGAGGCGGAACCGCCCGTATCGGGGATCCTTCCGGGAAGAGCGAAATCAGAAAAATGCTCAGCTACGAACAGTTGGACAAAAACGCAGATTCAATCCGCGCTCAGCTTGATCGCTTTGTCGGTTTTGACGGAAAAAACGCAACATCTGTAAACAACAAGGACTGGCTTGCCAATCTTAATTATATTGATTTCCTGCGCGATATCGGCAGCCACTTTTCCGTAAACCGCATGCTCAGTTTTGAAGCTTATAAAATGCGTTTGGAAACAGGCTTGTCTTTTATCGAATTTAATTATCAGCTTTTGCAAAGCTTCGATTTTTTGGAATTGTACCGCCGTCATGGCTGCCGCTTGCAGATTGGCGGTGACGATCAATGGGGCAATATTGTCGCCGGCGTAGAATTGATTCGCAGGATAGAAGGCGCGGAAGCGTTCGGTCTTACATTTCCGCTTGTTACCACTTCGGACGGAAAAAAAATGGGCAAGACCGAAAAAGGCGCTCTCTTCCTTGATCCTGCTGTTACAACTCCTTATGAATTTTTCCAATACTGGCGCAATGTGCACGATCAGGATATTCTCAGATTTTTATTGATGTTTACGTTTTTACCTGCCGACGAATGCAAGTCGCTTACAGGCGAAGGGAAGAATCCCAACGATGCAAAGGAACGGCTTGCGTGGGAGGTAACCGCGCTTATCCACGGCAAGGAAGAGGCTGATAAGGCTCTTGCGGGAGCAAAGGCGGCGTTTGGACGGGGCAACAATGCACAGGGTGACAAATCCGCAATGCCAAAAACGGAAATTGCGCGTTCCAAGTTTGAAGCCGGTTACAATGTTGTAGATCTTTTTGCGGATGCAGGATTGGAACCTTCCAAGAGCGAAGCGCGCCGCCTTGTTCAGCAGGGAGGGGCTTTTGTTTCGGACAGCTCGGGCGAACTTGCCGCAGTTAATGACGCGAAGGCTCTAATCGGGACGGACAGATTAAACGCAGACGGCGAACTGACATTAAGAGCCGGAAAAAAACGCTTTTTGTTAATCCTCACAAACACAAGAGGTGCATGATGTTAGGATTTGATGAGTATACCGCTGATATTCCCGATTTTCCTTACGAAAATTTTCCACAGTTGGTTGATCATCATTTAAGAGAATATGCGGACAAAGACATGCTTTTATATCGAAGCGGGAATCAAAAAGAATTTACCCGCTGGAGTTTTTTAAGGTTTGCCGACGAATGCAGCAGGATTGGACGCGGTCTTCTTGCGGCGGGAATAAACAAGGGTGACAGCATAGTGCTTTGGGCAGAAAATCGTCCCGAGTGGATGGCTGTCTGGATGGGAGCTGTAATCGCGGGCATTGTAATTGTCCCTGTGGATTTTCTTGCTACAGAGCAGGAATGCCTTAACATAATCAGATTAACAAAAGCCAAAGCTTTTTTTTACTCGGGAAGAAAAAAGGATTTTGCTTCATCGCTGTCATCCAACGGAGTTAATATGTCGGCATCTGTATGTATCAGTCCCGAAGATGACGACGGGGGAGCGGAAAAGGAAACCGAGTATTATTTTTTTGGCAGAGACGCATACGGACAAAGTCTGCCCGCGTCTGAAAGCATAAAGCCCGATCATCCCGCTTCGATTGTGTTTACATCGGGAACAATGGGGTTTGCAAAAGGAGTAATGCTTTCGCATAAAAATATTATTGCCAATGCAAGCGCCGCAAATCGTATTTTGTTTCCCACTCAGGAAGATGTTTTTATCGATGTTCTTCCGCTGCATCATACTTATGCCACCACCTGTTCGTTCATAGCTCCTTATGCAAAAGGCATTACAAATGTAATTGTCGATAAAATAGTTGGGAAAGTTGTTGTTGATGACATAAAAGACGGAGGGGTGACGTATCTAATCGGCGTTCCGCTTCTTTATGACAAGGTGATGGCGGCAATTGCGGCAGGTTATCAAAAATTGTCTCCGTTCCTTCGGCTGCCTTTGGACATTCTTAGAAAGATAGCGTTAAACGAAGCAAGAAAGGGAAATCCGGAATGGGGAAGGAAAGTATTCAGATTTATCCGAAAAAAAGCCGGATTGGAATCCATTTATATCATGGTGGCAGGCGGCGGACCTTTGAGCATAAAGACCGCAAACTTTTTTGATTCGTTTGGCTTTAATATTGTTCAAGGTTACGGAATGAGCGAAAACTCGCCGTTGATTTCGGTAAACACCCCGAGATACAAAAAAAATGAATCTGTGGGGCTTCCTGTAAATTATACCGAAGTAAAAATAATCGAACCGGATAATGACGGCACAGATTCGCCTGTAAAAACAGGTGTGCCCGGGATAGGTGCACCTAGAATAGGTGAAATTGCCTGCAAATCGCCCTCGGTAATGCTTGGTTATTATGAAGATGAAGAGGCGACAAAAGAAGTCATTACAGAGGACGGCTGGCTTTTAACGGGCGACCTTGGTTACATCGACGAACAGGGTTTTATTTACATCAAGGGACGCAAGAAAAACCTGATCGTAGGCGCAGGAGGGAAAAATGTATACCCGGAAGAAATCGAAGCGCATTTTTCGGCATCGCGCATTATAGCGGAGACGCTTGTTGTGGGCAGAAGATTAAAAGGCGGCGAGATCATTTATGCGGTAATGGTTCCCAATTATGAAAATATAAAGACAGATTATCCGGGAAGGGAAAATGAGGACAGTTTTGTCAAAAGCATTATCAAAAAAGAAATTGAAGAAGTAAACCGATTGTTGCCCGTATATAAAAAAATCGGCGATTTCTGCGTCCGCAAAGAACAGTTTGAAAAGAACGCACAGCTGAAAATACGCAGGTTTCTTTACAAGAGTTATGAAAATCCGTAAATGATTAATATTGTTTCTGTTTGAATATTTTGATATTATTAGGTTGGAGGCTACATTATGAGTCCATTTTTCAATGAAGAAGACGACGATAACGACGATGAGCAGGTAAACGGAAAACCGCCTGTTATTGATCCGCTTGCGGCAAGAATGTTAAAAACCCGCACGATTTTGCTGTCGGGCGAAATCAATAAAGAACTGGCGGAAAAAACAATTCGTCAGCTTTTGCTGTTGGAAGATATGAACGATGAGCCAATCCGCATTTTTATCGATTCTCCCGGCGGAGACGCAGATGCGGGTTACGCGATTTTTGATATGATTCGTTTTGTCAAGCCGCAGGTGTGGACGATTGGCATGGGACTTGTCGCAAGCGCCGCCGCAATCATTCAGCTTGCTTCTCCCAAAGAAAGACGCGTGGGGCTTCCCAACAGCCATTACCTGATTCATCAGCCGCTTTCGGGGATACGCGGCGTTGCAACGGATATCGAAATTCACGCAAAAGAACTTGAAAAACTTCGCGGGAAAATAAATCAGCTTATTGCGCATGAAACAGGCAATCAGGTTTCGCAGGTGGAAAAAGACACGGATCGCGATTATTGGATGAATGCAGAAGAAGCAGTAAGTTACGGTTTGATAAGCAGAATTGTCACGAACAGGAATGAATTTTAATTTTCAGGCTTGGATGGAATCTGCAGGCAATGAAAATGAATTATTTGTATACCCGCGGCACCCTTCTGTTTACATTGCATAAAATCTCGTAAGGAATTGTTCTTACAGATTCTGCCAGTGCTGCCGCGCTTTGCATAATAATTGGAAAATTTTCATCTTCGGGAATAATATCGCTGCCAAATATTACAGCTTCGTCCCAACGTTCAACTTTTGGTTCGGGCCCGATATCGATACAGCATTGATCCATGCAGATACGTCCAATCAACGGATAAGGATCGCCTTTGATTATTACCTGCCATCTGTTGCTTGCAAGACGGGGAAGTCCGTCGGCATAACCTGCGGGTAAAATTGCAATGTTTGTGTTCATCGGGGCTGTCCATGTTCTGCCGTAAGAAACGGATTCGCCTTTTTTTATTTTTTTTATCAGTGCCACTGTGCTGACCAGTTCCATTACAGGCTCTACCATCAGGGCTTTGCATTTTACCAATTTTTTCATGTGTGCAATGGGAAGCTCGTATTCCTGCGCCGCTTTGAATCCGTATAGAAGGATGCCCGGTCTTACCATGTCCAGCCATGAATCGGGATGCAAAACAATCCCGCCTGAATTCGCCGCATGAAGTATTCCGGGATCGATCCCTGCAGCTTTGATGGCGGCTACGGCTTTTTTAAAACGCGTTAACTGAAGTTTTGTATAATCGATATCCTGTCTGTCAATTGAGTCGGAAGATGCCAAATGCGTGGCGGTTCCTTTTAATGTCAGGTTTGAACATTTGGAAATATGTGTTGCAAGCGCTGCGGCATCTTCTGCAAGACACCCGATTCGTCCCATACCGGTGTCGATTTTTATATGAACTTGCAGTTTTGTTTTTTTATCGGATGCTTCCTTGTTTAATTCGTCGGCAAAATCAATATCGGAAACAAAGGGTATTAAATCGGCTTCTATAATTCTTGGGATTTCGGCAGGGTGCCCCTGAGACAACAAAAGAACGGGCGCTTTAATGCCCCCTTTTCGAATTTCGATTCCTTCCGATACAGTCGCCACCCCAAAGCAATTTGCACCCGCTTCCTGGCTTCTTTTTGCTATCTCCAGCGCTCCATGACCATAGGCATTTGCCTTTAAGGAAACGCAAATTTGCCTTTCATTTCCAATCCTGGTACGGATGGCGTTTAAATTGCCCAAAAAGCGGTCGACATGAATGATTGCTTTTGTTCTCATGCTATATAATATCAGATAGTTGGACATTAAGAAAGTTGATTATTTGCCAAATTGGTGATATATTAGTCTAAATGTTAATGAAAAAAGTTGTCGACAAAGCGTTTTTTCTCATTTTTGCTGTCATTTTGTGCATGATTTGCGGCAGTTGTGACGCTCTGGACGCACTTTTTCCCTCGGCAGGCAATTATAAGGTAGTTTTGCTGATTAACGACATTCCTCTGGACGAATGTTCGTTTGCAAAATCGGAAGATATGATTCGCCCCTATTTTGAGGAATCTGTGTCCGAGGACCCGGATATTTCTTCGTTGATAATTTATTTGAAAGACTCTCAGGGAGAGATAACGGGCGAAAAGATTGCCTATTGTCTGGAAGACGACGATACGCCGGAAGATGCAAGCATTATTCTTGTTGAAAGTCTTGATGGAGCTTTGCCCGAGTTTAAACTGTCTGCCGACATGCCAAAGGGAAGATACACAATTATTATGCAGGTTATGGGAGGAAAAAACGTTCTGCAAAGAATGGAAAAGGACATATTCTATCTTGGCAATAATTATTTTTCTTATGAGGGGATAAATATATATCTTCCCGGCGTTGCGGAAAGTTCGCATCTTATACCCAAAGAATCCATTATAATGCTTGAAGCGGACATTGAGTTTGACGACTCTTTTGATCCGTATATTGTTTGGTACGAAGGAAAAAGAATTATAAGCCAAGGAAAATTCTCGGAAGGCGCAGGAAGCCAATTTTGGAAAGCTCCCGATCAAAGCGGGTTTTTTTCCTTGCATGCGGAAGTTTTTCCGGTAGATAATTTCAGCGGATTGGCAGGGTATCAAAAGAGAGTTTCGCTTCTTGTTTCCTCCATGGATGTGTATGTTCATCTTGTTTCCAGCAATATTTCGCAGCTTATTCATTGGTATACCTTTGAAGGCAATTTAAACGATTCAAAAATGAGTACTGCGGCGGAACGATCGATAGTTCCCGTTTCCGGAAACGCTTCCGAATGGATGGGAGCAGATGGAACTTATGGAATTGTTACCGGTTCTGATAATGTTTTAAGGCTGCCTAAGGTCATTGTCGGCAATGATGCAATTAAAATTTGGCAGGTTTTGTTCCGTTTAAAACCGATTAATGACGGTGATTTTTTCTCGATTCGGTTTGGTTCTTCCAATAACGCCAATCTAATATTATCAATGCGCGAAAACAGGATGATTTTGACATTGTCTTCCGATTTGGATTCCGTTTCGCAAATTTTTGATTTGCCGCAGTCTGCCGAGGAAGCCAATGTTAACGCTTTTTTAACGGCAGGTATCGGTTTTACAGTTCAGCCTGACAGTTTGTCTGCAAACATTAACATTTTTGGAAACATTGTTAATGTTGAAATGACATCGGCGCCGATCTCCATCAGTTCAAAAATTAAGGACGAATTTTGGATTACACTTGGTTTTTTAAACGAAGCGGCGGAGTTGTCCGATGAATCTGCCGAAGAAGAGACAGAATCCTTGTCCACTGTGCTTTGGGATGAATTTGCGCTTTATTACATGCCGCCGATGGAAATTTTAGCCGCCGATTTGAATCCTGTCGCTGTTGAAAACGAAGAAATGCAAAATGAATAGACTTGCGTTTTTCTTATCGATTGCCGTTTTTTCCTCGTGCCTTAATCAAAACAACAATTCGTTTGTTCCGGAAGTTGATCTAAGCATTTATGAACAGAATGACATTTTTGACTTGGACAGCATAATAGAAAACGACAACTTGCCGCAGTGGCTTTTCGCATATTTTGCCGGAAGCAATGCGGCTGTTGAAAGGTTGGAAGCATTTAGAAATAAGTATATATTTATAGGTGAAAATGAGGGATTGAATTTACAGGCATTGGAAAGATGGGCGGGAAACTATTCGCCGTCTTTTGATTTTCCGATGCTGGCTGCGGCAAGAGTGGAGAGAAGAATGATTGCGACATCTTCGTTGTACCCTGATGACGAATACGGCGCATTTTTCGAGGCAATGGTTAAAAATGCTTCCGGTACCCTTTATCCGGGCGCGGAAAAAACGGAAAGTCACTGGGTAAGGTATTTGAATTATGACAGCGATGAAACAGTGCAAAAATACAAGTTTTTCATTTTGATTACAATCGACAGGTCATACATGCAGGTAATTCTAAGGGATGTTATGACAAGATCGAATTCGGGCATTAGGGTAACGCCCGCGCAAAATATTGCAATTAACCGCCTGCGACAAAACTTTTTTGAGGGTTTTTAAATGATTCAATTTATTTTATCAAATTTGGAACTGGCGTTTTTATTTTTAATACTGGCGTTTTCTTTTTTTATCTATTGGTGTATCGATGAAAAATCAGGATTGCAAATATGCATTGTTACCTTGCTGTGCGTCTGGCTTGTTTTTATTTATCAAATGCAGCTTAAAGAGAATAATTTTAATTTAAATATAAGAATCGGGTGGGTTATCATAGCAATCATCTATGCAGGATTCATATTTTTGCGAAAAACAATCGAATCGCTTTTTTTAAAAGGCGGATTTCGCGCTTGCATGATAGCGATTGCCGCAGGTTCTTTTATTATGATATTGTATCGCCCCGAATATTATTTTGTTATGCCTGCGGGAATCCTTCTTGGAATGGGAATTGGTTATTGCCTAAATAAAAAATACATCGGTTTTAAAAGCAGGGATTATCTTGACAGTAAAGGGTATAAAAAAATTCTTATTCTGCTTGCGCGTTTTTTTACGGGGGTAATTGTCCTTGCGGTAATTGTTTATAGGGTAATTTTAATCATTCAGCATGTTACAGAAAGTCAGAATATTTTTCTTTATATGTTTCTCTGCTGCGCCCTTGTAAGTCTTTGGATTTCAATTGCCGCTCCGTGGCTTTTTATTAAATTGCGTTTTGCGGGAAGCGATTTAGATAAATGAATTATACGGATGAATTGCCCATTGCCGCTTTTGCGACAACGCCTGCAAACAGCGCGTTAACATTGATTCGCTGTTCCGGTAAAAACTCCATAGAGCTTGCAGATTGCGTTTTTTCAAATGCAAAAAAAACAACTTTAAGTGAAGCGGCGGGCAATACTGTCGTTCACGGCTGGATTGTAAATAAAGACGAAAAAATCGATGAAGTTTTAATTTCTGTTTTTCGCTCACCAAAGAGTTACACAGGCGAAGACAGCCTTGATATTTGCTGTCACGGCGGAAGCGTTGCAGGGAAAGCCGTAATGAATGTTTTGACAAACGCAGGTTTTCGCGCCGCGCTTCCCGGAGAATTTACATTTCGTTCGTTCATGAACGGTAAAATCGATCTTACAAGAAGCGAATCTGTCATGGAAATTGTATCCGCCAAAACCGATATAAGCCGCCGTCACGCAATTTCGCGTCTTGGCGGCTCTTTGGAAAAAGAGATAAACGAAATAAAAAACATGCTTGTACGCGCTCTTGCGGCTGCCGAAATTTTTCTTGATTATTCGGAAGACGAGATAAGCGCGGATACGGACGAAAAAGAAGGAAGGCTTCCAAGCAAAGAAATTGTAAATGAAGTTTTGGATCGCCTGAAAAATTTGTCGCGCTCATGGCAGGTTGAAAGAATTTATCAGGAGGGAATCACTCTTGTAATTGCGGGACCTCCCAATTCGGGAAAATCAAGTTTGTTCAATTCGCTTTTAAAAGAAGACCGCTCCATTGTTACGGAAGTTCCAGGCACAACCCGCGACTGGATAGAAGCGTTTGTTTCAATTAAGGGAATACCCGTTCGCCTGATTGATACCGCGGGACTGCGCGAAAGTGACAATTCTGCGGAAAAAATCGGCGTTGCACGCAGCCTAAAACTTTTGGACGAAGCCGATCTTGTGTTGTATTTGCTGAATGAAAACGAAAACGAAAAACATGAATGTTTGTCCAAGTATATTTATATTTGGAATAAATGCGACATTGCGCCTTTGCCAAATCCGTTTCCGATTCAAAATATTTCGCCTGTATGCGTCAGCGCAAAAACAGGCGAAGGAATCGCCGTATTATATGATGTTATTGCATCCGCGATTTTCAGGCAGACTGCGGAATTCAATGAAGAACTTTCTCCTGTGTCGCTTGGAACAGTCCGCCAGAAAAAACTTGTTGATTGTGCCTGCATTTCGCTTGAAGAAGCGCTTGCGCTGGAAGAGAAAGAAGAGCCGCTTGACTTGATTGCGCCGCTTTTAAGGGACGCTGTCAATTCATTGGGTGAAATTACGGGAGAGGTTTCCACTGCCGACATTCTGGAAGAAATGTTCAGCCGTTTTTGCGTGGGGAAATAAGCCTGTTCTTGACATTATGCATAAATTTGGTTAATAATTTGACATGAGCGAAAACATGTTGGATTTGATTCTTCTTTGCATAATTGTTATTCAATTTATAGTGATGATCGCTTTTTTTTCCAAAAACAAACAAGGCGCACAGGCTGATGTGGGGCGAAAACTCATCGAGTACTCGCAGCGTTTGGAAAAAAACGAAGCGACTTTGCGCGATGAATTCGGCAGAAACCGCCTTGAAACAAACAATGCCGCAAAAGATACGCGCGAAGAGCTTGCGTCTGCATTAAAAATAAACCGCGACGAACTTTCTGCAACATTAAAAACATTTGAAGAAAAGTTTTCTTCAAATATCGGCATGCTGACAAGAGAAACAAAAGACGGCCTTGAAAAATCACGCGATGCGGTAGAAAAAAAGCTTGCGGATATTCAGCAGGGCAATGAAAAAAAATTGGACGAAATGCGCCAGACCGTAGACGAAAAACTGCATAAAACTCTGGAAACGCGCCTTGGCGAATCGTTTAAAATTGTAAGCGAGCGTCTTGAAATGGTGCAAAAAGGTCTTGGCGAAATGCAAACGCTTGCAAGCGACGTAGGCAGCATTAAGAATGTTCTGGCAAATGTAAAAAACAAGGGCGTGCTTGGCGAATATCAGCTTGGCGCAATACTTGAACAGATTTTAACGCCGAATCAATATGATCAAAATGTAAAAATAAAAGAAGGCAGCCGCGAACATGTTGAATTTGCGGTCAGGATTCCCAGCAAGGAAGATTCCAATAAAATAATTTATCTTCCAATCGACGCTAAATTTCCAACAGTCGATTACGAAATGCTGTTGGCTGCATACAAAAGCGGCATAAAGGAAAATGTTTTGCAGGCGCAGAAAGAATTAAGGGCAAAAGTTGAAAAGTTTGCAAAAGATATCCGCGAAAAATACATCGATCCGCCGAACACGACAGAGTTTGGCATAATGTTCCTTCCTTTTGAGGGTTTATATGCGGAAGTTCTGCGCATTCCGGGTTTGTTCGAGAGTCTTCAGAATACGCATAAGGTTACAATCACAGGTCCGACTACAATTTCCGCTTTTTTAAACAGTCTGCAAATGGGATTCAGAAGCCTTGCGGTAGAAAAACGCACAAGCGAGATTTGGAGTTTGCTTGGCGCCGTCAGAACAGAATTCGGCAAGTTCGGCGATGTTTTGCAAAAAACAAAAGAAAAACTCGATTCTGCAAGCAAGGAAATTGACAAGGCGGGCGTTCGTTCACGCGCCATCGAGCGCAAACTTCTGGATGTAGAAAAACTGCCGGAAGGAAAAACGCAGAAATTTTTAGGTGATATTGATCTGGCGGACGATGAGGATGTATAATACAGGAGCAGGAGAGGTTTATGGAACAAGAATCGGTCGATAATCAAAAAAATGACACGGAAACCTCTGAAAAAAAAACGGGAAAAAAGCATAAATTTCATTTTAGAAGGCAAAAGACGCCTTTATTGTCGGCGTTAATCATATCTGTAAGTCTGTTTTTAATATTACTGGTTGCAGTTGTGTGGACAGCGGCAAAAAAGCCTTTGGTGATAAAACAATTAATTGAGACCAATATCAGCACACTGGTAAAGGAAATCCTGCCTGCTTCCGAGTATGTTTGCCTTGTATATAATTATCAATCCATTACCCAGAGAGCGTATAATCCGGGCAACTGGCTTAACGCGCGCAATGTGCTTATTGTTTTGGACGGTACAATCAAACTTGGATTTGACTGCGAAAAAATCATCGTAAGGGAAAGCGGCTCGCGGCTTGTTATCAAAATGCCGCCTGTTGAAATTCTTGCGCACGAACAATACCCCGAACGGGCGCGATCTTATGATCTTTCGGGCGGCGGACTTTTTCCGCGCGCAATAAAACCTCAGGAAGTACTTGATCTGTTGGGCGATTCAAAACTTGAAAAGGAAGATCAAGTTAGCGCAAATGAAGGGCTAATGGAACAGGCGCGTGATTCCGCCGAATCGCTTTTTAAACCTTTGCTTGAATTGAATCCGTCGATAAGAGGAAGTTATACGATTGTTTTTGATTGGCAAGAATAAATGGATTACGATTGCATAATAATAGGCGGCGGTCATGCCGGCATCGAAGCTTCGCTTGCAACATCGCGCCTTGGTTTTTCCACGCTTCTAATTACGCAGAACCCCGATAAAATCGGCGCGCTTTCATGCAATCCTGCGGTTGGCGGTTTGTCAAAAGGAAACCTGGTGCGGGAAGTGGACGCTCTTGGCGGAGAGATGGCAAAACTGATAGACGCGACAATGATACAATACAGGGTGTTAAACCGCTCCAGGGGTCCTGCAGTGCAAGCGCCGCGCGCGCAAGCCGACAAACACGCTTATCAGGCGGCGGCGCGTTCCGTTTTGGAAAAACAAAAAAATCTCACGATTTTTATGGATACTGTTACCGATTTTATAATTGATGACAATGACAGTCAGCCAAAAATCGCAGGCGTAATAACACAGCGCGGTCACCGCATAACGGCGCGGACTGTTGTGCTTGCTTCGGGCACTTTTATGGAAGGCAGAATATTTATCGGCGAGTTTGACGCGCCGCAAGGGAGGCTTGGCGAAGAAGCGGCAAACGGGTTGGGCGTTTCGTTAAGACGGCTTGGCTGTTCTGTGGGACGATTAAAAACCGGTACGCCCGCGCGAATAGCGGACAGCTCGATTGATTTTTCCAAAATGGAAAAACAGGATGGCGACGAAATGCAGCCATTTTCGTTTGATGTCAGCAACGTTTCCGAAAGGCCTTCCATTCCATGCTGGATAACCTATACGACAACGAAGACACACGAAATTATCAAGGCAAATATTCACCGTTCGCCGCTTTTCGGCGGAAAGATTACAGGCGCAGGAGCGCGTTACTGTCCAAGTATCGAAGACAAGGTTGTGCGCTTCCCTGAGCGCGAGCGGCATCACATTTTTATTGAGCCTGAAGGTCTTTCAACCAACGAGATGTATATGAACGGCGCGTCAAGTTCATTGCCCGAGGATGTTCAGCGCGATTTTATTCACAGTATTCCCGGTCTTGAAGAGGCGCACATTGTCCGCCCCGCTTATGCCGTTGAATACGATTACCTAGATCCGCTTGATTTGTTTCCGTCGTTGGAATCAAAACGTCTTTCAGGGTTTTTTGTGGCAGGGCAGACTAACGGCAGTTCGGGTTATGAAGAAGCCGCTGCGCAGGGACTTATGGCAGGTATTAATGCCGCGATGAAAATGCAGAATAAACCGCCGCTGATACTCGGGCGCGCCGAGGCGTATATCGGCGTACTTGTCGATGATCTTACAACCTTGGGAACAAAAGAACCTTACCGTATGTTTACAAGCCGCGCCGAACACAGATTGATGCTTCGCCACGACACGGCGGATACGCGGCTGACTCCCAAAGGACGCGAGGCAGGACTTGTCGATGATGCAAGATGGGAACGCTTTTTGGAAAAGACGAAACAGTTAGACGAAGTGAAAGAACTTATTGCGCAGAAAAAGAATGCTTCAGTTGCAGCTAACACAAACGACCCGGAATTATTGCGTTTCCCTGCGGAGATTGTTGAGCGCGTGTTATTGGATAAAAAGTACGAAGGCTACATCGAAAAAGAAACCCGCTTTGCCGCAAAAGCCGCAAAAATGGACGCCATAAAACTTGATCCCAATATGGATTATACAGTCATTAAGGGATTGTCAAGCGAGGCAAAGGAAAAACTGAAGGCTGTAAAACCGTTCAATGTCGGGCAGGCGGCTCGGATACCGGGCGTGCGTCAGGGTGATATTGCCCTTTTGATAATTTTGGCAAACAAGAAATGAAACGCAAATTGTCATTTTACGATATAACTGAAACTCATAAGCCTGTTGCGTGTTTCACTGTCAATTACAGTGTCAGCCAGCACTTTTTGCGGTACGGTTAATGTAAAAACGCTGCCTTTTCCAAGTTCGCTGTTTAAAGCAAGCGTTCCTTTCATTAAATCTACAAGTTTTTTTGAAATATGCAAACCAAGGCCCGAGCCGCCTTTGCGGAATTTTTCTACAGCGTCAATTTGATCGTAGCCTGCAAAAATATGATCCATTTCGTGATCTGCAATGCCGATTCCCGTATCGCT